>DASZAI010000074.1:0-8778 GCA_035945295.1 Terriglobia bacterium | reverse complement strand
CAAGTCCGCGCCGGATCTGGCCCAGAAGATCATGGCTTACATTCGGCTCCATAATCGTCACGCCCAGCCTTTCCACTGGACGTATCGCAATCCCAGAAAGCGAGTCCGCGTGTCACCTATTTCAGTTACGCGACACTAGTCTCTCGTCCCAGAAATAAGTGAACTAATATGACCCGGCTTGCGTCTAAGATGAAGGAGGCTTAGATGCGAACCGGACGACCCCGAAAACCGTTGATTTTGTCCCCAGAAGAGCGCGAGCGGCTCCTGTCTTTGGCCCATCGCGCCCGCAGCCAGCCGCTCCTGGCTCGGCGCGCTCGGGTGGTGCTGGCCTGCGCCGAGGGGCTGGCGAACAACGCCGTGGCCAAGAGACTGCGCTGCTCGCTCGGCATGGTGGGCAAGTGGCGCTCCCGATTTCTGAAGACTCGCCTGGAAGGACTCTATGACGAGCCGCGACCCGGCGCGCCCCGCAAAATCACCGATGCCCAGGTCGAGCAGATTGTGATTCAGACCCTGGAAAGCACACCGCGCGGACAGACGCATTGGAGCACGCGCGGCTTGGCCCAAGCCACCGGGCTCAGCCGCATGACCATCAGCCGGATTTGGCATGCTTTCGGCTTGCAACCTCATCGCACCGACACTTTCAAATTGTCGCCCGACCCCTTGCTGATCGAGAAAGTGCGCGACATTGTGGGCCTCTATATGAACCCGCCCGATCACGCTCTGGTGTTCTGCGTGGACGAGAAGAGCCAGATTCAGGCGCTGGACCGCACCCAACCGCTGCTGCCGATGCGGCCGGGTCAGGCTGAGCGGTGGACCCACGACTACCAGCGCCACGGGACGACTTCGCTGTTTGCGGCGCTGGAATTGAAGACCAGCCGCGTGATCGGCCAACTGCATCGCCGCCATCGCTCGGTGGAATTTCGCGAGTTCCTGGACGCGATCGAGGCTCAGGTGCCTGCCGCCCTGGATGTCCATCTCATCTTAGACAACTACGGCACTCACAAAACGGCGATGATCCGAAAGTGGTTCGCCAAGCGTCCACGGTTCCATGTCCACTTCACACCCACGTACGGTTCGTGGATCAACCTGGTCGAGCGATGGTTCGCCGAACTCACCAACAAACGGATTCGCCGTGGCGTGTTTCGCAGTGTGAAGGACTTGGAATCAGCTATCCGCGAGTACATCGCCGTCCACAACGAAGATCCCACGCCCTTCGTCTGGACCAGGTCGGCCGACGAGATTCTAGCCAGCATGGCTCGCTATGCCCAGCGCAAGCTTGCTGCCCATCCCGCCTGAATTATGTCACGAACCACTGGGACAGGAGACTAGCGGGCAATGCTCGACCTAAGTGGGACCACATGGCCTGGAGATGGACCTAGGACTGACTAACTAATGGACAGACGCATCCTCCTAACGCTGTGGACAGTGAGGCAAAAGAACCTGTTCGGTTGTGCTGTGCCGGAAAGCCGTACGATGTTGAAAGATGGATTAACGGCGGGAAGTCGCTAGGGATTTGCGGCGCGACAAAACACCGAAGACAGCGGAGTCTCCTCGAGATCGCGGTCAAAAGTGGATTCCACAGCCTCTCTAAAGGGGTTAGTTGGTACGCCCGGGGTGATTCGAACACCCGACCCCTTGCTTCGTAGGCAAGGTGAGTTGGGCTAACTCAGTGATTTTGCAACACGGCTGGCAACCGACAGGCACGTTCAGACACGCTCAGCACACTGAAGTGGTACCGAACTGGTACTCGCTTTTCGACCACTTGTGCAGACTACGGAATGT
The DNA here is from genome assembly GCA_035945295.1 of Terriglobia bacterium. Classification (GTDB taxonomy): domain Bacteria; phylum Acidobacteriota; class Terriglobia; order UBA7540; family UBA7540; genus QHZK01. Next base: position 6,996 of record DASZAI010000074.1, on the reverse strand, counting down.
GTATCGCCCCACACAAGCGTCCAGATGACTGCCACCCGAGGGGCTGTCGGCCACGATTGAGCGGACAACACCTCCTAAATTTAGACGCTCTCGTTCTCACGGCTCGTATGTCCCTCGTCAGGACCTCGGCGGATGTAAACTTCCAAGGTTGGCGCTAACGACCATGCATGAGTCTGGTGCCGCTACCATCCTCCTTCAGGTTCCAGCGCGTCACCTATGGCATTACGTAACACCAACCAATTCAATGCGAACGAGATTTTCAGTATGGACACGAGGCGCTTCCTTGGGATCGAGTTCCCCGCTATCTCCTGCGAAGACCGCGACGCGATTTATGGGGAGTCGTTCTGGACTAGGGTCCGGGGGATGGGCGTCCTTGAAGTGTTCACGGTGCCGCGGTCGCCGTGGCAAAATCCGTACGCGGAGCGCCTCGTAGGCTCGATTCGACGCGAGTGCTTGGACCACGTCATCGTGTTCAACGAGGCTTCTCTGCGTCGCCTTCTGAATTTCTATTTCGCCTATTACCTGCGCTCGCGAACTCACTTGGCGCTGGGCAAAGATGCACCGGAGACCAGACCGGTTCAACCGCCGGAGCTGGGGGCAGTCGTTGAACTGCCGGAGGTCGGTGGACTCCATCACCGCTACGAGCGACGCGCCGCATGAACGGGCGATCTCTTCGGAAGACTCTCAGTTTCCCTCAGCTACGGCCGACCCAAAGGGCGCAACAGAAAACCCTCCGCTGAATTCGGCTTCTTCTGATCTGCACGCTTGGACACCAGCGCCGTGACCTGAGCGCGAAAGGGAAGAGGCCGAACGGGAAGGATCAGTTCTCGTCAGCCGTACGCTTTGCATGGGGCCATCAAGTTTTTGGTAGCGACACCCCCCACTTACTACCTAACTCCTCATATTGTCATGCGCTCCAACCTCCACCTCTTCCGCGAAATCCGTCGGGACGGAGTTCCGGAAGGATAGCCCTTCCCCAGCTCGCCGGGAATCGTGCTTGGTTTTGTTTCTCGCCTGGGTTCAGAAGTGTGACAACCGCCCAGACACGGATTGCAACCTGGGAGAGGGACCAACATTTTTCTTGACATTGGGAAGGGCAAGCGGTAGCGTCCGTGTACGCTCACGGAGCCTTGTCGTCTGAGAACGAAGGATCCGTGCAAGTTCAGCTTGGTAGCTGGTGCGCGTCGGGTCATTTTCACGGGAGGCGAGAGGTTCCTGTTCGAGTGCCCTTGCGGGTCAACCGCACCCAAAGCTTGAATTCATTCCAGGAATTAAGCAATCCACTGGAGAAGCACCGTTAGTTCACCGTTCTGACCCGTAGTGGTGGCGTGGTTGCTCCTCGGAGCCCGGCGGCTTTTGCCCAGGTTGATTCTCGAGCGACTCTGGGCACGGTGGAGGATCAGAGCGGCGCGGTCGTGCCCGGCGCTAAAGTCGAGCTGACGAACGAAGGGAGCCGACCTGATGCTGACGAGAACGAGCGCCGCTCATGGTGGTTAACCTAGACCAAGTCGAGTGTTCTAGGAAAGGAGTTGCGGCTATGCGAGGAAGGACTAGGTGCGTTGCGTGGGTTGTTTCGGCCTTCGGGATCTTCGGTCTTGGTCTTCTCGTAAGCGTTCCGGCTTACTCACAAGTCGATACTGGAGCAATTCTAGGTACCGTCAAGGACGAGTCCGGTGCGGTCATTCCAGGTGCCAAGGTCACACTCAGCAACGAGGGAACGGCCTTGACTCTGACGACGTCTTCGTCGGACGAGGGAAGTTACATCTTCACCCCAATCAAGATCGGGTCCTACACCATCGAGGTCGCGGCGGTCGGCTTCCAGAAGGTCACCCAATCGCACGTCACCGTGGACATCCAGCAGCAAGTGGTGGTCGATTTCACGCTGAAGCCGGGGACGCTGACGCAGACCGTCGAGGTGACCGCCGCGCCGGTCCAACTGCAATCCCAGAACGCCTCGGTGGGCCAAGTGGCCGACACCCGTCAGATCAACGACCTGCCGCTCAACGGCCGAAACTACACGTTCCTGGCGCAGCTCGCGGCCGGGGTCACGCAGGAACCGCCCACCGGCCGCGGTATGGAGTTCACCGGAAGCTTCGCCGCCAACGGACTCTCGACCGCCAACAACGATTACATCCTGGACGGGATCGACAACAACAACGACTCGGTGGACTTTCTGAATGGCGCTGCGTACGCGGTGAAGCCGCCGATCGACGCGCTGCAGGAATTCAAGGTGCAGACGAGCAACTTCAGCGCCGAGTTCGGGCGCGCCGGTGGCGCGGTGCTCAACGCCAGCATCAAGTCAGGCACCAACGGGATTCACGGTTCGCTGTGGGAGTTCGTCCGCAACGACAAGTTTGACGCCGCCAATTTCTTTGAGAACTCCGGCGGCGTCAAGAAAGGCGAGTACCGGCAAAACCAGTTCGGCGGCGCGATCGGCGGACCGATCACCATTCCCCACGTCTACAACGGCAAGGACAAGACGTTCTTCTTTTTCGACTACGAGGGGACGCGGATACGGCAGGCGGCGCCCCAGGTTGCCACCGTGCCGACCGCACGCGAACGCAACAGCGGTTACACCGACCTATCTGAGCTTATTTCCGACCAGAGCGGCACGCGTAGCGATCTGTTGGGGCGCACCTTCCCGCTCGGCTCGGTGTTCGACCCGGCCACCACGCGCACGGTAACGACAGGCCAGGTCGATCCCGTGACGGGCCTCACGGCGAGCGGCAGTGGCTACGTCCGGGACCCCTTCACTGGCAATCAGCTTCCTGTCGGCCGCCTCGACCCCAACGCCGTCAAGCTGCTCAACCTGTATCCGGCGCCCACCGGGCCCGGCATCTTCAACAACTTCACCGCCGACCCTGTCGTCCGTAACGACACCAAGCAGTTTGACATGCGCATCGATCACAACTTCAGCGAGCGGGACCAGATGTTCGGGCGCCTGAGCTACGCCGACAACCCGGACTTCGTTCCTGGTCCGTTCAAGGGCTTCGCCGACGGCAGCAGCTTCACCCAGGATACCTTTCACAACAACAGTGTTAGCGCCGTGCTGAGCGAAACCCACTCCTTCTCACCCGGGACCATCAACGAGCTGCGCGTCGGCTACAGCCGACTGGCCACCAGCCAGTTCCAGCCTTTCGCCAAACAGCAGGGGATTCCGGCGCAGTTCGGCATCCAGGGGATTCCGCAGAACGATGTGAACGGTGGTCTGCCGAAGATTGACTTAGCCGGTCTCGCGTCGCTCGGCCCCGCCGCCTTCGTGCCCGGCGAGCGGTTCAGCGAGACGTTTCAGTTGAGCGAGAACCTGACCAAGATCTACGGCTCACACACGTTCAAGGGAGGATTCGAGTATCAGCACCTCCGCTTCCCGTGGTTCGCCCCAGCGTGGCCGCGCGGCGAATTCGATTTCGGCGGGACGTACACTGAGGTCCCGTCGAACGGAGGCGGCAGCACCGGCCTGGCGCAGTTGCTACTGACCCCCACCGCCGCGACCGTGCCGGGCGGGATCGACAACGTGGGCGGGGCAGACGCTGTTTTCGCCTCGAACTTCACTGGGCCCGACGACCACCGCAACTACTACGGCGCCTACTTTCAGGACAACTGGAAACTGAGTCCCAAGCTGACCGTGGAGCTTGGCCTGCGCTGGGAATTCTACGGGCAGGTGGTCGAGAAGTATGGGGCGCAAGCCAATTTCATCCCCGGACCGCCGGGGGCGGCCCAATACCTCATCACCACGCAGCGGCAGAATGAGGCGCTCTCGCCCTCCTTCCCCGCCACCCTGGCTTTGGACGGCATCAAGCTGGGCTACAGCGGCGTCCCCGGCCTCACCAACACGCCTTTACACGACTTCGCACCGCGCGTTAGTTTCGCTTATCAGGCGTCCCCCAAGCTGGTGGTGCGCGCCGGTTTCGGCATCTATTACGCGGGCTTCACCAACATCGGCGGGTCCCCCGATATCGGGTCCAATTACCCGTTCCTCTTCAACTTCTCCTTCTTCAACCCGGACCCGGGACATCCGCTCACGTATCCCAACGGCACGCCGGGCACCCTGGAGAACGGACTGACCGGCATTCCCCTCAGCCCGATTTTCGTCAACGCCGAAGGATTGGGCCTGGAGGGCCTCCAGTTGGGTTACAAGACTCCCTACACCAACGAGTACAACCTCGCCGTGCAGTACCAGCTCACGCCCAGTCAGACCGTGCAAATCGGCTACGTCGGGAACACTTCCCTCCATGGCGAGACGGGTCCCGGAACCAACCAGCCCAGCGTTATCCTGCCCGCGGGGGCGAATCCGCAGAACTACGTTCCCTATCCCGACTTCGGGCGCGGATCGAGTTACATCGCCACAGAAGGCAACGGGAATTACAACGCTTTGCAGCTTAACTTCGAGCGGCGATTCAGCCAGGGAATCAACTTCCTGGCCAACTGGACCTGGTCGAAGTGCCGCACCGACTCTTACAACCTGCTGGGTCTCGAGGCGGCAGCCGGATATCGAGCGCCTTATTTGCCCGGCTTTGGAGTACAAGGCGACTACTCGCTGTGCGGCATCGACGTCCCCAACGTCGTACACCTCAGCGGTACTTATCAGCTTCCGTTTGGTAGGGGCCAGCGATTCGGCCGGTCGGCGAGCGGCGCGATGAACCAGGTCATCGGCGGCTGGACGGTCAACTGGATCACTACCCTGCAAGACGGGTTCCCGTTTAACGTGGGCTGCCCGGTCGGCACCACCGCCGATTTTGGCTGCACCGCCATGCTGGTGCCCGGCCAGAACATCTATGCCGGACCGCACAACGTCAACAATTGGTTAAACCCCGCCGCCTTCACCCAGCCGTGCCAGTTGGGCTCCTCGGGGCCGATCCCCGACAGTACGCCCGGCTGCCCGCAGCTCACAGGGATCGGACTCCTCGGCGGCGCCGACACCCAGGCCCACGGTCCTGGCTTCCACCGCCTGGACTTCTCCCTCTTCAAGTCGTTTCAGACTTCGGAGCGCACGCACCTGGAGTTCCGCTCCGAGTTCTTCAACCTGACCAACCACCCGCAGTTCGCCAATCCGAGCTCTTTGGACTTCACCAACAAGGCCTTCTTTGGCCAGATCACGAGCCTGCGCGACGGTCCGAACGATCCGCGGCAGATCCAGTTCGCTCTTAAGTTCTATTGGTGAGCCCGTGGACGAAGATCCTATGGGGGCGGGGGTGGCCTCGAGTTGCCTCAGCCGCGCGGCCGGCGGGAAATGATGCTCACTCGGGTCCCCGGGATCAATCTTTCTTTCGGATGATTCAATCTCAGGCCGCCCGAGGACCGCGTCATGGCTGAACTCTCCCGACGGGAATTCCTCAGCAGCATTGGCCAAGGGGGTGCGGCCGTCTCCCTCGCCCTTCCGTTGACCGCGGCGCGGACGGCGGAGGCTGGGCCCGCGGCTTGCTCGTCCACGATGGAGGAATCCCTGAATGGAACTTGGCTGTTCAGGCTGGTGTGTGTCGCCAAAATCGCAGCTGACGCAAACTGAATCGGAGTCTTCAATCTTGGGTGGATGGCTCGATTTCTTCCGGGCTGCGCTTGCAGAGACTCATTTTTGAGTGCTGCGCATGCGCAGAAACAGCATCCCGGGCAGGAAGTCGGTAGAGATCAAACCAGGAAGGGTCTCGTCGCCGACAGTCTTTCACGCGGCGGAATGCCAAGTGTACCGATGGTGCAGTCCGCCGACGCGAGACATAGCCACAACTCTGCATCGAGCGGCCTTTCTTCGCTCCACAGGTCTTCGGTCGGGTGTGTCTTTGTTCAGCGCATGGTGAATGCGGTCCTCATGATAGTAGAGGAGATATTCGCGAACCAGCCTGCGCAGGTGAGCCTCGCTGAGAACGATCACATGGTCCAGTAATTCCCTGCGGCAGCTCCCGACCCAACGCTCCGCCACACCATTTTGCCAGGACCGCGATAGGCCGTTCGAATCAGCTTGCTACCCAAGTCTTGAGCATCTCTGTTGCGTCTCCTTCGTACTTGCTGTTTCGATCGAGGATCAGGTAACGAGGTGCAGTGGCTTCCGGAAAAGCCTCTCGAATCTGCTGCAAGATCCACTCGCTCGTGGGATGGTTCCGTGGCAGCGAAGTGGAGGACTCTCCTGCGGCCCAACCGAGCCAGGTACCGGGACACCGTACGCTCAGAGACGTCAAAGCCCAGCTTCAATAGTTCGCCATGAATCCTTGGCGCTCCCCAGGTTGGATTCTCACTGGCCAGGCGCTGAATCAGTTGACGAAGTTCGGGGATAATTCTACGCCGACCCCGGCCTCGGCGGGAAAGAAAGCGCCAGTAGAGGCGAAACCCCGCGCGATGCCAGCTCACGACGGTCTCAGGTTTGACCACCATCAGCACGTCGGCCCACCTCGACCAGAGCCGCCGGAATGTCACCCAGAACAGCCGATCCCACGGGCTCAGCCTCGGGCGTGGGTTCTTGCGCTTGAGCACGCCTAATTGCTGACGCCAGGCGACAAGTTCAAGCGCGAGGTCATGGTGGGAGCGGAAGAACGCGGCGAACCACCAGAAGAAACGCAAGGGAAGCCGAAGCATGGGGAAAGTCTACACCCCTACTGGCGAACGTCGGCCGGAAGGTCCAGTGGCTTAAGTTGCTGAGTTTTCGGCAAGACTTGATTTGGCGACGCACGGGGTTGCCCAGCCGGTCTTCCAGGCCCATGTTCAAGCTGCGGACTCGTTCCTCGAGCGCGGCGGTTGCGCGTCGTCCGAGTGACCATCCCAACCGCCGCGGTCTGCCGCGACGCGAGGCCAGCGCCAGATTCTCCGCGATGGACAAGTTAGGCGCGGTGCCGCTGAACGGGTTCTGAAAGACACGGCCGATCAGCTTCGCGCGCCATGGCCGCCGTCGAGCGTTACCTGGTTCGCCGGCCCGACGGGTTGATTCTGATTTTCACGCCCCCCTTTGACGGCCCATCGCCTGACCCCGGCTACATCAAAGGCTACGTTCCCGGGATCCGTGAAAACGGC
>DASZAI010000073.1:0-42262 GCA_035945295.1 Terriglobia bacterium | reverse complement strand
TCCGGCATTGTTCACCAGAACATCGATGCCTCCGAGCTTGCGAACGATCTGTGGAACGAGAGATTCCACTTGGGCGCCAAGACTCGTATCCGCCTGGAAGAATTCGGCACGTTGGTTCTTGCTTCGCAGTTCGGATACGGTTTGCTCACCCGCCTTTGTATCACGGTCCACTACCGCGACAGCTGCGTGTCTGTCCGCGAACTCGCGAGCGCAAGCTTGACCGATGCCCGAGCCGCCACCCGTGATCACCACTACCTTGCCGCTGAAATCCATCCGATTTCTCCCTTGGCGGGTCACACCCCCAGCGGCGACCCGCGTGAGTTGCTGTCAGGCTCGAACCGTTCGGCGATGTGACCCTCTACGCTCGATGACACCATAGCGGCTGGCCTTTGATCTTCAGGTCGAGCACGGAAATGTGATCGCGGCCTAGATTCCCAACATAAAGCTGGTCGAAGTCAGGCCCACCGAAAGCGCAATTTGTTGGCGCACACAGGAGAAGATTCTCAACATCCTGGCATAGCAGCTTCACACTTCGGTCCGTCGAAACTCGATAAATAGAGTTCGAAGCGTAGGTGGTGACATAGACGTTCCCATCCGCGTCGAACGCGAGCCCATCCGGCACTCGCGCGAGACCCTCGGCGAACACCTCCGGCGCGCCCGCTGTACCATCCGCCTTGATTTCAATGCGCACCACCCGATCCAGATTGCTCTCCACGACGTACAGGTTCCGCTCGGCTGCGTCCAGCGCCAATCCGTTCGCAAAATGGAAGGGTCCTGGCGCGAAGAGCTTTATTCGTCCATCGGCACCCAGGCAGTAAACAACGCCGTTAGCCTGCTTCCATTCCCCGGAATCACTGAAGTAAAGGTTACCCCGGGAGTCGAACACACTGAAGTTGGGATTTACGAAGCGTCGGCCATCCGCGGAATCCGCCGCAACTGTGAGCTCGCCCTCTTGCGTGACTTTGACCAGGGATCGCGTTCCACAGTCACAAATGTAAATGTTCTCCTGACGATCGAGTGTGACTCCAAGACAGAAGCCGCCCGTTCTGGCCAGAGTCTCCGTCTTCTTTCCGTCGGACGAAATGCGGTAGACCTGCCCGGCCTCACCGCCCGCATAGAGTGTCCCGTCGCGGGCCACCGCGACACCTTCCGGATGATCGAGTCCGGTGACGAAATTTCGGACCTCCGAAATCGGGTACAACATGAATCTCCTCACGGCTGTAGCGTTCCGAGGCAGCAGGCGTTATTCGCTGTGCCGAGCGTGCGGCGTCTGCAACTTCTTCGACAGCTCGAATTCGGCCTTGGCTTCCTCGGGTTTGCGGAGCTGGGCAAGGACACGGCTCAACAGGTAGTGAATCTGGGGATTTGTCGGCTCAAGCTTCGCGAGCTTCTCAAGTACCATCTGAGCCTGGTCCGGCTTGCCCGCTCGCTCCAGCAGCACGGCCATATCTTCGTTTGCGGTCAGGTCATTAGGATCTGAGGCGAGGGCCTCTTGGATCCATTTGCTGGCCGCATCTTGCTGACCCGCGTCCAGTGCCATATGCCCTAGCCGCGCCTTCGCCGCGGCATTCTGGGGGTCGACGCGAAGAACCTGTTTGAGTTCGCTGGTCGCCTTGTCACTCTGGCGCAATCGCTCGTAAGCCGCAGCCAATGACACTCGTGCGCTCACGCGCTCCGGCTCTGCTCGGAGCGCTTGGAGGTAAGCCTCCACCGCCTTCTGCGGGCGGCCCTCCTGCAGGCGGAGGTCTCCCTGCGCCTCGCGCAAGCCGGGATCGTCAGGATGATCGGCCAGCGCTGATGCGAGCAAAGCTCGAGCGCGCTCAAAGTTCCCAACGCGAATCAGTTGCTTCGCGAGCGTGTACGAAATATCGGGGCGGTCAGGGGACTTCGTGTGGGCTTGCGTGATCCAGTCGAGAGCGGAGACGTTGTCTCCCAAGGTGGCGGCGTCAAGCCCAATGCGCAAAAAGGCGTCTGGGTTTGAGGGGTCCCGGCGGAGCGCGTCATCGTACGCCTCGCGCGCCTCCTGAAAACGTCTCAATTTCGAGTAGGCCATGCCGAGATTGAGCTCCGCGGCAACGTCGCGGTCGGGCGCTGGAATCGCGGCAAACTGCTGGGCGGCCAGTTCGTATTCGCCATGGGCAGCCAGCTCGAGACCCAGCGAGAAGTGCACCGCTGGTTGAAGGGATGGGATTTTCGCGAGCCGCCCTGCCGTGTCGCGCGCAGCTCGAGCATCTCCGGCACCGAAATACGCCCCCGTCAATTGCAGGAGAGCCACCGGATCTTGCGATTGCTCGACCTGCGCTGCTTGGAGACAGCGCAAGGCGGACTCGTACTGCTTGGTCGCCAGGTAAAGGCTTCCGAGATTCAAGTTGGCGGTCTTGTTCGTGGGGTCGATTCCCAGAGCTTTCTGAAACTCCTTCATCCCAGCAGCCTGGTTTCCCGATCGGAGCAGACTGGCGGCGAGATTGTTGTGGAACCCAGCAGTCCGGGGGTTGATCGACATCGCCTTGCGATAGGCCGCCTGCGCTTCGCTGGGATGGCCGTCAAAATCGTAAGCGAGGCCGAGGGTATCGAAGATCTCAGCCACATCGGGACACCTTCTGCTCGCGCTGACGAGCAATTCTTCCGCCTGCCGGAACTGCCGCTGACCGAGCAAGTCCTTCCCTTTCTCGAGAGCGGAGACGCATGACAAGCGCTGGGAGGCAGCCGCAGATTGTGTGCGTGATCCGCAAATGGCAAAGAGCAAGGTTACTGCGGCGCCGATTGCACTGGCATTTTTGACAGCAGACCGCAGGCTTTCCTTCATTAGCGCCTCAGTGGCCGCTTTTCGAAATGACCACTAGCGTCTGAGTCAGGGAGTCGCGTCGAAACTCGCGCGCCTCCCGCTCGGCTGCTTCTCCGACCTGAGCAAACAACTCTTTGGCCTCGGAGTCTCGGCCCTTCTGCTGATAGGCCTGACCCAGCAGATAGGCGATGGAGCTCGACTTCGGGTCGGCAGCCCGCGCGCGTTCCAGATCGGCAATCGCTCGATCCGTTTCCTTGGCCTGGAGCTCGAGCTTGGCACGATCGCGGTAAGCGTAAGCGAAGCCGGAATCGAGCGATATAGCCGCATCTGTGGCTTGTTCCGCTTGGCCGAATGTCGCCGTCCCCGGAGAAACGCCTTTCTGGATCAGGGCTTCGGCAACAAAGTAATAAGCAAGCGCATCTTTGCTGTCGCGCTCAGACGACCTTTCAAAAGAACGGACCGCCCCATCGAGGTCGCCGGCCTCAAGCTGCGAAAGTCCCATCGCCAGGTAACTTCCAGCATCAGACGGTGCCAGCTCGATAGCGCGATTGTAGTCCCCCTGTGCCAGAGCGAACTGAGCTTTTAACGTGTAAGCGATTCCGCGACTCAAAAACAATTCATGAGAGTTCGGAATCCGCTTGATGCCGGAGGTCAGAATCTCGGCCGCAAGGTCGTAGTTCAAGTGTTCACACGCCAAAGTCGCAATATTCAAGTAGTTCTGCGCGTCTGCAGGGTTCGTGAGAATGCCCTGCTCGAAGGCGTCATAGGCTTCCTTGGTATGCCCGCTCTTCTCTTCTGCAACACCTAGGAGAGCGAACAACTCTGGGCGCATGTTGCCGTGCGCCCGGAGCGCATTCAGCGTGGCAATACAGCGGTCATACTGCTCATCGCCGAAGTAGGCCAGCGCCATCCCATAGTTGCGCCGGAACTCATCCGGATAGGCCGGCGGCAACTGCCTGAACACCTCGATCGCCGGTTTGAAGAGCTTCGCCTGGCCTAGCAGCCACGCGAGTTTGAAACTGTGCTCGTTGGTCAGTCCCGTGCGCCCGACCAGGCGCTTCAGCGTCGTGCTGGCCTCAGCGGTTTGCCCGGTCTCTAATTGCGCCTCGGCCGCTATCAAGGACAGGTGCGGGTCCGCCCCGACTTGGCCTGGCACCCGGGACAGGTAGGTGAGCGCTTGCTCATAATCCGCATGCTCGAACTTGTACTGCCCGAGAATGACGTCAACAGGTCCGTCGTCTGGATGAAGCGTGATGACAGGCTCGAGCTCTCGGACTGCCTCTTCCTTGAGATTCTGGCTCCAGTAAACAATCCCCAACTCTCGCTGCGCCACCCAAAATGTCGGATCCAACGCCAGCGCTCGCTTCAGTGCTTCGATTGCCTCCCGCGGCTTGCCCATCAGCGCGAGTGCAATCCCCTCCCCGCTCGGCCCTTGCGGGCTCTGTGGAGCGCCCCTTTCGACGAGCTGAAACTGTTCGAGCGCATCAGCGTACTGTTTCTCTTGAAGGAGTTTCATTCCCCGCTGATAGGCTGCATCCACCTGGTCATGGTCCACGGGCTGCGACTGCCCCGGCGCTTTATCGTTTGTCGGTGTGGCAGCCGTGACCCGTATGACCAGCGCGAGGGAAACTGTCAGGCCGACAAAACACGTACGCCACAAGGCGCTGCTACCGCCTCTTGCCAACTCCTTCAGACTGCTCATCTCCGTAACAATGTAACATGCAGACGACCTGAGATGCCGGAACCGGGATCGGTCAATGGTGGGTCAATTTCATGTAGGGGCGGCCTTACACGGCCATTTGGCGAGGTAAACACCGCCACGGCATCAAACTAACCACCACTGATCGGCGTGCAGAATTGTTCACCGAGAGCGAAAAGGCGGAGGGTCTCGTCTCGGGAGAGGTACGAGACCCTTCGCCGCCATCAGACTTTCAGTGTCTCACCACTGAAACTTGAGTGAGAACTGGATCTCCCTTGCAGCCGCAGCACTGAAAATCTGCATGAAGCCCGGGGCGCCAACCGAGGTGTTGGATTCGCCCCCTAGAGTGCTGAACCCGCCACTCGATCCGCCGCCCGGGGGCGAGAAGTTGACATTGTTAAAAACGTTGAAGAACTCCGATCGGAATTGAAAAGTCTTCGACTCTGTAATCTGGAAGTTCTTCATTAAAGCAAAGTCCCAGTTGCCGAACTTGGGCCCTCGCAGGGTGTTCCGACCCAAGGTGCCGTAGGTGTAGGGCGGAGGAACGGCAAAGGCGGCGGGATTATACCAGGCCTGGGGGGTCTGCTTGAATCCCGACGGCAGGAGCGGAACTCCCGGGACCGGGTTGGCTCGTTGGTTCTCGCTCGACGGGTTGATATGAGCATTGTCGAACCCGACGTTCGCGGTGAACGGCGCACCACTCTCAGCCGTCGTAATCCCGCTGGCCTGCCATCCGCCCAGGACGGCGTTCGCGACTCCGCTCATGCTGCTGCCGAAGTGCCTGCCCTTGCCAATAGGCAGTTCATAGGCGTAGCTGAAGACAAAGATGTGGGGAATGTTAAAGTCGCAGTCCCCTTTGTCCGCGCTCCAGTTGTAGGGGTTCTGGATGCTCCCCGACTGTCCTTCATCCTGGATGGACAGGCATTTGGACCATGTGTACGAACCAAGGAAGGTAACTCCCTGCGAGAAGCGTTTTTGCACTTTGACCTGCAGTGAGTTGTAGCTAGCTACACCGGAGTTCGTGTCCCAGGGGAATTGTCCGAAGAACGGGAAAGGTGCCACGGCGTTGGGACCCAGGGTGAGCGGTGCGTTGTACATGGGTTGGATGAAAAGGTGCCGGCTCCCAGTACCCACGTAGCTCACTGTACCCGTCAGGTTGGGTGTGATTTCCCGTTCGACGGAAACGTTGTACTCCATCGCATAGGGAATCTTCAGACGTGGGGTGGCTCCGAAAGCAAGGGCCGGGGTGTAGTTGTTAGGCGGCAGGAACAAGGAGGCGGCTGGCAGATTGTTAAAGCAGGTCTGGCCGGCGCTTAGTGAAGCGTTCGGGCAGCTCACCAGTCCGTGGTTCAGGTTACCGAAGCTAACGCCCGCGCCAAACGGCCAGGCAATACGCGGGTCCTGGGACTCCTGAACGAGCGTGTTGTTGTGATCGGTAAAGACCGTAAATGCACCGCGGACCACAGTCTTTGGGTTGGCACTGTAAGCAAACCCAAGACGCGGCTGCCAGCCGTTGTACTTCGGATCGAAGTAGGTCTTGCGCACATTCGGGAACGGCCAGGATGGATTGGGTGCGGGTCCCGAGCCCGGAGGAGTCGGAAATGGAATCGGAATCAGGAAGCAACTGTTGATCAGCGACGTTTGCTCCTGTGGAGTGAGCACATGGTTGGGCACGGGGCATTCCGGATTCCAGCCGGAGACTTCGTCGTTCTTGTAATGGGCAGGTGGTACGTAATCATAACGGATTCCAATCTGGACGATGAGCTTCTTTGACGCTTGCCACTTGTCCTGGACGTAATAACCCTGCCAGTTCGTCTTGTCGTCGGCTCCCGTGTACCCCACGAAGCCGAAGATACTGGACGGCAGATTCAGGAGCATACTGGCAAGGCCATCGCCTGTGGAGGAGACATTGCCGGAGGCGATGGTTTCGGCCGTCGGGAACTGGTCGAACCCGATCGATGAGCCCCAGCCGTCGTCGAAGCTATGGATGTGGAAGAGCATGGCGCCCACGCTGAGGGTGTGAGACCCACGAATCTTCTGGATGTCGGCGCCGAACTGATGCGACCGGATGGGACCCAGCGGAATCGCAAACTGGCCGGTACCACCCAGGCGCGGGGACAGACTGATCTGGGGAACGATGGGGATGCCGTCCCGTACCGGTTCAAAGGACCCCAAACCTGTTGCGTCCAACAGAGCTTGGTTGCCCGTGCCGCCGATGAATCTGCTGTGGTCGGTTTTGTTGTAACCGTAATGGAAGGAGCCGACCAAAGTGGGGCTGAACAAATGCGTGTAACCCAGAGCGATGACGCGAGCGTGGTTCCTGGAGACGTCGGCACCGGACAGGAGTGAAGTTGGAAAAGTCTCATCCGGCTGGGCGTAGTAGTAGTTTCCATACAAAGTGTCGGCATTGGAAAAGCTATGGTCAACTCGGATACCGAATTGATCGCTCGAAATGACTTGGGCGCTCGATTTGGTGAAGTTCGGAAAGCCCGGACCGAAATTCGGTAATGGGTAGAAAGCCTTGAGGTAGGTCAAAGCTTGGGCGTTGAGGGGGACACCCGTGATTATGTTCCCAGAAAAAGGATCCCGGACCAAACCGGTGCTCGTTGCCACTAACCCCGTCACCGGGTCAACTTGACCGGCGGTTACTTGTCGTGTGCTGTAAGGGTTGTAGATCTGGCCGTCGAACACTTTACGACCCAAGGCGTCAAAGATGAAATTTCCATTGGAATCCTTAGATTGGTTATTGGTCAGCAGGCCCGAGAAATCGCCGCCAAGTTCGGCTGCTGTCGGCACATTGTTGAACTCCGTAAATCCTTTGCTGGATCGATAGCCCTCCCAATAGCCGGAGACGTAGGTCTTCTTGTCCCGCCCGTCGTAAAGATGCGGGATCATCAAGGGCCCACCAGCTTGAAAGCCGTATTGATTCTGGCGGAATGCTGGCTTCTTCTGATTCGCGACATTGTCAAAGAAATTAGCGGCGTCCAGCTTGTCGTTGCGGATAAACTCCCAAACGGAGCCGTGAAACTGATTGCTCCCGGACTTTGTGACCACGTTGACGTTGGCGCCTGACGAGATGCTGAACTGGGCGTCGGTTATCTCAGATTGGACGTTAAACTCCTGAATGGCATCTGGGGGTGGGCTGATCGCCCACGCGTTATCGAAGATCGCGTTGTTCAGCACACCGTCCAAGGTAAAGTTATTCTGCTGGCCGCGCTGTCCGTTGACGGAGGGACTGATTCCGCCACCACCGATCGGAATCACGAAGAACGCCTGCTGTCCGGTTTCCTTAGGAGCAGCGCCTGGCGTTAGTAAGACCAACTGGGTGAACTGGCGGCCGTTAAGCGGGAGGTCCACAACCTGCTTGGAACCAATAACTTGGCTGATTGTGGCGTCCGCCACTTGCAGCACGGGCGGAGCCGCCGTCACGTCCATCGTTTGTGACACGGCCCCCACCTTCAGGGTGAAGTCCAACTCCGCATCCTGGTTGACCAGCAATTGTACGTTGGATTGGACAGCCGTTGCAAACCCGGTCTTGGAAGCGGTCAGCGTGTAATTGCCCGGAGGAAGCTGGACGATCGTGTAAAACCCAGTGTCATCCGACCCGCTTTGCCGGACTGCGTTGGTTGCGAGGTTTTTCGCCTCGACGCTTGCGCCTGGAAGGACGGCGCCGGTGGGGTCTGTCACAGTCCCGTGGAAGGCGCCGTTAACAGTCTGAGCCTTGGCGAGTCTGCTCAGCGAACAGACGGTGGTGAGGAAAAGAACTGCGCTAATCGCAAAGCTTCCTGTGAGTGTCCGGTGGTTCATTGGAAATCTCCTCTCTTTGTTCCTGTTGACGCCCCGACGAAGTCTCAGACCCTTCCCGACGCTCGGAAGGGTAAGCAGTCCCTTGATAATCCTGACTGGCACAAACTGTTGCTACCTTATCATTACTACTGCCATGCATTGGAGCCACATGACGCCGGCTCAGGGTTTATCATCGATGCCTCTGTTAATTTGTTGCCAGAAGCTCTCGACCTTCTTCGTTACGAATTGGCGGCAAGCCACTGGCTCTGCTGTCTTCAGAACTTGCAGGAGCTCGCGATGCTCTTGGGTGATAGCCGCGAGGTCGAGGCGAGTATGATGAAACGAACGAATGAGGACGTATGAAAACTGCGGTGTGGCCACGGCCCGCAAGGCTTTCTCCAAGAAACGATTCCCCGAAATGCGCCAGATGATTTCATGGAATTCAAGGTCGCTCCTGGAGAACTTCCAGAAGTCGCCGGTATCTGCTCCCGCCTGCATTTCGGTCAGAGCAAGCTCCAACTGGGAGACCTCTTCCGGAGTCGGTCTCTCGGTTTCCCGCGCGAGTTGCGCGGCAAGGCCCTCGAGTTCCATGCGTAACCGGTAGATCTGGTTGATGTCCTCACGAGAGAAGTGCGTGACGAACGTTCCTTTGTTTGGAACTCGCTCCACAAAGCCCTGAAATTCGAGTTCCTGTAGCGCCTCACGCACCACATTCTGCCCGACGTGCATCTGCTTGCTGAGACGGCTCTCGGTGATGCGCTCTCCAGGAGACAACGCCCCACCGAGTATTGCTTCCCGGATAGCGCTCAGGGCAAGGTCCTTTAAGCTAATGGGCTCAATGGCCTTGAAACTCGGCTTCGGCTTTACCGTCACAACCGCACTCGAACTCAATCCTCATCCTAATATAATCGATAATCCGTAATCTACTATGCTTAATGGCGGCTTTTACTAGAAATCTGCTAGCCATGTCAAGCAGTTTTCTCAACCAGCCCGGCTGTCCCTTCAAACTGCCCGTGGCCAGCGGATATATGTGATTGAAAATAAGTAGGATGGTTGACCAAATAGAGCGGGATCAGGGAAGGTCCGTCGGCCGCCGCCTATGCTGGGAGCGTATCTTCTCACCGACGGCCAAGGCGGCCTTGGCTTCGTCATTCCTTCCTAGTTTCAGATAAATCTGGTAAAGCTCGTAGTGAATAGAGCCATCCTGATCTGCTGAGGCAACAGCTTTCAGTTCCTCAAGAGCTTCCTGCACCCTACCCAGTTGGGTGAGCGCCCGACCGAGCGATGCCTCGGCGTTCAAAAAACCCGGTCGCAGAGAAATAGCCTTGTTCAAGTAGGACATGGCCTTTTCCGGATGATGTTCCTGCACCCAGATGTCGCCGACGAGGTAATTGGCAACCGGTTCGGCCGGGTCGAGACGCAAGGCTTCCATGAGTTGTGGCAGGGCGTCGTCGTATTCCTGCCACTCCCATTGGAGATGGCCAAGAAGCACACGGACGTTGACGGCGTCAGGTCGACGGGCGACGGCGGCCCGGTACTCTTGTATGGCACGGGCCGGCTGCTGCTGTTCCTCCCAGGATCGGGCGTTCAACAAGTGAACCAGATACGAATCCGGATCGATCTGCCTGATGCGCTCGAAACAACGCGCTGCCAATCGCCGCGCAGACTCCTGCAACCAGTAGAGTGACGCGAGATTCCGTGCATCCCGTTTCTCCGCCTCTAAGAAGTAGGCGTAAGCCGATTCATAGTCGCCCGCGTCATACGCACACTGACCGAGCTCGGACAGGGTCTCTGTAGTTGGGAAACTGCCCGTTGCGACGCTTCGCAGCCGATCCTCGCAAGCTCTGCAAAGCCCGCTGAGACACAACTGTCCGGGAGTCAACTCGTGCTCTTCGGCTCCAGAAACGTGGGCCAGCGGTCGCGCCTCGCCTGAACCGGTGATACTTGGGATCGAAGCCGTTTCCGGGGCCAGGCTCTGGAGGCAGGCGTTCTCCAGGAACCTAGGAGCTAAGTCTTCTGGCGCTGTCAGCGCGAACTTGGAAAACCTCGTACACACGTCGTTCAGAGAAGCTCCGAGTGGCAAGAGTTCCGGAAAATCAGGATGCAACTGAAGAAATCCTGGGTTGAGCCGATCCAGCAATCCAAGCCGCGTCAGGGCGGACGCGAAGTCGCCCTCCAGGAAGTCGACCTCCGCGAGTTTGTAGCGAGCGACTATCGAAGCGGGAACGACGTCCAGAACCTTCTGGAACTCCTCCCGCGCCCGTGCCGGCTTTCCCATCCGTAGGTACAAATCTCCGAGTGCTAGCTGCAAGTCCCTCGCCTCCGGATCGGTTTGCAACGCCAGCAGGTATTGAGTTTCAGCTTCGGTAAGGTCGTTCTTACCGACGTAATTCTCGGCGAAAATCCGACGTGCGTAGGACGAAGTGGCATTGCTTGCCAGGAGTCTGTCAGCCATGGTCAGCGCCAGCTGAAGGTACGCTTGTCCAAGGTTGTACTGACTTTGAGAATCGTGGGGAGCGAGTTCCACGCACTTTTGAAATTGTTCGACGGATTCGACTGGCTGACCGGCGTTGATGAAGGCTTGGCCGAGGGCGCAGCGGGCGGGTTTGCTGCTGGGGTCCAGATGAACGGCCTGGGTGAGCGACTCGATGGCTCGATCCGCTCGTCCTGCACGCAGAGAACTGATTCCCGACTGGTAGAGCGCAGCGAACGAAGTGGCCTGTGCCTTTTCCTCGTGCTTGGGGGACTTAATCGGAACCCGAGGCTGCGGAACCGCGCTGAACCCCTCGCAGCCGCTAACTAGCAGAACAACCAGCAGAAAAGCTTGCATGTGAACTTCTTCGCGCCAACGCCGTCGCGCGCCAATAACCTGACGGCACGCTACCCGGTCGTCCCCAGCTAAGGTTTTGAGGCGGATGCCAACCGGACGCTGCGGTTCCCGCTCCGAGAGGGCATAGGCGGACCAGAGACTGATCATAATAGCGAACGCAATCCGTCAATCTTAACTCAGCCTTGCCGCTAAGGCGACGGTAACGAATCCCATGATCAAGAAGCCGATCCCAACTAACATCAGAGTAATGGTCTTCGTCCTAGCGCCCCTCCATTCACCGGTGGCAAATCCCCATACGTTGGAGCTGATGATGATCACCGACATGAAGAGCGGCCATCCCAGAATGGGGCCCATCCCAGCCATCCGCGTCGAAGCGGCTCCATAGAGCGCCAAGCTGCCCGTCCACAAAAGACCCATGACGGTGCCGAATAGCCAATACAGGCCAGTGGCGGGAAGCACGAAGAGCCGGAAGCTCCGGTTCTTATGCCATAAGTAAGAGCAGTAGGCGAGATATGGAACCATGGTCGACGTGAGCAAAGGCGGCCAGATAACATTCGCTTGATGGGCTGGGCCAACGCCAAGCTGAGCAGCCCGGCCCATCATTGGACTGCCAAATGCCAGCGCGAGGTTGACAAGGGGCGAGAGCACTCCCGCGAGAATACAGAGTAGCAACCCCGCACTGAACCGCTGGCGCAGGCGGTCTCCTGCCGCTGCAGCTCTCAGCCCGGCATCGCGGTTCTTCTTACCGCTTGCTAATCCGCAGCAGCCTGTTCCGACTAAAATCAACGCAACACCGGCGATGACTGCGGTTCCTCTGGGAGTCAGGACCTCTCCCGGGTGCAGCAGAACCAAGGGAACAAGAGAGCCCAGAGCCGTCGAAAGGCCGATCGTAACGGCGAAGCCGATGGAGAGTCCGACGGCCGCGAGTGCCAGGCCGAAGAAAACCTGCGATAAGCCTACGCCGAATCCGAATGCAACAAGCAGAAGGATGAACCCAACGCTCGTGTCCTGATAAAAACCCAGGAGATCAGGTATGGTAAGGAATGCCAGCAGCCAGGGTGTGATGAAGAGTGCTACGACCGCCCAGACCGCCCAAATGTTTTCCCATTTCCACCGCGTCGTGTACTTGGTGGGCGCCGCAAAGCTTCCATTCACGAGACCGGCGGCTAATGCGATCAGTACTCCCAAGCTGATGTTGCTCATTCACTGCCTCCAGCGCGCGGCGGGATCCAAGTTGAGATTCGCATTCCTCGTGACGTTTGAGAGGGTCGGATTATCGCACAGCTCACGAGAGCCTCTTGAATTTCTCGAGCCTTTCGTCGGTTGACCGAATCAATCGGAGGCTGCCGGCTCCGTGCGCTCTTGCCCGGGTTGGCGGCCTTCTTGTTTTTCCGAGGCGCACGGTCCCAGGGTCCTTGGGCAACACGCCGAGGTCCATGACACTACTTTCGGGTTTTACACGGTTGTCTTCCGAACAAGAGCACTCTTTATGCGGCTGGCGTCTCTTGGAAACCGCATTGAACAAGCAGAGCGGCAGCCCCACGGTCCATGGAATGAAATGGGATCCGCGGCAGTCGCGAGCATGTCTCGCCTTTACTTGAAATCCAAAAGAGGAAGTAGCGGCTCTCGACCGGAACTCGGATCGAGTTCGGGGTGAGCAATCTAATTGCGAGAGGAGAGCCGGTATGAGGAACAGTACCAGAGAGAAGAACGGGAAAGTCCAAAGGGAAGTTCGAGGTTGGTGGCCGGGCGGGAGTTGGAGGGACGGATTTCCGCTGCCGCGGGTCTCGAGCCGTGTACTTCACCCAGTGAATCTTGGCGTTGATCGACTCGCTGGCAGCGTTTGTCACTTGGTGCCGCAGGTGAGTGATGATGTTCTCGAAGCGGCGCTTCAGCATTCTCCCCACTTCGATCATGGGTTTCAGCCGGCTGCGCACCGCCCAGTTGTGCCATCAGCGAAAGTGCTTGCCCGCCGGCCGTTCATACGCGTACTCGAACATCGCCATGGCGGTTTCTTTCAAGTGAAGGAGCGGGAGCCGAGTGGCACGAGAACTCGGTTCCGCAGCCAGACCAGCGAATTAATTCGGCCGAAGTGATCTGCTTCGTAGCGGGGCCTGGCAAACCCATGTCGCCCGCCATACGTGCGAACCAACGGGAGCCGATCTCCCGCCAATCTGGACTTTCTGTCTCCTCCCCAAGGACTATGACGTTCGGCACAATTGTCCCAGGCGTGAAATCGCCGCTGAACGCCATATTCAAAAGATCCCAAGCTCGGGGCTCGCGGCAGGCTTATGCCCGCAAAAACGGACTGGTGGCACCGTTATGCTTAGGGCCGCGGGAGATTCTGGGGCTATGCGGCTCACTGGTCAGTCGAGCCGCGGATCGAGCCCTACCGGCTGATATGGGGCCGCGCGGTGCTTTCTTCCGGCGCGCGTTTTTTGCCAGCGCCCGCGCATACGCTGCGATGGTTTCGGGGATGGCCTGGCTATACATGAACTGCCCTTGGCGCCGGCAGGCGATCAGCCGGGCTTGGGTCAGAATCTTGAGATGGTGAGACACGGTGGCGGGGTCACGCCGCGCATCGAGACGATCTGGCCACCATTCGTGTGGTCAGTCGCCGAGATGGCCTCGACGTACAATTAGAGAGGTCAGCGAAATTTGACTCATCGAACCAGGGCGAGTCTTGATCCACGGTCCGTGCCCGGTTTTAGGCCGCGATCAGGGCTCTAGCCTGAGTTGTGGTGGAGCTTTGCAACTTTCCGCCGGTCCACCAATCTAACCGACCGACGCGCGTAGATGGCGCGAATTCTTAGAAGTAAGAGTCGCAAAGGAGGCTCACTTGAAAGTAATTGGAAAATTGAAGTTGATTCACTCTGTTGCCGTTGCGGGCCTGGCACTGTGCGTTTCCGCAGGGCTGGCGAAGGCGCAAACCACCTACAAGGGCGAGTTCACTCTACCTTTCGAGGCCCAATGGGGGAGCGCGGTCTTGCCCCCGGGCCATTACACGTTTTCGATCGCGCGGCCCACTCCTTCAACTGAGTACGCGGTCTTCCTGCGCGGAGAAGGCAAGAGCGCAATCATTCTGCCTGTGACAATGCCGGATGAAAAGGTCAGTTCCGAGCGGAGCAACTTAACGCTTGTTAACACGGGAGAAAGGTACGTCGTTCGGTCGTTCGAAGCGGTGGAACTCGGCAAGACCTTCGAGTACCCGATAGCCAAAGCGAAGATGAAGCAGATGGCCGACAACCGCGATCTCATGCGGCAGGTCCCTGTCCTCACGTCCGCACCTTAATTATACTTTCTGGCAGGGAACAAACCTCGGGTCGAGCCATCTCCTCGTCTCCTCATGAGGTTGACTGATGAGGGCTTGGCCCTGAAGGTTTCCTTCAAGGAGGGAGAACTTTGGCGTCCCCCGTACCGAAGACGTTCCGTCACCCAAGCAATCCGCGAAGCCCTCGCCCGCCTCATGTCCGCGCTAACCTGCTGCGTCGCCTCGGCACGGAGGATCGAGCGCCCGCCGGCCGAGATTGAGCCCGTTCTCCGAGTCTTGCCGAACGAACCCCCGCCGAGATCGTCGAAACTGGCGGCACCGTCCTCTTCACGCCGAAGGATATAGCGGGCGTCTGGCCGATGGTGCGCCACTGCTCCTTTTCGGTCCTGAACCGCCGATCACGGAGCAATCCAACCCGCCGCAGAATCTGGCCTGCACGACGACCGTGTTGTTCGGGCGGCGGTTTGTCGTGATCGGGATCGTATGTACAGGCCGGTCCAATTCTCGTGGCTGGTGTTCCTGACGGACGAAGGCAAGACCTCCACGTCCTCGACTGCCTTTACGTCCGCGGCAAACGCCGAATGGTGACTGCCGACGAAGCCATCCGAGAGGGCAACGTCCCGTGTGTCCGCCCCGAGCACGACTTGCTGGCTGATCAAGTCCAATGACTGAGTGTTGCTGCAAAGAGAAAGCGTCAGTGCAGAAAGGACAAGGTGACGCGCGCCTCGCTTGGCTCATGCTGGTCGTCGACGCGCCCTATGTACTGGCCTGCAAAGTGAAGCGTGCTCACTGAATAGAGAGCGGAAGCAGTTTAATTAAGCGGCGGTGGGCGCAATACCCTGCACTGCCGTCTGGAGCGATGATTGATCGCTGGAAGCGTGCCTGTGAGCGGCTAAAGGCGAGGCGCGAGTTGCTCGACAGGGAGGCTTCGCGAGAGGTTAAGTCGCGACCAGCGGGAGGACTTGGCACTACAGGATCACGCGTCCGGACGCACGCAAGATTCCTTGTTCTTCCGATCAGAGTACACTGCGGACGATGTCCGTCGCAGTGAAGGCGTACACGGCTTTGCTCGGCCCCCCAAGTGAACCGACAAATCGGCCCGTCTGTAGGGATTTATTCTCCAGAGTTGCTGCTTACATCCGACGCCCCAAACTCGATCTTTTGAACCCAGCCGCTCAGATCCAGTTCGGTGATTACATAGGTGCCGTTATCCCGCTTATCGGTTGACGTCTCGGTCTGATCGATCTTTCTGCCCTGGTCGATTAGTTTGACAGGCGCTTGACCGACGAGTTTACCATTTTGGTAAAACCCAACTTCAGGTGTGCTGGAGTCGTCGATCAAGGCCACATGGTAAGTACCGGACTCTAGCGTGGGACCGTTGGGGACCTGCGTCGTCTCGCTGATGGTGACGTCCGCAGACTTGTGCGAAGACCGGCCGTGACCCGCGGACCTCGCGAACGCTATGCTCGTCGCGAACACAACCAGGGCGATCGTTTTTACTGTGGACTTGAATGTCTTACTTCTCAAGATTTCTGACCTCCTTTAGCAGGCTGCTGAAAATGTGCGTAATTAAGAAATTTGGTTCGATAGAAGCGCGATTTCGCGCGGGCGCTGGACTTCCCGCGCCCTCTTCGGTCCCCCTGGTGGGGGAGTTGGGTCGCTTGCTTCGCGCTTCCAGACACACCTCGCCCTGGACTTCACGTCGTCGCTCCGATCGAGTTTCGAATTCGCACCAGGTTGTAGGCCGCGCAAGCGAAGGTGAACACCCAATCCACCTTGAGCAGCCCGCGATGCCGCACCTTGCGCAGCAGAGCAATGGTTTTCAGCCAACCAAAGCATTCTTCGACCCGCTTCCGCTTCCTTTGGCTGAGGCCATAGCCCGGATGCCGCGTCGTCCGCTGGTCCAGGGCGCTGCCGCCGGGCCGTCGCTCGTTCTGCGCCACATGCGGCGTCACCTGCGCGTGGCGACACTCGGAGACGAACTCCGCCGTGTCGAAAGCCTTATCGCCGCCCACCGTCGCCGGCTGGGGGCCGGGAATCTGCTCCAGCATCATCAGCGCCGCATCCCGCTCGGCGGTCCCGGTGGCTTCCCAGACCTTGGCGTTGACAATCAGCCCGTTACGGTTCTCCACCAGCAGGTTTCCGCTGTAGCTCAACTTGGCCTCCTTGCCCCCGCCCTTGCGCGCCAACTTCGCCTCCGGATCGGTCTTCGACTCGTGCGTCCGGTTCGATCGCTTCTCACCCCGAAAGTTCATGGTCGGATTGCCGGGATCGTCATCGCTGGGGGGCCGATGCCTCTCGTCCTTCCGCTGAAAGCTCTTCAGGCTCGCCCACGCTTCCAGCAGCGCCCCATCCACCGTGAAGTGCTCGTCGCTCAGCAGGCCGTGGGCCTCAGCGATTCCTCGCACCTCCTTAAAAAACGCCTCCGCCACCTCCCCTTGCAGCAACCGCTCGCGGTTTTTCGAGTAAACCGACGCATCCCCAACCGCCTCGTCCATGTTCAAGCCCACAAACCAGCGGAACAGCAAGGTCGCGGTAGGGACAGCGGTTACCCGCTGCCCCCCGCACGGATCCCCACGAGCGGCATTCCCGCATGAGGCTCTTATCTTGGATGAGTAGCGGCAAAGCGCTGTTCAGGATAAGGATGAAGCACCCGCGGTCGGGGTAGCCATCGTTCTGCCAGTTGGTGGAGGCGGGCCCAGTTCATCCGGTGCCGCTGCCCACGACGGCGCAGAGTCCGTCGCCAGAATCGGGTCACCCTTACCTGGAAGACCCCCAGTCTGACGAGGTTTCCCGGTACCGCGTGGTAGTTGAAGTAGCCTTGCACGACCGACCGGAGCCATTTGCCGGTTTGCGGCACCGGATCATGCATACGTCGTCGGAGTTGCTGCTTGATCTCCTGCAGCTTCGCCCTCATACGCTTGCCGATCGTCTGTCGCTTTACCTTGAACGCCCCGTGCCTGGTCTTCCCGCATACGTGCGTGAAGCCCAGAAAGTCGAACGCCTCGGGCTTGCCTTCTCCTCTCCGTTTCCGGTTCGTGTCGGCAAACCGCCCGAACTCGATCCGGCGCGTCTTGTCGGGATGGAGTTCCAGTCCAAATTTCCCCAGCCGTTCCCGCAGGTCCTGCAGAAAACGGTCGGCGGCGGCTTGGTGCTGAAATCCTAATACCGTGTCGTCGGCGTACCGAATGACGATCACCTCTCCCTGGGCGCACTTCTTGCGCCAGGCCTCCACCCAGAGATCGAAAGCGTAATGCAGATAGATATTGGCCAGCAACGGTGAAATCACCGCTCCTTGCGGCGTACCCGTCTTCGTTTCCGACCATTGACCATCCTCCATCACCCCGGCGTTCAGCCACTTCTGGATCAGCCGGAGAATGCGGCGGTCCGCAACGCGATGCTCCATGAACTTGATTATCCAGTTTTTGTCCATTCGATCGAAAAAGGACTGGATATCAGCGTCCACAACGTGGTTCACCTTCTTCCGCAGCAGCGCATACGACAGCGCGTCCAGCGCTTGGTGCTGGCCGCGCCCCGGGCGAAACCCATACGAGAAGCCCAGAAAGTCCTCCTCATAGATCGCATTGAGGATGGTGACCACGCCGTGTTGGACTAGTTTGTCCTCCACCGCAGCCACCCCCAGCGGACGTTGCCGTCCGTCGGCTTTCGGGATATACACCCTCCTCGACGGCTTCGCTCGGTACGCTCCACGGTGCACCCGGCTGTGCAGATCGATCAGTCGATCCTCCAGCCCGGTCTCATACTCCTGCCACGTGGTGCCGTCCACCCCGGGAGCCGCTTCCCGCTTTAAGGCGTAAAAGCTCTTCCGGAGCAGTCCGACCGTTAAGTGGTGGAGCAAGGCGGTAAACTTCATCTCCTTATGTTCCCTGGCTGCCTTCCGCACACCCTCCAGCCCCTGTGACACGTTTGTCTCGCTCTGTGTCGGGGACGTGCTAGGTTGAAGGGTGTTCTCCTTGATCAGCGGCCTTCCCTCCTCACTCTCCGTCCACGGTTTCCCATCTCGGTTCGAATGATTCATAGGTATCTATGCCGCTGTCCGACCCCTCGGAGATGTGCATGCGGGCCGTACGGCCTAGGCCTTCTCCCGCCGGCCTGCTGGCATCGCCCGGCAGGCATCCCCGAGGTCTCCCGGTTCTCGTGTCTGAAGTTTCTAGGCGTGCAGGGGTCTTCGACTACGCAGGGCTGGCCGGGAATCTCGCATTATCGTTTCCCGTCATGTTGCCTTCCGCTACTTACAAAGGGCGTCGGCACCCTGATTGGTTGTTTTCGGAGCTCAATAGCCCTGCCCACCTATACCTCTGTTTACGCTTCACTGGGCACCTCGCGATGCCACAGTGCAAAACTCGAGGCCGAGTGGATCGCTACTCCTTTCTCGTAAGGCTCTTTCATCCTCCGCTTCAGACCGGTTTATCCCGGCGCACTCGTAATCCAACTGCTCCATCAGCAGCCGCTCGCTGCGGAGGGTGTAGAGCGCCTGCAGCAGCAGGGCCCGCAGCAGCTTCTCGGGCGGGATCGAGGGCCGGCCCCCTCGGGCGTACAGGGCCGTAAAGCGCCGCGACAATTTCTTCAGCACCTCATCCACCAGCGGCCGCAGCTTCCGCAGAGGGTGATCTGGAGGGACCCGCTGCTCGGGCGAGAGGTAGCTGAACATCGCGTTTTGCTGAGTATCTTCACCGCGCATGGCACAAGCCTCCTGGAAGGTAGACCCATCAGGAGGCTGTATATCACATTACGATATATTTGCAATACGATTTGTCCACTTTTTCAGCAACCTGTTAGAGATTGATCTGTTCGCCGTATCCGCCTACCCCAACTGTGACGCCCGAGGTTGGCGGAGGAGAACTCTGATTGACTCTCTTTCCTGTCTACGCTTGGTTTTGTTAAAGGCCACGCGACAGCCACGCTCAGCGCGCGTCCCAACCTGCGCCAAAGCTCTGCGAGCAAATCAAAGCCTACGACGAACAAAAGCGGGGCCTTTGATTTACCTGTAAAGTTCTCGCGCCGCCCCAACTACGTCAACGCGATATCCAACTTACGACTTCAATCGTCTTGTGCCGCACTCTGCGTTAACGTGTACTCGCTGTGCTGTCCTTGCCGTTCAGAAGGCCGCTTTGTGCCATCTAGCATCCAAGCGCTCCATATAGACAGTTAAGGGGAACAAAAGATGCTAATTGTTCAAATTGGGGGTATGCACTTGACTCAGGTTCCACAAGATGTAGTATGGCTGCACCGTGGAGGATTACCCCCGAGATCTGGCAGAGTTCGAAGCCCGCTTTGCGACCGAACAAGCCTGCCGGGAGTACCTTTTCCGACTGCGCTGGGCGGAAGGTTTCAGGTGCCCTCGCTGTGGACGAGACAAGGCGTGGCCGGTGCGAGGGGCGCTGTGGCAGTGTGCCCATTGCGGTCATCAGACCTCGGCCATGGCCGGCACGATTTTTCAAGACACCCACAAGCCGCTGAGACTTTGGTTTCGGGCGATGTGGTGGGTCACCAGCCAGAAAACGGGGGCCAGTGCCCTGGGACCGCAGCAGGTCCTGGGGTTGCGCAGCTATAGGAGGGCCTGGACTTGGTTGCACAAATTGCGGCGCGCGATGGTGCGGCCCGGACGGGACCGACTCAGCGGACGAGTGGAAGTGGATGAAACCTACCTGGGAGGTTTGGAAGAGGGTGTCCGTGGACGCCAGACGGTCCGCAAGGCCCTGATTGCCGTTGCAGCACAAGAAGATGGAGCAGGCATTGGACGGATCCGGATGCGCCGCGTCCCCGATGCGTCGGCCGAGAGTTTGGTGCCCTTTGTGGCAGAGGCCGTGGTGCCGGGCAGCCAGGTGCACACCGACGGCTGGCTGGGCTATCTTCCCCTGGGAGCCAAAGGCTACGTCCATCAGGTCACCTTTCTTCAGGAGGAGGAAGAGTCGCCGTCCACGCTGCTGCCCCGCGTTCACCGAGTCGTCTCGCTGCTGAAGCGATGGCTGATGGGTACGCACCAGGGAGCGGTGAGTCATGAGCATCTCGACTACTACCTGGACGAGTTCACCTTCCGCTTCAACCGGCGGAGGTCCCGGAGTCGGGGCAAGCTGTTTTTCCGACTCGCGCAGCAGGCCGCCGCCGTGGAGCCCAGGCCGTACAAGTCGATCGTCAGAGGCGTTCGTGTTCGCCGTCTCCGAGACCGCAATATGTAGAGGTACCTGAGTCAAGTGCATACCCCCAATTTGTTCAAAAATATATCTGTGGAAGGTCGTCACGCAGCCGGCTGGTGTTGGCGGGATGCTCCAGCATGAAGACGTTGACCGGGTTGCCACAGAGGGCCACGGATCGGCGAACCCTATTCCCCGCTAAGCTTGCCTTGAAGGTGGTCACACGAGGCTCGAGATGTGATTCGTCCTTTGTCTGAGCCGCCGATCCGAAAAAGGAATCTGCTGAACTTCGGGAATAACTGACCCCGGTATTGGTATTACCGGGATGAAGGGATCAAGGAATCATTGATACTTCCCACGGCGACAACGAAACGGGGAGCTCTGCCAGCTTTCAGACGGGCTGGACTGGCTTGGTTGCGAAACTGATCGAACAGAGTGGCGAATGACGAAGGATTCCGTGGGCACAGTTACATTAAAGCCAGGGTCTACTAGTCTCCTGTCCCAGTGGTTCGTGATATAAGTCAGGCGGGATGGACCGCCTGCGTGGGTTTGGGCAAAGCGAGTCATGCTCGCGAGAATCTCGTCGACCGGCTTGACGCAAGCCAGCCATGTTAGTTCACTTACTTCTGGGACAGGAGACCTAGAGGCCTGGCGAGAGGTTTGGAGGAGAAGGGCGTGTTGGTTGATCTCACTCTCGGCAACGGCGCCATGGAGGTCTGGACGGCCACGCCCACACCGGCCTTCCTCGTAAAACATCAGATTACGTTTCGAGTGGACGGCGATGACCGCCTGCATACTGAACGGGCGATTCGGGACCTGGCATTGGCCGACGCTCTGTTTCCCGGCTGGTTTGGCAAGACTGCTGGCGAACCCCACTGAAACCCATCCGTAGGATGGAGCTTGAGCACCTACTTGGAAAGTTGAGCGCTGGAACACGGACGCAAAGGAACGATGCAAGCCGCAGCAACAGAACGTGCTACTGCCAACTCTGCTGTCCACCCCGTGATGGTGGTTTTCGGCCACGAAACCTGCGGCAGTCTCGAGGCGGCTGAGCAGCGTGAGTGGCTCGTAACGAACGGAATCGGCGGCTCTGCCTCCGGCACTGTGGCCAGTGCTGACGCGGCGCTACCACGGCCTGCTCGTCGCCGCTCTGATGCCGCCGCTCAGCCGCACGCTCCTGGTTTCCGAAGTTGAAGAGATCGCGAGTTATGACGGCCGGGACTACGCGCTCGGCGCAAACCGCTGGGCGGACGGCACGGTCGATCCGCAGGGGTTCCGCTATATCGAGGCCTTCCGCCTTGAGGGCGCTATACCGGTGTGGAGTTTTGCCTGTGCCGACGCGCTCCTTGAGAAGCGCGTTTGGATGCAGCAGGGCGCCAGTGGCACCTATGTCCGTTACACACTCACGCGGGGCAGCGGACCAATGCGTTTGACCCTGAAGGCGCTGGTCAACTATCGCGACTATCATTCGAACACTCATGCAGGCGATTGGCGCATGCAGGTGGAGCCCGTGGTGGGTGGTTTGTGTATCCGCGCCTTCGATGAGGCGACGCCGTTCTATCTGCTCAGCGGGGAGGCGACCGCTGATCCGGCCCACGATTGGTACTGTAACTTCGCCCTCGCTCGAGAGGGCTATCGTGGGCTCGACGACCGTGAGGACCACTTGCACGCCGGCACCTTTCGCGCCGCGCTTGTGCCGCGTGAGTCAGTAACCCTGGCATTCAGCACCGACCCCCAGCCGAGCCTGGATGGAGACGCGAAATGCAGGGAACGGACCGCACGGGATAGCGCCCTGCTCGAACGGTGGGCCGAGGCAAGTCCCAAGGTAGCCCAGGAGGCGCCGGCCTGGATCAGCCAGTTGGTTCTGGCCGCCGACCAGTTCATCGTCAGCCGGCCTCTGACTGATGACCCCGGGGCCCACTCCGTCATCGCCGGTTATCACTGGTTTGGCGACTGGGGCCGCGACACGATGATCGCCTTGCCGGGCCTCACGCTTTCCACCGGGCGACCGGACCTCGCGAGATCAATCCTTCGTACCTTTGCGGGATTCGTGGACCACGGCGTCCTCCCCAACCGCTTCCCAGACGCCGGTGAGGCGCCGAAGTACAACACGGTAGACGCCACACTGTGGTACTTCCAGGCGGTTCGCGAGTACGTGGCGGCGACGCGGGATGAGAGCTTCTTGCGCGAGTTGTTTCCAGCGCTCGCGGACATCGTGAGCTGGCATGTGCGTGGGACGCGCTACAACATCCAGGTCGATCCGGCCGACGGGCTTCTCTACGCGGGTGAACCGGGTGTGCAACTCACCTGGATGGACGCCAAGGTCGGCGACTGGGTGGTAACGCCGCGTATCGGGAAGCCAGTTGAGGTGAATGCCCTCTGGTATAACGCGCCCGTCACCATGGCCGACTTCGCGCGTGATTTGCGGCAATCGACAGCCGAATTTGAGGGCCGGTCCGAGCAGGCGCGTGCGGGATTCCAGCGCTTCTGGAACAAAACTGCAGGCTGCTGCTTCGATGTGATCGACGGCCCTGACGGGCATGATGAATCGCTTCGGCCAAATCAGTTGCTGGCGGTTTCGCTTTCGGCGAGCCTGCTGGACCCGAATCAGCGGCGCGCCGTGGTTGACGCTTGTGCGCGGCATCCGCTGACTTCCCATGGCCTTAGGAGCCTCGCGGCCAGCGATCCGTGGTACCAGGGACGCTACAGCGGCGACGGTCTCCGCCGCGACAGCTCTTATCACCAAGGGGCGGTCTGGGGTTGGCTGCTGGGACCGTTTGCCCTAGCCCATTGGCGAGTGTACAAAGATCCCGCGCTCGCCTTGTCTTTTCTTCGGCCGATGGGACGTCACCTGAAAGCTCGGGGGCTCGGCATCGCCAGCGAAATCTTTGATGGCGATCCTCCCTTCACGCCGCGCGGATGGATCGCGCAGGCGTGGACGGTCGGGGAGCTCCTCCGCGCTTGGTCGCTCATTGCAGCAGCTTCCGGGAATCGTTTGCGCCCACACGGTCTCTTATAGCTCGACGCCTTTCAGAAGCAGGGCAGACGAGCCGGCGGTCGCACGCAGCCCTTGCTTTTGTCGAGGAAATACCCCAGCTGGCTCGAGCCACCGCCAACGCACCCTGTGAGAAGCTCGGAGAACTACCTGAGATCTGGACCCACCAGCGCCAGGGGGCATCAAGGTGTTAGCGAGGTCGCAACCTCGCCTGACATCGGAAAGGGCGGACAACACCGCACGCTGCCGGAGCGGCTAGAACGATTTGATGGAAGTGATGGATGAGCAAAGATCAACGCAAACAGATCCTGATTCTCGGCGGTGGCTTCGCGGGTCTTTATGCCGCCATGGAGCTCGAGAAGACCCTCGGCCGCGATCCAGACGTCGAGATCACCCTCGTGAATCGGGAGAACTTTTTTCTCTTCACCCCGATGCTGCACGAGGTCGCGGCCAGCGACCTAGACATCACCACCATCGTCAACCCCGTGCGCAGGATGTTGCGGCGAGTAAACTTTCTCGCGGGTGAGGTGGAAAGGATCGATCTTCCCAACAAGCAAGTCGACGTTTCCCACGGCTTCGACCACCATGGCCACTCGCTGAAGTATGACTTCCTCGTGCTCGGCCTCGGCTCCGTCACCAATTTCCACAATCTGCCCGGTCTCGAGGAGCGTGCCCTGACCATGAAGTCCCTGGGCGACGCCACGACCTTGCGCAATCGCCTGATCGCCCATCTGGAAGAAGCCGACAGCGACTGCTGCAGGGAGAAGGAGCCATTGCTGACGTTCGTGGCTGGCGGCGGCTTCGCGGGTGTCGAGACGGTAGCCGGCATCAACGACTTCCTTCGAGATGTACTCCCGTCCTACCCGCACCTGCGGGAACAGTTGCTGCGTGTCGTGCTGGTCCATCCGGGGCCGGTGATTTTGCCGGAGCTTGATGAGAAACTCGGCACTTATGCTCAAGAGAAACTTGCCGAACGGAAAGTCGAAATCCGGGTGAACACCAAGGTGGTGGCCGTCTCTGATGAAGGGGTCAAGTTGAGCGACGGCAGCATGATCGAGGGTAAGACGCTCATTTGGACCGCCGGAACCTCCCCTCATCCCCTCACGCAGTCCCTGCCTTGTGTCAAGGAGCGAGGCCGCCTGACCACGAATGAACGCCTTGAGCTTCCGGATTGGCCAGGCGTGTGGGCCCTCGGTGATTGCGCGGCCGTTCCAGACCTGAAAACCGGCCAAGCCTGTCCACTTACGGCGCAGCATGCGCTACGTCAGGGAAAGGTGGTCGCTCACAACGTCCGTGCAGCGGTTCGGGGCGGCGACAGTAAGAGGTTCGTTTTCTCGACCATCGGGCAGCTGGCCGCCATCGGCAGGCGAACCCGGCGTGGCCAATATCCTGGGCGTGAACTTCTCGGGTTTTATCGCCTGGTGGCTCTGGCGCACCATCTATCTCAGCAAACTTCCCGGGCTCGAGAAGAAGGTGCGTGTCGCCCTGGATTGGACGCTGGATCTCCTGTTCCAAAAGGACCTCGTTCAGTTCCTCACGGTGCGAGCGCCAAGCATCTCCCGGATAGAGCAGGGCGATGAGACGCGCGACGCGTCCGAAACAGTCTCGACTCCAAGCGCATCGCCAGAATGAACCCGCACACACGGGCCTCTTTGATGAACGGACCCAGGCTGTCCCGCCCCTGTCCAGGCTGTGTGCAGCGGGCGACTGTCAGCCAACCCCGCGATGTCATTGGCTGTCAATGAGTTGCCCCTACCTGCTTAACGCCGGCAAGAGCCTTGAAAGAATTTCGCCTGCTTGGGAATAACTAACCGCGCTATTGGTATTACCGAGATGTAGGGCACACGACGGTATGCAGCCGACTCTTGAAAAGGGGAGGATCGCGTGCGGCGGCTGGAAATGAAATCGAAGCACCCCCCGGCCATCCGCTGGTGCCACTGGGTAAACTTCCCCCTGTTGGCACTGATGATCTGGAGCGGGCTCTGGATCTACTGGGCCAATCACGTTTACCGGCTCGGGCTCGGTTCAGTCACACTCTTCAGGTTCTTTCCGGAAGGGTTCTACAACGCCTTCGGCGTGAGTCACCAACTGGCAAAAGGTATGGCGTGGCACTTTTTCTTCATGTGGTTCTTCGCCATCAATGGCGTGGTGTACGTCGCTTACACCATCCTTTCGGGTGAATGGCGCTACCTGGTTCCGACCCGGCAGTCGTTCCGTGAAGCCATCCTGGTGACTCTGCACGATGTGGGACTGTGGAAGGGAAAACTCCCCGGGCGAAAGTTCAATGGGGCACAGCAGATCGCTTACACCAGCATCGTCCTGATGGGGTTCGGTTCCCTGGTCACGGGGATCGCCATCTATAAGCCCACGCAGCTTGCCTGGTTGACCGGCTTGCTGGGGGGCTACATGGCGGCACGCTTTGAGCATTTCTTGCTGGCCATCGGCTATGTGCTTTTCTTCGTTATCCATATTGCCCAGGTCCTCCGGGCCGGATGGAACAATTTCCGCGCCATGGTGAGCGGCTACGAACTGGTCTCATCTGAGGAAGTCACCCATGAGTGACGAAAAGAAACGACCAGTGGCCTCGAACGGCCCCGCTACGCCGGCCGACAATGTGCCTGTTGCAGCGGAGCCTGTGCCTGCCACGGTCGAGGCGCCGGCGGAAGCCGTCACGGTCGCGACCGCGCAAGTCACCGAGGCAGACCCGGGAACCAAGGACCTCTTAGTTCCCGATGACCGAGCGCTGGAGGTGTGGAACAAAGAGGTTCGTCGCCGCATGCGGCAGAAGAGCCGGCGCAGCTTCCTGGGATTGGGAGTTGGGCTGCTAGTAGGAGTAAGTGCCTTTGACTGGCTTACCACCCGCCGCGAAATCGATGGGGTAGCCTGGCCGTTCCGAAAGACCCTGGAAGTGAATGAGCAACTCGCTCGCGATTATTTCAGCGCAGGGAGGTCAGCGCCGGCATTCAATCCGGACAACGTCAGCGCCGACCGGGTGAATGGCGATGTCGGCCTGGATGACGATTTCAACGTCGCCGAGTGGAGACTGGAGATCCAGGGACTGGCGTCCGAGGACGAGCCTCTGACGCTGGACCTCGACGCCATCAAGAAACTGCCGCGCGCCGAGATGACCACGGAATTCAAGTGCATCGAGGGCTGGAGCGTGATCGTGCAGTGGGCCGGCGCGCGTTTTGTCGATTTGATGAAGGCTTATCCGCCCCAGACGCGAAGCGGGAATGACTTCAGCCTCGATCATCCCGAAGACCTGCCGCCCTACGTCAGCATGGTAACCCCAGACGGGGACTACTACGTGGGTCTCGATATGGACAGCATGTTGCATCCTCAAACGCTGCTGTGCTACGAGCGCAACGCTGCACCCCTTACACAGGAACACGGTGCGCCGTTGCGGCTGGTGATCCCTGTGAAGTATGGGGTGAAGAATATCAAGCGCATTGGCGCTATTCGGTATTCCACGCTGCGGCCCGCGGACTACTGGGCCGAGCGGGGTTATGACTGGTACGTCGGTCTTTAGTTGTTGAAAATCCAAACCGCAAAAAAGGAGTGAAGAGCATGACGAAACGAATCGCAATTTTGCTGATGGCCATGGGTATGAGCATGGGACTGGCCAACACGGTGACCACGATCACTCTGGCGCAGCCCCAGGACGACAAGATGCAAAGCGACGACAAGATGAAAGATGACAAGATGAAAGACGACAAAATGGCTGGCGACAAGATGGCCAAGAAGAGCAAGAAGCACAAGAAAGGCAAGATGGCTGACGACAAAATGAAGGACGATAAGATGAAAGACGATAAGATGGAGGAGAAGAAGTAAGCTCTCGGCCTCGCGCGTGATGTTGGAGTCAGCGCTTGTTCCATCGTCCCAAGATTTGCATCGACGATTTTGAAGCCGTGGCCATGCCTCATGTGGCTGACTTGTACCGGTGCGCTTCCTGGCTGGTCCAGGACTCGTGGGAGGCGGAAGACCTGGTGCAGGAGGTTTACCTGGAAGCGTGGAAGTCCTTTCACCGTTTCGAGCCGGGGACGAACTGCCGAGCCTGGCTCTTCAAGATCCTGTTCCATCGCCTCCACCACCTCCGGCGCAGGCTCTGGCGGGCTTCCAGGCTGGAGTCGCTCGAGAGTGGCGGCGACTTGGACAGCCTTGTCGCCGAGCCTCCTGTTCCCCAGGAAATCCGGGATGACGATATTCTCCTGGCCCTTGCAAAACTGCCTCTCGACTTTCGTGAAGTGGTGGTGATGGCGGACGTCCAGGAGTTCTCGTACAAGGAAATCGCGGAGACGCTGAAGATCCCGCTCGGCACCGTGATGTCCCGGCTAAGCCGGGGAAGGAAGCTGTTGCGACAGGAGCTTGCCGGCGTGGCAAGGGCATACGGAGTAGAGCCGGCCGAAGAACACGAAGGTGAATCCGCATGAATGTGCTCAACTTCCAGTCCAAAGAGTGTGAGCGAGTACGCCGGCAGCTCGATGCTTACCTCAGCAATGAACTCCTGGTGGAAACGACGAGTGACGTGTTGAAGCACCTGGAAAGCTGTGAGGCGTGTTCACGCGAGCTGGAGTCGCGCGTGCGGGTCCGGGAAGCCCTGCAAACGGCGGCGGCCAAACTGTTACCGCCTGAATACTTGGGGCAAGCCATTCGCCAGCGGCTCAGGAGAGCACAGCCGGCCTGGTTCGGAGGATTTCAAGCCACATCTTGGGTGGCGGCGCTGGCGAGTTTGGCCTTGGTGGTGGCCGTCGGACAACAGTGGTTCCGATTTGAGCGCGGCAAGCAACTTGTTGCCAGTGTCCTGACTCTGGGAGTCTCGGATCACCTTCACTGCGCCATTCAGGCTCACAATTACCCGGAGATTGCCAATCCACCCGATCAACTCCGCCAGAAACTGGGGCCCGAGTACGCCGCGCTGTTGCCGGTGGTCCAGGGAAAGCTTCCGGGCTTTCAGGTGCTCGAAGCGCACATCTGCCGCGTGCCGGGTAACCCGCGAGAGTACGTCCATTTCATCGCGCGTGGGCGGGGAACGATTCTCTCGGTGATTCTCACCCAGCGGAAGGGACAATCCCTTCCCGAGGCAAGGTTTGTGGCGGCGGCTACGTCCGGCGGCGTTGAGCTTTACAGGGCAAGGCTCGGAGCGGCGAGCGTCGCAGGCTTTGAAACGAATGATTACTTTGGGTTTGTGGTTTCCGATCTCGGTCAGGACGAAATGGTCCGGCTGGCCGCAGGGCTTGCTCCGGCATTACGAAACGCCTTAGGCAGGAGCAGCGGAACTGAGAGGGCCGCGGCTCGAGCGTTCCTCATCGCCTTCGTGCTCGCAGGGCTTGGCGCGGAACACAACCGTCCCGGACACTACGGGTCCGCGAGGAAACCCCAATGAAGGTCGTGGTTGAAACTATTCTGCACTCGCCACATCTCATCGGCGTGCGTAGGAATGTGGTGCCCTTGCTGCTGCTGACCTTGACGTCCCTAGTTGCGCCGAGTGCAGCGCAAGGCAGTCCGAACCGTCTGGCGGGTTCTGGCTCGGCCTATCTGAAGCGAGCGGCCCGGCAGCCCGTGGACTGGTACCCGTGGGGCCCCGAGGCGTGGGAACGCGCCAAGCAGCTGGACCGTCCGGTGCTGCTCGACCTCGGTGCCGTGTGGTGCGGATGGTGCGACCTCATGGATCGTGAAAGCTACAACCGTCCGGATCTGGCGTCGTTCATTAATGCCAATTTTGTTGCGGTGAAAGTGGACTACGATGCCCAGCCGCAGTTAGGGGCGGAGCTCGAACGGGCGCAGGCGGTCTTGAACCTGCCATCCGGGTTACCCCTCACCGGTTTTGTAACACCCGGCGGCAAGCTCTACTTTGGTGGCTCCTATTTTCCCCGCCAGGCTAAGGGTGATAAGCCTGCGTTTGAAGACGCATTGAAGCAGGCGTTGCGCACGTACCGCGAGCATCGCTCCCAGGTGGAGCGCGACGGCTTCGAGTTGAAGGAGAGATGACTCTAATGAAAAGGAAACTGATTTTCGCGCTATTCGCCGCCGCTCTCAGCATGGCAGCTAACCTGGCCGCCGCTGAGAACCTGCGCTTGAATCCGCGGCTGGATTATTCGAGCGACAGCCAGGACGGCCCGCTGATCACCGGTGATCACATCGAAGACGGCGTCGTCCGGGGCAAGCCCAATTACGTTTTCATGTTCGGCGAGGGTTGATTCAATTCCAAGCGGCAGGCTCGCCGCTCCGTCAGTCTTTATGAGAAGTACAAGGGAAGAGTGAATTTTGTGATCATCGATCTCGACAAGAAACGGCCTGCCGAACAGCAGCAGCTCGTCAAGCAGTACTACCAAGGCTACATTCCCCACGTGGTGGTGCTGGATGCAAACGGCAAAGCCCTTTACAACTCCGCCGGAGAAGTGGAGGCCCGGGTGATTGAAGGGATCCTGGAGAAATCAATCGCCCAGTCAACCTCAGGATCAGCCTCCAAGTAGGAAGGAGCACGAAATGGCTGGCGTGAAGCTCATCGTAATCTATGCCCGTCCCAAGGATGTCGCGGTATTCGAGCGTGTGTACCAGGAAGAGCATGTGCCCCTGGCCGTGGCGAAGCTGAGCGGGAAGACCAAGATCGTCGCGACTAAGGTCGTGGGGTCTCCACAGGGAACCCCTCCGTTCTACCGAATTGCCGAGGTTCATTTTCCGTCTTTGCAAGCTCTGGAAGCGAGTGCCGTATCGGAAGGCGGGAAGCAGCCCCTTGCTTATGCCGTGTCGATTTCTTCCGGCGGCGCGCCGATTTTCCTGGTGGCCGAAGAAGAGACCTTCGCCTTCAGCGAGGCCGCGAGGGCTTAGGTCCAGGTGCGCTTCAGGCTGGGCGGATGCCGGATCAAGAAATGCGGGATTCGTCGAGAGCCTGATGGGAGGAAGCCGTGGGCGATGTGGTTTATGTTTCTACCTCGCGTATCGAACGGAAGCAGGGGCCGCTCCGCATCGCGCACCTGCCCGGCGAGTCCCGACCCGTGATCTTCAGCGTCCACGGCGCTGTCGCCAAGCACTACAAGATTGATCCGGCAACGCTCGAGGAGTCTCACGCCTCAACTCTGGATTACGTCATCGCCGCGGCACGGCTGGCTGAATGTTGGGTACCTTCGGAGGTGCGCTGGAAGCGCGCCAGATTGACGCCAGCAACGGACGGCTGACCGCGGAGGTGACCGGAGAAGTGGAAACAGAGGAAGGTGTGTTGGTCATCCGCCGAATCCACGTCGCCATGCGCCTGGTGGCGCCCGAACAGCTCAAGGCGACGGTCGAGCGTGTCCACGGCCTTTACCCGATGCGCTGCCCTCTCTATCGCACCTTGTATAGGGCTATCCAACTAACGTCTTCATATACATTGGTGACCCCAGAGACAAGTCTTGAAGCTGGCGTGGTCCCGCCTGAGGCGGCTTAACGCGCCGGGCGGTCGGCCCGGAGGGAGCTCTAAATCACGCAAGCGCGGTGGCAGAATTGCGAGATCGTCAGTCGATGTTTTGTCGCCGGAGAACTGACCGCGCAAGTCAGACCACCCGGTCGAAATGGGCGCAGGAAAAACAAATTCTTCAAATACGGCTATGCTTCCAATCTGCTGTGCTCACCGGGGTGAGGCCGAAGGGCTGGTCGCCAATGAAAGATGACCTCTTGGTATTGCTGGTGGACGACAAGGAGGGGGAGTTTCGGACTCTGGAGCAGACCCTTCACAGCGCGGGCATACGGACTCAGCGCGTCCATACGTGCTCGGAGGCTCGGGCCGCGCTTCGAGAGCCTCGGCCATCACGACTCATTCTTACGGCGACCGCTCTCGCCGACGGCACCTGGGCGGACGTGCTCAATCTCGCAAGCATGCACGGCAGAGCCGTCCCCGTGATCGTCGTGTCACGCTTTGTCGATGTCGGCCTGTATCTCAAGACGCTGGAAAGCGGCGCATCGGACTTCATTGTTCCGCCCTTTTCGGCTGATGACCTGGCCTATCTCGTCCACACCGCAATTGCGAAGAACAGCATCAGCATGACGCTTTTGTAACCAGGAGAGCTTTCGATGCTGACTCTCGGAAGGCGCCTGAGGCCGGCCGGTTGTAAAGCATCGCGGGAGGTCAAGTGAGAGGCGTGTCGCTGATGCTTGGTTTGTGGTTAGCTCTGAGCGGATGGTCTGTTGACGTCCGCGCGCAGCAGTTTGACCACTCAGCTTGGGACCACGTGCTGAAACAATTCGTGACTGACCAAGGGCGTGTGGATTATGCCGCCCTCCAGGCGAATCCCGTTGAGCTTGACCGCTACGTGACGGAACTTGCCGCGGCAAGCCCGATCTCCGATCCGCCGCAGTTCCCAACCCGTGAGGGCCAACTGGTGTACTGGATTAATGCTTACAACGCGCTGGTGATGAAAGGCGTCATCGAGCATTGGCCGGTCAAGAGCGTGCGAAAAATCGGCGGTCTGCCCTACAGTTTTTTCTGGCGAGAGAAGTTTGTGCTGGGCGGCCGGAAATACACTCTGGACGGAGTCGAAGGCATCTTGCGCAAGACGCTGGCCGAGCCGCGCATTCACTTTGCGCTGGTCTGTGCCGCGAACAGTTGCCCCCGGCTTCAGCGCCAGGCCTACACCCCGGAAAACACCGACCGATTACTTGAGGAGGACGCGCGCTTTTACGTCAATGAGCCGCGCAACCTCAGAATCGACCCGGAGCAGAATCGGGTCACAGTAGCCCGCATGTTCAGCTTTTATCACGAAGATTTCGAGAACTACGTCAGAGGAAAAAACCTAACGGGCATTGGCCAACCCATATTAGACTACATCAGGTTGTACGCCAACGAGGAGCATCGCCGTGCCCTGGACGCGCTCAACCATCCCGGTGTACAGCACTTCGACTACGATTGGGGAATCAATGACGTTCACGCTCCAACTGTCACCGGCAAATCCGGGTGAAGGGAGAACTGCAGTATGAATCTGGGCAAAAACCTGGTGAAGAAGGTGCTTTGCCGGTTTTACGGTCGCCTGCTGCTGGCATTGCCGCTTGTCGTAGGGGCGGCTATTGCGGCTTGAAAGAAGTAGGCGCTGGAGTCTCCAGCGCCCCGATTCGAAGCCGTCGAATGGACTGGTGGAATACGGCGGTGCACCCTTTCATTGACCTAGGACTGTTCAGAGCACCCACCTATGGTCTAGTGCTTTGCGTCGCCATACTTGTGGGTGTGCGTTTGGCCGTCAAGCGAACGCAAGATCTTGGAATTGACCGGGAGTTTGCCTACGCATACCTGTCATTGACCGTGGTGGTCGCCCTGCTCGGGGCAAAACTCACTGACTGGATCATTGCCCGCGGGGCGTTGTCTCTAAACACGCTTGCTTCGGGCGGCGGGACTTTCCTGGGCGGGTTCTTGTTCGCAACTCTCGCCTGTTACTTGGCCGCGCATCGCGCGAAGATCCCGCTGCTGGTCTGGGGCGATGTTTGCGCGCCCTCTCTGGCTCTCGGCGCGGCGATAGTCAGGATTGGATGCTTCGCCGCAAGCTGCGACTATGGGAAGGCTACGGACTTGCCGTGGGCCGTGGTCTTTACGCGACCGGAAGCGGCGCGGCTGACAGGGGTACCGCTGGCAGTTCCGCTTCATCCTTCACAGCTCTACGAAAGTGCCTTGGGAGTGGTTTTGTTCGGCTCTTGCTGATGCTCGAGCGCAAACCCAGGCCACAGGGCCGCTTGATATTTGCTTTCGCTGGGCTGTATTCGGTGGGGCGTTTCCTGCTTGAGTTCCTGCGCGGCGATATCAACCGCGGCTTCTGGGGCCCTTTCTCTACCTCGCAGTGGCTTTCCCTGCTGGTGCTACTCGTCTTCGGCGCCTTCTATTGGCGGCCCTGGGGAAAGGAGGGCGTACCGGGACCATGGGACGGTTTGGGCGGGCGTTCTTGCTGAGTGCCGCCCTCATCCTCCGGCCTTTGCCCGGCGCGGCAGTGCCGGGAGCCGAGACGGAGCAGGGCTTTCGACTCCTGTACGAACTACGGTTTGAGCAGGCGCGCTCGAGATTTCTTTTGTGGCAGAGAGCACACCCGGAGGATGCCCTGGGCTATGCGTGGCTCGCCGCCAGCTATCTGTTCGAGGAACTCTATGAGCAAGGCGTGCTGACCTCGGAGTTCTTCCTCGATGACGAGAGGTTGTTAGGAGGTATACGGGGCCAGCCGGACGAACAGCGTGGCAGCGCCTTTCGAGCGGCGGCCACGAGGGCAGAGGAACTGGCGCAGCGGCGGCTCAGAATTGAGCCCAGGAACTCTGACGCGCTCTTGGCTCTAGCCGTCACCACGGGGATGCGGGCTGATTACGCCGGGCTGATCGAAAGACGTCAGCTCGAAAGCCTGAAGCTGACCCGAGAAGCGGAAAGATACGCCGAAACCTTGTTGTCGGTAAATCCGGAAGCCGCGGATGCCTACGTCACGCTCGGAGCGGCGAACTATATCATCGGCAGTTTGCCCGCGCATAAGCGCTTCTTGCTCTGGTTCGGAGGAGTCCGCGGCGACCGGCTGCGCGGAGTGATGCAGCTCCAGATGGCCGCCATGGATGGACAGTACTTGCGCCCGTTCGCGAAGATCCTGCTCGCCCTGGTGGCGCGGCGCGAAAACCAGCCTGGGTTAGCACGCAAGTTGCTGGAAGAGCTCAGTGCAGAATTTCCTGCAAATCCCACCTTCCGCCGCGAACTCGCACTGCTGAAGGAGAAGTAACCGGCTCGGCTTAGTGGTCCGTGCGTGGATAACCGCCCCTGATCACTGCGACGTTCCCTTCGAGTCGTTCCATTGCCGCTCTCCTGTCCAAGCCCATACAAACATCAGCAACGACTTTGTGGTGCCCAGCGCACTCTGCAGGCATCGCAGGCGTCCGCAGCAGTCCAAATGGAGCCTCCAAGCAGCACGAGGTCTTTGATAAGGAATTGGCCTGTGCAGCTGAGCTCCAGCCCGTGCGGCAATACTCCAGGAGTGGAGAAGAGAAAGGTGGTTGTGATGGCAAAGGTCAGAATTGCGCCAGCGCTTCCGATGAGCGATGCGCGACGCGAAAGGAACTTTACCGCCAGCAATAGGGCAACAGCGATTTCGACAGTTCCGATCAGGTTCGAGGTGCCTTGCACGGTGAACACTCGGTAGAGCCATGACATCAACGGGCTGTTCGCGACAAGACCCTGGATCCCGGCGGCTTCAGCGGCAGTGAACTTGAGCGCCCCGATCCAGAGCAGTACGATCACAAGACCATAGCGCGTGAAGTTGGCTCCTACCGTTTCCAACGTCGTTCGGCTTGCGTGTGCCTTCGGAACTGAGATCGTGCGTTCCACCGGCGGCGTGGCAGATGATTCGGCAAGTGTGTTCATGTGTATCTCTCCTTAAAAATGATTGCGGGCTCCTGTCGGCCCCGCTACTGTGTTGCGACACCCGGATAATTCAGTGACTTGTCCAGGATTTCAGCGATGCGTTCCTCGTCGACTTCACCGGAATCGTTGTAGACAGCGCTGCCCGACTTATCCAGCACTACAACGCGGGGCATGTCCTCGTAGTAGATGTGAACCAGCTCCTGCTTGCAGGCGAGCGCGTCATATCGAGGTCGCCGATGGCGAAGTTCAGGCGCCCGTTTTCGGCCGAGGCTCGGTTGCCGACTGATAGCTTAGTCGCGCCGTTGGAGCACGGGAGGCTTGCTGTCATCCTGATCCCTGCCGCGGTCTCCGGACTCAGCCTGCGCCGTGGTGCTGCCGTCAGGTCTCTCGCGCCTCTCGAGGGTTGGCCCGGTTTTCTCCGGCTTTCGCCGGGTGGTGGTCGCAGTTTGCAATCGGGCTTTGATATCGTCAAATTCTGAAGTTGTTACGAGATATTGATCTCGCGTGGGAAGAAGTTGTTTGATTTCTTCCTCCGACTTCAGGATGCGGTCCGGCGTGGGCGGGTGATCCTGAAAAACTTTCGGAACGCTGCCCGGGGAGCGCCGTTCTTGCTCGAGCACTTTCCCGAAAAATGCGACGTAGGAATTAGGGTCGTAGCCCGCTTTGTACATATATTGTAAGCCTAGAAAATCGGCCTCGGCTTCGGCGTTGCGGCTGAACCTGAGAAGAGTCAGCGGGATGCCGAAGTTTAATGCCTGGGAGATGCCCAGATAGACCGGGTAGGAAAGGGGTGTGAAGATGAGCGGGAGCGTGGCGTACTGGAGTAACGTCGCCCTGGTTGTTTGGGAGGCCCAGTGGCGAGCCGCTACGTGAGCGATCTCATGGGCCATCACTCCAGCGATCTGATCTTCTTCGTCGGCGGCCGATAGCAGGCCGCTGTTGACATACAAAAAACCACCTGGGAGGGCAAAAGCGTTGAACGTGGGATCGTCGATCACCTTCACCGTCAAAGGCACCTTTAGGTCAGAGTTCCGGGCAACATTCTGCGCCACGCGGTTGACGTATTCGGTAATCACCGGATCGTTGAGGAGCTTCGCGGAATGGTCGATTTCGATGGCAAATTGTTTGCCGAGGGCGATTTCCTTTTCCTGAGAAATGATGCTGCGATGAGCTATCTTGCGGTTACCGACCTCGGTCACGTCGCTTTTGCTGCTCCTGCCCTTAACCGGCGCGCCGGCTCCGACTAGCAATGTAATCAGTAGCAGGATCTTGGAAACCGACCTTCTCATGGAGGTACTCCTTCATATTCAAACCTCGCTAGCCTCTGTAGCCCCCAAGCCACAAAGCTCCCCGAAGCCCTTCCACTCCAGCCCCGCCGGAGCTGTGTCTTGGCGTTTCTGATACAGGCTGGCGGTAGTCACGCTTCAAAAGCACCGTCACGCCCGTAATCCAACCGGTCGTCATTGTGTCCGGGCAGTGAGACGCGGTCATCTCTCGAAAGTTGCAGACCCACGAGATCACAGTCGCTGCGCGACGCGCACAATGAGACGACGTCGGAAAAGGAAACGGAACTGTAACTTTTCCGATCTTTCCGCATCCCAACCGAGGTGTATGATGTTGGTCACGACGGACGCGGGTGAAGGGCGGGCGGTTCGGACTGCCAAGCTACGCCTGCTTAACAGGAGCGCAGAATGCTGGCAACAACTGGTCTAGGGCTTGGCCGTCTGCTAGCGTTCTGTGGTGTGGGTGACTCTTCCTGAAGGTAGAACAAAAGGGACCGTTTGTGGGCGCGACCAAGCCGCAAGTCGAAGCCTCTGAAGCCGCTTTGATTGAGCGCGTGGCTGCCGGCGACACGGAGGCGTTCTACGAGTTGGTACGCCCTTGCGAGCGCGCATTGTTTCTGGCCGCCCGCGGCATTCTGGGAAACGATGCGGATGCCGAGGAGACTGCTCAGGAAGCCGCGCTAAAGGCTTTTTCCAACCTCCGTCGCTTCCGTGGGGAATGCAAGTTCAGCACTTGGCTGATCCAAATCGCCCTCAACGAAGCTCGCATGCGCTTAAGGAAGGAGCGTCGAACGCTGCACGAATCTCTCGACCAAACTCTCCGAGCGGATGAGGGTGACTATGTGCCGCGCGACTTTGCCGACTGGCGCGAGATACCTCTGGAGGCACTACAGAGGAAAGAGCTGCGTGAAGCCCTCGCCGGGGCTATCGCGTCGCTCGCTCCGAAGTACCGGGAAGTCCTGGTTCTCCGGGACATCGAACACCTGAGCATCGCCGATACGGCCATGGCGTTAGGCATTACCGAGGTCAGCGTCAAGACGCGACTGCTGCGAGCGCGGCTGCAGGTGCGCGATGCCCTCGCGCCCGGCATCGACGGCGGTTGGAGCCTGGGCTCAACCGAATACAAGAAGGTCCGGCCATGGTAGACCCACCTCAGAGTGGGCGGCCGCAACCCGTCATAATGAGGACTGGAGGTTAGCCCGTGGTGATTGAGATCAGTTGCGAGGAAGTGTGGCGCGAGATCTCCAATTATCTGGAGAACGACGTCAGCCCGCAACTCCGCGCTCGCCTGGAAGCCCATTTCAAAGGATGCGCCCACTGCACCGCCGTCCTAAAGGGTGCTGGCAACGTCGTTCAGTTGGTCAACGATGGGAGTGTATTCGATCTGCCAGACGGATTCAGCAACCGACTCTATAAGAGGCTGCAAGACCGGCTGGCTACAGGAAGGCGAAAGTCTCACCATTGATCGAAACGGTCACCGCAGCATCAATGGCCGTCAACCCGTGGCAGACAGAGGCTTCACTCCCTGAGCCCGGTTCGCGGGAGCGGAAAATGAGCGACATTGACGCGATTAATG
Organism: Terriglobia bacterium; assembly: GCA_035945295.1. Classification (GTDB taxonomy): domain Bacteria; phylum Acidobacteriota; class Terriglobia; order UBA7540; family UBA7540; genus QHZK01. The sequence goes on along the minus strand of DASZAI010000073.1, from coordinate 4,538 downwards.
CTGCGAAAACGCAATTCCGGGAGGCCTACAACACGGGCGATGTTGACCGCCTACTCTCGGTGTTCGCCGACGGGTTTGCCGATCTCAGTGCCGGCGTTCCCACTTTCTTTGGAAAGGAAGCCAAAAGCGTCCTGCGGTCGCGCACGGTGAACCTATTCCAGAATTATCGCGCCAACCTTCTCGTTACGATTATGTCGATCCGCGTAGTGCACACCACCGCGTACGATTTTGGCTGGCATACGCTTACCCTGGTTCCCCACAAGGGCGGCGAACCGATCACAAGCCGACGGCGCTATTTCGAGCTTTGGCACAAAGGCACCGACGCCAAGTGGAGGATCGAGCTGTTCATCGATAACCCGGATTTGCCTCCGGCCATGCCGGATTGCGAGACCAACCTACTTTCGGTGTACCTGCAAGGCTCGCAGTAATACCTTCCCCGTCGCGGGTGAGAAGGCCCGCTCCCATCGGCCCTCAACACACTCCGCGCCAGCATCGCTGATATGAGTCGAAGCGAAGCCCGTGCGACACTCTGACCTGCCCCCCTTTTCTGTACCAATCATAATGTGAGTTCCAGGCATGGCGCAAAGAAGCCGGCAGCGCATTGGGCTCGCGGTCAGTTGCACGTGACGGAGCGAGTTTTTAGCAACGACAGGGGACCCATGGCATACGGTATTTTCCAGAAGCTCAGTGAACATGAGACCGTCTGGGTTGGAAGCGCCAAGGAGCGCGGCGAAACCGAACAAAGACTTGAATCTCTCGCCCAGACATACCAAAAAGAGTTTTTTGGCATCGATCTCGACAGCGGCGAGATCATTGATAGCCAAGGCGCGGCCCATCCTTCCGAAAGTCACTAGACTACAACCGCACGGCGAAGAAGTCGCGAGCGTGGACTCCGCTAATACTTTCCATTCGCGAGCGTATAGAGTCCGGTGCCGGACCGCTCGACGGCGGCCTTGTGCAGGTGTATCCCGACGGGGAGACGGGCATCGGGTGGCACGAGGACAAGGGGAAGCCCGAGATCATCGCGTCGCTGAGCGTCGGGGCCGAGCGGGAGTTTTCGTTCGGCGTGGGGTCAGCGACCAGGTGCGAGGAGGTATGGAGGATGTGCCTTGACTGTGCTTCCTCGCCTGAGCCGAAGCGCAACATCCCAGGATCATCACGGCCACAAACGGCCTTGGCTGCGAGGACTCTCATCTACTTTCCTGCCCCGGCTGGAGCATCGCACCAGACTACAGCCAATCAGTGAGTAGCGAGCGGTAAGCTGGAACCCGCGTCCGGGTCCGAGGGTTGGGGACTCCGCCTAAAAGTCGGCTTCGTCAAATGGGCTTCGCCCAACTAGTCGTTAGAAGGGAGCCACTGACGCTTGCACCTGACGCGAAATGCCCTGCTCGTAGAAGTGTCCTTGGGCCGCGCCAAATCGCGGTATGAAGAACGTGCGCCCGACGATCACCGCAGTACACTTCGCAGTATCTACCGAAAGCCTGCTCAAGCAGCTCTCGTCGACACAACCGTGGACCGCTTTCGCAGAATCAGCGAGTTCAAGACTCAGAGATTTTGGGCAACCGGGTGCACAGCAGGCAGCGGCGTGCCCCGTTGGGCATCGAGGGAATGCTCAGCCAGTGCGCTTCCGATCCGGCACCAAGGGGAAGTAGAACAGGTTGCTTCCGTCCTCGAGATCATGTGTCCATCCGTTCGACCCACTGAGCGCGGAATGCGGGAGCCACGAATGAATCCGCAAAGTACTGTGTTTCCCGCGCAACCTTGTCGCCACTGAACTCCATGATGCTCACGGTGCACGACGGCTTGCCGTCATATGTCAGGATGAATTCGGTGACCCAAAGCGCACCGGTGCCAATGATTCGTCGGATAGAAAACCGCTTTTTGCTCGACTGACTAGCGCGCTGGTTCTGTATGTTGGATCGACCACGGGTTCGCTCGCCTGACTGCGGGTATTCCAGCACCGCGTCCTCGTGATAGATGCGGTGCTCCGTTTCAAAATCGTTGGCATCGGACGCCGCCCAATGCTGATCCAGTGCCGCACGGATTTGTTGCTCTTGCATGGACTGCTCCAGCTGCGGTTTCGCTTCCATGATCAGCTCCTTTTGTTCAGAGCGGACTATGCTTTCGCGGATTCGGCGGCAGCCACTTGCAACACAATTTTTCCCCGCTTGTGGCCGGCTGATCCTTGCTCAAAAGCTTCGCGGGCTCTCGCAAGCGGAAGCACAGATCCGACGACGACGCGAAGTGTCGATCAGGTGACCCAGCTGGATGAGCTGCGCGCGGTTCGGCTCAACGATAAAGAACGTTCCTCGAAGGCCGAGCGAAGCCGCTTTCTCGGCCGCCACCGGGCTCACAATGCCGATAAGAATGCCGCCGCGGCGCAACACGCCCCAGGACCGCTGCTGAGTTTCCCCGCCGACGGTGTCGAGCACCACATCCACATCTTTCACTTTTTCCTCGAAATGCTCGCGGCTGTAATCGATTACTTCCGAGGCGCCGAGCTCCCCGAGGAAATCGTGGTCCTTGGCTGAAGCCGTAGCGATCACTTCCGCCCCCTTCCAGTTCGCAAGCTGGACCGCGTACGTCCCCACGCCGCCCGCCGCGCCGTGGATCAGGACCCGATCTCCTTTTTCAATCTGCGCATGATCAAAAAGGGCTTGCCACGCAGTAAGGCCTGCAAGCGGAACCGCGGCCGCCTGCTCGAAGTTCAGCGAATGCGGCTTGGGCGCGAGGTCCGCTGCGCGGATCGCGATGAATTCGGCAGCGCTGCCATTGCGGCAAAACGACGAAAGTGCATACACGGCATCGCCTACGCGCACACCCGGAGCCTCCGGGGCCAAGGCATCGACAATCCCCGCGAATTCGTGTCCCGGAATAGTCGGAATCCGCGGCCGGCCATCGCAATCTCTATAAGTTTCGTCCCAGGTTAATTCTGTCTTCGTTATCGACGTAGCGATGACGCGGACGAGTGCATCTCCGGGCTGGAGAGCGGGTTTTGGAGCGTCTTCGTAGGCCAGCAATTCAGGGCCGCCTTGCGTATGCATGCGAATTGCTTTCATGGATCGGACTCCCAGTTTTGGCCGAGACGCGATTTTACACCTTAACGGGCACTTCGGAAGTAGTTAAAATCGGACGCTAAGTCGGCTTGCGTGAATCGATCGCAGAAACTCCTGGGTAACGCGCTACTCGGAAGTTACGTGGCTGATGGAGAATTTCGGACGTACTCGACCTCATCCGTTGCAGCTAAGACAGGGTTATAGTGCTTTTGGTGCGACGAGTGCTATCGGGAGGCACGCACGAGATGAGTACAAGCAGGAAGGCGAATAGACGCTTCTCCGATGACCTATTGGCCGCTTTCCAGAAGAGCAATGCTCTGCGCATTCGGGCTGGGACGGGGGCGCACCGCTTCATCGGCATCTGGTTTGTGCTCGTGGAAGACCGCGTCTTCGTCAGATCGTGGAGCGTGAAACCAGACGGTTGGTATCGGACGTTTCTAAACGAGCCTCGCGGAACCATCCAGGTGGGAGATCGCGAGTTAGCGGTCCGCGGTGTGCCGGTGAGAAGCGAACGTTTGAGAGACGCGGTTGATCGCACCTATCTGAGTAAGTACAGCACGCCGGGAGCCCTTAAGTATGCCAAGGACCTTGCACGGGCGAAATCCAGGGCCACGACGACTGAACTCGTACCGGCTTCGTCGCCTTCCTAGCGTTTTCCCATCGACGTTTCACTTCCTTGGAGGGTTTGCCCCAGACCTTATTCTAATGCGTAGGGATTTTGGGCAAGCTGCTGAGCGCCCGCTGTGCGGTCCCCCGCGTCAAGCCCGTCTCGCGGCAGACTGCACCCCAGGAGTGCCCCTGGGCGCGCAGGGCGGCTATTCTGGCCGCGTCCACGGTGACCCGAGGCCGTCCACAAGCCTCCTCCCTTTGGCCTTGGCGTTTCTGATGCCGGCGCGCACACGCTCGCAAATCAGGCAGCGCTCGAGTTCTGCCACGGCGCCGAGCACCGTAAAGGCCGTCTTGCCGGTGGGCGTGCTTGTGTCCACTTGCTCCGAGAGGGAGACGAAGTCAATACCGAGGGCCTTGAAGGTTTCGAGGGCGCGAAGCAGATGCGAGACCGACCGGGCAAAGCGGTCAAACTTCCAGACCGCCACGGCATCAAAACGCCTCCGGTGAGCGTCGGCCATCATCTTGTCCAATTCTGGCCGTGACTCCTTGGAACCGGAGACACCATTATCAACATAGCAGCCAGCGATTTTCCAGCCGCGACGCTGGCAGTACTCTTCAAGCTCGGCGACCTGCATGCCGGGGTCCTGGCCGTTGTTTGAGGTGGAAACTCGTGCGTAGATTGCAGCTTTCGTCGTTGGATGGGTTAAACTTGCGCCAGCCATTGTTGCCTCCTATTGAGATTCGTATAATATAGTGCAACCAGAGGGGCACTGCTGGCATCTATGTCAGCATGGGCAACCCAAAAGGAGTACGCCGAGACTTCGAGGCTTTGGAGCGCCGCCGCCGGCAAGCGGTGGCTTTGCTGGATCAAGG
>DASZAI010000072.1:0-19674 GCA_035945295.1 Terriglobia bacterium | reverse complement strand
GGTACAATTTGAGCGTTCCGAACGTGCTTTTCAGTGACTTAGGGTTGCCAACCGTGCCGCAAAATCAATGAGATAGCTATCTTATGCAAGACTGTTAACCGAAGGGTTCCAGGTTCGAGTCCTGGCCGAGGAGCCAATCCTTTCAATGAATTAGCCGGGCAGCCTTTTCGTCGCCTGAGATTTGGTTGCCAATTTGGTGCACACCTGCCCGAAAATCGGCTCTATCAAGAGCCTTGACCGCTTCCCGTTGGGCGGCCTGCCCGATGTGGCCGTAGCCCCGTGACATCCTCACTGTGGTCGATGGACTCCAACCCATGATCGTGGCCACAACCGAAAGGGGCGTGCCTGTCCCTGCCAGAAACTCGATCGAGCACAAAGAGCGGCTTATTCACAGGGCGTCATCAAAGGGTCGAGGGAGTTGCAGAACGGACGCGGCCTCCAGATTTGATGGCGGTGCGAACTCAGAGGAGGTCCTGTTCCCAGCGGGCCGGAGTTCTCGCGGATCTCGGTCAATTCCAGGCCGGAAAACACCCCTCTTCAGTCCCAGAACAATTCTTCAAGCCGCCCGCCGTTTGTAGCGGTGAAGCAGTCCGCCGACCTCCGGCAGTTCAACGACCGCCCCCAACTCCGGCGATTGAACCGGCCTGGTCTCCGGTGCATCTTTGTCCAGCGACAAATGCGTGCGCGCCCCGTCAATTGAGTGTTGTCATCGGAGTGAGATCACTTGGCCTGATGGTGCCCCCGGGAAGGACGAGACGCGCGACGAAACATTCCGTTTCGATCCGGGAGTATCTTTTGGCCCGGATAAGATTTTGGCCAGGTAGAGGACTCGTATGACCAATGCCTATATAGGGACGGTATGAGCACCTCGAACGGCACGGTACTACACAGTAGTGCGACGCCGGGCACCCCCGAATCGTTCCCGAGGCGAGTGAAAGTCTTTGGCAGGCAGGCAGGACGGACCTCACCGTCTTTCACAGCCCAGTTCAGTTTCAGCAACTCTCCTGGCTCACCCGGTTGCTGCTGACTTAGAAGAGTAACCTCAGCCCCAACTGAATCAATCGTGGTGTCCCGATTCCGTAGTAGATTCTGCCCGCAGTCGGATCAGCGGGGCCATTATCGCGCGTGTCGGGGATGCCGGTGTTGGGATCTCCGAGATTATAGTGGTTGGGAAGATTAAAGAAGTCCGCCTTGAATTCCAGCCGCTTCGATTCGCCGTGTGGCAGGCGGAAGCTCTTCATTACACTGAGGTCCCAGTTCCCAAAGCCAGGTCCAAAGATCGAGCGAGGCGAGGCGTTGCCATAAGTGTAGGGCTGCGGCACCGAGAAGGCATTGGGGTTGAACCATTGGACGCCCCCACCCGGTCCCGTGTTATGGCCGGACTGGCGGCCCGCATAAAGTGGGACACCCGCCACGCGGTCGGGGTAGCTCGCCAGCCATCCGATCAGGGTTCCGGGGTTCTCAAGAATGGGGGATAGCACATCGCCGCTGTGGTAGGTGGTGATGCCAGAGACCTGCCAGCCGCCCAGCACGCCGTCCACCACCGCATTCGAATGACCAAGCCACTTTCTGCCACGGCCAACCGGAAGCGCGTAGACGTAGTAGGTCAGAAACCGGTGACGGAACTGAAAGTATGTGTTGCTGTACTCGGCCCGAAGATCCAGAGGGTTTTGCCGACTATACCAGCCGAGATTATCAAGACCGCGCGTCCAGTCATATTCTGCGCGCATACTCAACCCTTGCGCGACGCGCTTTTGGACCTCGAGCTGAAGCTGATTGAAATCAGCCGTTCCCGCGGGCGTGTAGTAGGTGATGGTGCTCCAGGGTTGCAGGGGCCGCTGCTGCTGGAGCTCGACGTTCGGCTGTTGCGCCGCCGGCCAATTCGCGTCAATCCCGTCCGGCGAGTTCAAATGGTGGGTTTGAGAGCCAATATAACTTGCTCGAAGCGACCAGCTCTCACCAACCTGACGCTCGGCGGTCAAGTTCCACTGTTGCGTCCTCGGCAGTTGAGAATTCGGGTCCACTGCTGCGACGGATGGATTCCCCGCCACGCCCCCAGCCAAGTTGGAGGGAAATGCGTTAGCAAAGGTGAGATCAGGGAGGTAGGGCGTTGTAGGACTACCGGGCAGTGCGGTATAGAAGCTGGCGCTCTCTCCCCAAGGTGGATTGGACGCGAGGTTGCGGGGCCCATAATAAGCCGCCCAAAAACTGTAATACACCCCCCAGCCGCCGCGAATCACCGTCTTGTTGTCGCTGAACGGGCGAAAGGCGAAGCCGAAGCGCGGAGCCCAATTATTCTTGTCGCTGTGGAAAAAATTGAGCGGGGCACCGATCTGCTGGGTTGTCTCGAAGGGATACGCTGCAAACCGCGCAGCATTCCCTCCTGGAGGGAGTGTAGGTGTACTCGAGTTTTCAGGCAGAACGAGCTTGCCGTCGGCGAAATCGAAGAAACTTATGTTGTGGGCCTCGTAAGTCCATGGCCGTTGGTAGGAATAACGCACGCCAAAATCGAGTGTTAGGCGCGGCGCGACTTTCCAGGTGTCCTGGGCGTACCATTCCCAATACCGGCTGGTCTCGTCAGGATAAGGGTTGAACCCATAGCCCGTGGAGGAGGGAAAACCCAGCAAGAAATCCGCGAAACCGTTTCCAGGAGAAGTGCCGGCAATTCCGGGCCAGCCTTGTCCGCCAGTCCACGCACCGCTGAAGCTTAAATTGCCCAACGGCGGGCCGCCGAAAAGTCCGCCGGCATCCTTGAACCCGCTCTCCTCGGCGCCGACCTTGAAGGTGTGCCGTCCGCGGACCATTGTGAGGTTATCAACTACGTCCACGTTGTTAATTTTCTCCCGAGAGTTCCCGACGTCGCTCAACAGGCCGCCGGTATTTGTTCCTGAATACCCACTGACGCTGATGTTCGGCAGCCCGCCAGTGGCGGCCGCGGGCATCCCCGGAAAGAGCTGCCAAGGCTGAAAACCGAGATTTTGCCCAATTTTGTCCCTCATACCGAAAACCCACCCCAAGCGGAACTCGTTAACAATACCGGGGGTGAAGGTATGAGTCTCAGTGCCGGCAAAGTTGAGGTCGTTATATCCATGATCCGACCAGTTGCCATAGTTCGCCGGCCCTGCGTACCCATAGAACCAAGGATAGCCTTTCGATCCGTTGAAAAAGGCTACGATGGAGTCTTTGGTCCCTGCCTGGTAATCCAGCCGAATCTGCTCATTGTTGGTTCCGAAGCGAAGAGGAGTAGCGCCATACCAGTTGGGTTGGGCTTGATTGGGAAGCCCGGGTGACGATGCGATCGTGGGCGGTGGCAAAAAAGCAGTCAACGTCTTGGCTTGCGGGGTGATCATGCTGGCGGGGATTTGGTTGTTCAGGAAAGGCTTGCCGGTGAGCGGATCATAGAGTTGGACGTTGGGATTGTTCGGATTGGTTTCGCTGCAAACTCCATTCGTGTAAGCGTCACATGAGGCCGAAAAATCGCCCTGCCTCATCGCCATGGAAGGGATCAACATATTGTCGGGCGAAGGGTGAGTCTCGCGAATGCCATCGTAGCTGATAAAGAAGAACAGCTTGTCGCGACGGATGGGCCCTCCCACATTAGCGCCAAACTGGTTTCGATTGAAAGGATTCTCGTTGATGCCGACAGCGTTCAAGTCGAAGTAGTTGGCGCTCAGAGCCTTGTTTTCATTGAACTCGTAGGCCTCGCCGTGAAACTGATTGCTCCCCTGCTTCGTCACCATGGCAACCGAGACCTGACCGCGATACTCGGCCGAGTTAACCGAGGCATCCACTTTGAACTCCTGCATGGTATCGATCGAAGGCAGGTTGACCAGAGCAATCATTTCGCTCGAGCCGATATAGGTGATGTTGCCACCACCACCCGTTCCCGGGTTCATGTTACTGACCCCGTTCACCGTGAAGTTGCTCGATCCGATGTAAGGGGCGCCACCAAGCACGGGATTGCCATTTCCATTTGGTAGGGCCGTGGACATGCCCGGCACGAGGTCGAGGAGACGGTCCGGCGACGTGGTGGCTGTCGGGAGGTTACTAATATCGTGCGTTCCCAGGGTACCCCCAACGGTAGGAGAGTCCGTTTGGACAAGCTGTGGTACCGCTTTCACCTCCACCGTCTGAGCGATCGCTCCCACTGCCAGGGCAGCGTCCTGCCGAACGGTCTGGCCCGTCAGGAGGCGAATGTCGGTGAAATCGTCAGTCTTGAACCCCTCTTTGCTGACAGAAACCCGGTAGGTACCCGCCAAGAGGTCTGGAACGGTATAAGTTCCGGCGGCGCCCGTCGCGGTCTCCGACTCGATTCCAGTGCCTTCGTTCCTGACCGTGATGTGCGCGCCCGGAACAGCCGCTCCAGAGGCATCAGTGACGTTCCCTACAATCGAGCCCCTGATCTGCTGGCCGTAGAGCGAAGCTTCCAGGCTCAACAAGACAAAAAATGAGAGGAATGTGAGCCAAACGCCTTTCATGGTAAAGCCTCCTTGCACTCTTTGAACGACCCGACACCCCGACGCCAAACTGAACTCGTCGCAACTACTCCTCGGACAATGCAACAAACGGAGACGCTCCTTAAGTTGGTTCCGCCCTACGACTTCCCCGGAAAAGACTGCGAAGTGCCGCTCTCAGATGAGAGTTGAAAAATCCATCCTCGCCATTAGCCACGTTTCGTGTCAATCTGTTAACGCTCGTTCTTATCGAGAGCGTCCAGAAAGCTGGATGATTTCTGGCGGTCAGAAATTGCGGAGGTAGGTAAAAGCGGCTGGCAGTTTTTATTGGGTTTGCTTGTGGACGGTGTCTTCAGGCGCGAATAATTGCGCCTGTTTCAGGGCGGCGGCGGCTTTGGCTGGTTCATGGGCTTGCGCATAGAGCCGGCTAAGCAGTTGATAGGCTTCGGCGTACCGCGGGTTCAACCGCACCGCGCTTTCCACCTCCCTGATGCCATCCTGCAGGTGGGCCTCTTGCACCAGAACTTCGCCTAGACCGCAATGCGCCTGCCAATCGCGAGGGTTCAGGTGAATAGCTTTTGCATATTCCTGTCTCGCCTCGTCAATTTCTCCCGCTCGAAAGAGGGCTAAGGCCAAGTTGCGATGAAATTCTGCGTCATCCGGTCGCAATCCCAACGCCTCTCCAAAATGAGCGATACCGCCCTTGAGGTCCCCATGTTCGATCAGACGAATCGCGGTGTCATTGTCGACTTGCGCCTTCCTAACGGCCTCGCGCTTCTCCTTGGCTGCCCGGAATTTGCGCATCACTTCCTCCGACTCGGCGGTCTTCCGCTGCAGTCCGAGAACCTGTGCGAGGTTAAGGAGCGAAGATCCGTCTTCCGGGTTCAGGGTGATCGCCTTGCGAAACTCTTGTGCGGCGCTCTCCAGCTCTCCTTTTTGACGCAGAAGTAATCCGGACTCGTAATGGGTCTGAGGAATCCGGGGATTAAGATGGATCGCCTTCTGGAACTCCACCAGGGCTTTTTCCGTATCCGCTTGGTTCTTGAAATACAGCCCCCAAATGTAGTGCAGGGCGGGGTCTTCTGGCTTGAGTCGAGTGGCATTCTGGAGGGCGGACAGAGCTTCGGGAAAGTGCCGTTGTTCGATCAAAGCATGTGCCAGGTGGATGTCTGCTTCGGCAAAGTCTGGTTTCAAGCGAATCGCCTCCCGAAACTCCGATGCGCCATAGTCGTCCTCGTCCGTGAGCTCACGGATCAAACCGATCCCGTAGTGCGCGGGTACGAACTGCGGATCGATCTGCAGGATTCTGCGGAACTCGGCGAGGGCCTCGTCGTAATGTTGAAGTTGCACCAACGTCAAGGCCAGCTCATTGCGAGGTTGAAGGTTATCGGTCTGTAGGGCCGAAGCGGTCTGGAATTCCGTCAGCGCACCCCATAGGTCCCCCTGCTCGCGTAACAAGAAGCCCACTTGCAGGTGTGCGCTCGGATCCCCAGGCTGCCGGCTGAGCAGTCTTCGGAAGTCGCGCGTGGCGGAGACCCGGTCGCCCGCACGCTCCTCGGCCATCGCCAGATTGTAGAGCGCGTCAATAAAGTCTGGGTTGAGCTGCAAGACCTGCTGAAGCAGGGGAATCGCGTTCTTGAAGTGACCCTGGAGGATGAAGGTCTGCGCCAGCCAGTATCGTGGTTGCCACGCTCTCGGGCTGAGCTTGATGGCTCTTTGAAACTCTGCAGTTGCCTCGCGGAGGTTGCCTGTTTCTCTGAGGGCGATGCCCAGCCCCGAATGAGCATCGGCTGAATTCGGATTGAGCTTTAAGGCTGCGCGAAAGTCTTCGATCGCGAGGGCGAAATCGCCACGTGTCAACTCGCTCTGACCTTCCTTTTCCAGGCGCGTCGCTTGGCTGGTTGGGTCGCGCGCTTGTTGCTCAGCCGGGGAAAAACCCAGCACCCAGGAAGAAAACAGTATGAGGGCTCCACCGTATAGCGTGAGGGGCAAGGCTCTGGCAGCATGCTTCACTTTTCGTTTCACCCCAGAACTATTCTAGAATGGATTCTGTGCACGTGGACAGGCGTCACCGCGACATCTTGTATCTTGTGACGATCATCGTGTGTGCTCTTGGCGAGACCCCGCACCATTCCCTGAAAGGAGCCCAAGTCCCGTCGGCCTCAGCGGCTCCTCATTCTGTGCTGCTCATCACCATCGACACCGTGCGCGCCGACCACCTGGGCTGCTACGGGTATCGCCGCATCGAAACTCCGGTGATCGATCAACTCGCCAGCGAGGGAATACGCTTCAAACACGCTTACGCTCAAGTGCCCCTCACACTTCCGTCGCACACCGTGATTATGACCGGAACCTACCCGATGTTTAACGGGGTGCGCGACCTGACTTCGCCGGGCCTGAACAAAACACTGCCGACCCTTGCCGAGATCTTGCGGAAGGACGGATACAGCACGGCCGCGTTTGTCAGCTCGTTTGTGTTGAACTCGATGTGGGGACTCAATCGCGGGTTTGACGTCTACGATGACGAGACAGGCGCCGGGGCGGGCGCGGCCAGCGATCCGTCTCTGCTCAAGCGTCGCGGCGACCAGACCGTGGACCGCGCCCTTGCCTGGCTGGATTCCCATTCCGGCCGGCCATTCTTCTTATGGGTACATCTCTACGATCCGCACAGCCCATATCGGCCTCCCGAACCTTACCTCAGCCGTTATGCCGGCCGTACCTACGACGGCGAAATCGCCTTCGACGACGCTCAGCTCGGACGCCTCTTTGCCCGCCTGCGCCAACTAAAGCTCTACGAAAACGCCCTTATTGTCCTGACGAGCGACCATGGCGAGTCTCTGGGCGAGCATGGAGAAGCTGAGCACGGATTTTTCATTTATGACTCCACCATTCACGTGCCCCTTGTCGTAAAGCTGTCGGGCCCCTCGTCCGGCCCGCGCACCGTTGCTGAACCGATCGAGCTGGTTGACGTTGCGCCAACCATCGCCGATTTGTGTCGAGTTCCGCGTCAGCTCACCCGGAGTTTCCAGGGCCACGCCCTCGCCGGAATTCAGGGAGCCGGGGCCACAAGTCCCGCGGCACCCGCTTACGCTGAGTCTTACTATCCGCGAAACACCTTCGGCTGGCATGAACTGCGGGGCCTTATCACCTCTCAGTATCAATTCATTGACGCCCCTCGCCCGGAACTCTACAACCTTGAACGCGATCCAGGCGAAACACATGACCTTGCAGCAAGCCAGTCCGCTTTTGCCTCTGCTTTAAGGGAGAAACTTCAGAACTTCGAAGGCCGATACACGAACGCGAGCCTTCCTCAGAAATCCAATGGACTCGATTCCGAGACACTTGAAAAGTTGAGATCGCTGGGTTACGTCGGCTATCAGGCGCCGGGGACCGGCGGCAATTCCAGCGTCGCCCGCGCCGATCCGAAGGACAAAGTCCAAGTGCTCAACCAGATGCTTCGAGCGGGGAACCTCAGGTCGGAACAACACTATGCCGAATCCGAAAAGATTCTGACGGATCTCGAGCGATCCGATCCCCAGCTCTACATCCTCGGCTTCGAGCACGGCGAGACGTTGCTCGACTGGGGAAAAGCGCAAGAGTCCATCGCGGAATTCCACAAGGCGCTGACACTCAACCCGTCTTTCGATGAAGCGTGGATGGGTATGGGCCGGGCGGCTTTCGTGTTGGGGAAGAACAAAGACGCGGTGGAAGCCTTGAACCTCGCCTTGCGACTGAATCCACGCAATTACGAGGCTAGAAGGTGGCTTGCCAGAGCCTACTGGAGGGAAGACGAACCGGAAGAGGCCGAACGCGAACTGGCTCAGGTAGCAAGCGAGCACCCTGACTTCGCCGAGGGGCGCGCCGAACACGGCGTCGCCCTGGCGAGAATCAAGAAATACCGGGAAGCAATCGCCGAGCTGCAAGCCGCATCAAGCCTCGGCGATCACGATTCGGTCTTGTACTACTACTTGGGCATTTCCTACGGTGAAACCGGGGACGCGACGCACGCCATCAAGGCTTACCAAAAAGCAGTCGAGGTGGACCCGAACTACGCGGCAGCTTATATGCGCCTGGCTCTCCAATATCGCCAGCGTGGGGATCAGGCCAGGGCGCACTCGTATTTCCGGAAGACGTGTACGCTGAACGAGCAACTTTGTCACGAGTACGCCGCCCAATTCTAGAAGCTCGCAGCGGACGAGAACTTCCTGTCCAAAACGGCGGCCCACGGGGTGAAGAAAACATGGATAAACCCAGAATACTGACGACCATCGTCGGATCCTATCCGGTGCCGGATTGGTTTCTCGCTAGTCCCAGCGAGCAGACGCGCCTCGATGCCACGCGCGTGGTCTTTGATATCCAGCGGCAGGCGGGTATTGACCTCCCCACCGACGGGGAACTGTATCGCTTTGACTTCAACCACCCGGAAACGAACGGGATGATTGAGTATTTCTTGAGGCCGCTGTCAGGGATTCGAACTGAGATCAGCCGGAGCGAGTGGGACGCCTATTTCCGCTTACAGGGGACCGGCTTCCGCCGGCGGCCTCCGGCCGTGGTCACCGACGAAATTGGAGAAGGCTTTCTGAACCTGTTTGCCGACTGCACAGTCTCCGCTGAGGTTGCCGGCGGTCCGTTCAAGTTCACCGTCACCAGCCCTTATATGCTGTCGCGTCTGGTGTTGGATAATCACTACCACGATGCTGAAGCTCTAGCCATGGCATTTGCCAAGGTGCTGGCCCGGCAGGTGGAAAGGCTTCCGTGCGCCTGCGTGCAGCTAGACGAGGCCAATTTGCTGCTTGAGAATCTTTCACAGGCGCCCGTTGCCGCCAAGGCCATCAATGTGGTGCTGGACAGCGTTACCTGCCAGCGCGCAGTGCATCTTTGCTTTGGCAACTACGGCGGCCAGCCTGTCCGCAAAGGCGATTGGAGCATGCTGATTGACTTCTTGAACCTGCTGCATGCCGATCACTTGGTGCTGGAGACGGCGCACCGTCCCACCCAGGAGCTGCAAGCCCTGAAGGGGATTGATCCCCGCATAAAACTGGGAGTTGGCGTAATCGATATCAAAATCAACCACGTCGAGACCCCGGAGGAGATCGCCCGGCGCATTGACGCCGCGGAGAAAATCCTGGGCCCAAGCCGAGTGGGTTGGGTTCATCCCGATTGCGGGTTTTGGATGCTGAAACGTCCGGTCGTGGACGCGAAGATTGCGGCGTTGGTGAAGGGGCGCGACCTCTACCTGGGCAGCGTCTCTTGAGCTGAAGGCGCATCGGCACACGGCGCCGCTCTCTACAAGGAGCAGGAAGGGCACTCGCGATGCTGGTGTCGTTACGCTAGGACCCCCGCATTGTGCTGCACCTTATTGAACGCCTCGGCGATGTCGCCCATATCTGCTTTCGGTCCCATCAACATCATGTGACCGAACTCGATGGGGCTCGAGAGCAGTTGGCCATTTCGCGGGCAGTGGTTCTGCTCCCGATAAAGTTTGTAGCCAATGAGGAAAGGGCTTCGTCCTCACTGGAGTGGCGCCGTTCAGAGCCCAGGCATTGGGATTTCTGCCCACGGCGGCCCGTCCTGTGGCCAACGCTTGCCGCAGCAAGGCCCACCGACGTCTTCTCTAAAAACTCCCTGCGAGTCAGAGTTTTCCTCCCGTTGCAAACCTGCGCGCTTCCCTTATACGAGCGAAACTAGAGAATCGTCACAGGGCGCTCGACGACCCGCAGTTATGCTTCCGCCTCCAACTAAGCACCACATTTCACACATTTCCCCGTTGAAACTCATCCGCCAGGTGGTCGCAGGCGCGATAAGAAAGCGCCATGATGGTGTGCGTAATCTGCTTTTCAGGATGACTCACAAAGCAAGACGCGTCCACCACCACCACGTTCTTCACGTCGTGGCAGCGATTCCATTTGTCGAGCACCGAGGTCCGCGGATCGTCGCCCATGCGGCAGCCACCGGCTTCATGGGTCACGCTGCCCAGCGGATACGGATTAACCTTCTTGTAAGGAAGGATTTCCGCTCCCGAAGCTTTCAGGATTTCCTCCAACTGGCCGTACATCTCCTCTTGAATCGCAAAAGCCTGTTCATACTCCGCACTCGTGTGGAAACGCACCTGTGGAATCCCCAGGCGATCGCACAAACCGTCAGGATCAATCTCGACGGAATTCCACTTGAACGCCAAGCCTTCGCCGTATCCGCCGATCGTCACCGCAGCAGGATAAAGCTCCTTGATTCGCTTTTTGTAAGCAGCACCAAAACCGGGCAGGCCTGCTCCTGGCCCGGCGCCCATTCCGCACCCGGTGGAAAAATAAATCTTCCAGCCGCGCAAGTACTTCCTCCGGTCTCTGTGGCCATAGTTATAGCGTGGGATGTATAGGCACGGACTTCCCGGGCCGTCGTCATTGGTTGTGGGGCGGCCCGCTAGTTGGGGCAGGAATCCTTCCAGGTCGTTGAAGTTGACGTGCTCCATCAAATAGCGGCCCAGCACTCCACTGGAGTTGGCCAGGCCACTTGGGAACTCGCGGTTCCGGGAGTTAAAGAGTATGCGCACGGACTCCACCAGGGACGCCGCCAGGACCACAACCTTTCCGTAGGCCTCGTACTCGAGCTTGTTCCGCGTATCAATATACGTAACGCCTCGCGCTTTGCCGGTGGTTTCGTCCATGAGGATGGTGTGCACGGCGGCGTTGGGGCGCAGAGTGAAGTTGGAACGGCCCTGGAGTTTTGGGATCACTACCTCGAGTGCGCTGTAACGCGAACGCGTATCGCAACCGTTGCCGCATGCCCCACAATAGTGGCAGGCCGGCCGCCCATCGTAGGGCTTGCTCAACACGGCCAGAGGCACCGGCACGACTTTGATACCCAGCTTTTCGGCACCTTTCTTGATCAGAAGTTCGCCGCAGCGAGGATTGAACGGAGGCAGGAGATGCTTTCCCGCTGGAGTGTTGTAGACGTCTTCCGAGCCGCCCGCCACGCCGATCAGGGCCTCCACCCGATCATAGTAAGGGGCAACGTCATCGTAGCTTATGGGCCAATCGTCGCCCCAGCCGTCTTCGAGGCTCTTGGCTTTGAAGTCGAGCGGACCAAAGCGATCAACGCCGCGTCCCCATAGGAGGGTCCTCCCGCCTACGGCGCGCAGCCGCGTCCAGGTGAACTTAGCCCCAGGCGCGAGCGCGTAGGGGTCCTCTTTGGGAATCGTATAGAGGTGGTCCGTCCATTCCGTAATCTTCCATTCCATGCCTTGGGGCAGGTGGCCGTATTCGCCCGGCTCTCCCTCGCCACGGTAGGGCCACTCGTAAGGGAACTTGTGCGTATAGAAATCTTTGGCGGGTTCGATCATGCGCCCCGCCTCCAGGCAAAGAACGTTCAGCCCCTTGGTTGTAAGGACGTATGCGGCAATTCCGCCCGCAGCGCCGGAACCGACCACGATAGCGTCATAAACCGGCTGAGAACTCACTTTTTCTCCAACACGGATCGGAGGCTGTTGGTAACCAAGCTTTGAAGGCCCCATCTGCTTAGCCTGCGCCATCGCCATTTCACCGCCGAAAATCAGTCGCTCCTGATCGTCGGAAAGCGCCACTGCCACCTTGGCAACCTGGAGACGAGGGTCCGCGACGTCGCATCGGTGCCGAAACCGATCTTTTTCGCGCCCGCCTGGGCACCAAACTCCTCTAGGCGTCCACCGGCAACGGCCTGCCCCGAGCCAATGCTCGTCTTGGAGGGTAGGCTAAAGGGTAAAATCGGCACCATCTAACTCCAAGAGAAACCGTAGTTTGAAGATTAGAGTGTCCAGCTACATGGACGCCTTCGCCTGGAGGTCGGAAGCAGAGACCTTTTCCGCGATCTGCGCTGTGGTCTGCTTGATGATCGATACCAAGTGTGGGATGGTTTCTGGTTTGATTTCCTCCGTGGTGCCTGCGACACTCACAGCGGCAATCGCTTCTTCACACGTTGTGAGGACGGGGGCGCCGACACAGCGCGTGCCAATGACGTCTTCCTCGTCCTCAATCGAATAGCCGCGTCGACGGATCTCAGCTATTTCCATCTCCAGGCGGCGGAGGGAAGTGATGGTGTTGTCATTGTGGCGCGGCAATCGACAGCCTTCCAAAGCTTGCATTCCCTTCTGTTCCGGCAGGTAAGCGAGGAGCACCTTGCCCGCCGCCGAGCAGTGCAACTCAAGACGTTTCCCAACCCAGCTTGCCTGCGGACGTACCCCGGGAGGCTCGACTTTTTCGATGATCATCGCTTCGCGTTGATCCAGTACCGCCATGTGCACGGTGGTGTGAGACAGCGCTGAAAGCGCTCGCAGGCAAGGCGCAGCCTCCTGGCGCAGTTCGATCCCGTTCAGAGCCATGTTGGCCAATGAGAAGAGCTTCAGGCCAAACCGGAACCGGCGCGAATGCGCGTTGCGAATGAGATAACCTTGCCGTTCCAGGGTCAACAGCAGGCAATGGGTGGAACTCTTAGGCAGGCCCAGCCGCCGACTGATTTCGGGCAACGTCAGTCCCGATTTCGCCTCGGAGAGCGATTCAAGGATCGCGAGGATCCGCTCAACCGAATTAACTGAAGGTGTTCGTCGTTCTGGCGCGTCAGAATGTGGCACGACTCCTGAGACTCCTCAAATCTCAATGGTACAGGAACCACAGGGTTGTTCAATCAGGGTTTTTCTGGATGAAGTGAACTTGCACTTTACGTTGCCTTCCGGGTCATGAGGTCATCGACAATCACGGTTCGTGTCTCTGCACTCCGTTCGGGTTGGCGCCTCGGGTTGGCGTTGCTGACGAGGTGCGTGGAAAGCGTCCAGGGTGCTGGATAGTCGGCGGTGCCAACGTTCGGTGCGTGTTGCAGCCTGCCTCCAGTACCATCATGATGCCGAATGCTGGCCAGGCAGACGACCCTTTGAGAAATCAAATTCCGCTAAGGAAGGCGATCAAGTGAAAGCTGCAACAACCAATCTTGGCCCACGAACTCCGGGCAGGCCGGCAACGAAGACCGACTTGGAGCTTTTCGAGAGGATTGAGCGAACGCTCTACACGGCGGTTGTTGCTGACTCGTTGGATGAGCTGGGCGAGCACGATCGGGCCATGCGCGAGTACCTCCGCCCGCTTTTCCCCGAATGTACCTTCCTCGGTAGGGCGCGTACCATAATGTGTATGGACCTTTCGTATGTGCCCGAGGACCCTTACGGTTCCGAGATCGAAGCTGTAGACAGCATTCAGCCCGGAGAGGTAGTCGTCGTTGCCACGCAAGAATCCACGCAGAATGCTCCCTGGGGCGAATTGCTTTCCACTGCCGCGCGCGCGCGAGGAGCTCGTGGCGCAGTCGTTGACGGGTTGGTGCGCGACGTGAAAAAGATCCAACAGCTTGGCTTCCCGGTGTTCGCCGCCGGCATCAAGCCGGTCGACTCTAAAGGCAGAGGTCTCGTCGTTGACTACAACGTGCCCGTTCGATGCGGCGGAATCCTAGTGCAACCGGGCGACCTCGTTTTCGCGGACTATGACGGCATCATCACGATTCCGGCTGTCATTCTCGATGAGACGATCCGACTGGCAAGCGAGAAAGTGTCCCGAGAAAACCATAGCCGCGAAGAATTGATGGACGGCGCGTACCTCGCCGACGTGTACAAACGGTACGGAGTCCTATGATCCTCCGCATTGACACGCCTACCAAGAGGACCAACGAGCGCTCGGTCCTGCGCACCGCCTTTTGCTTAATTGTTGGTCAGCTTGCAAGCCGTTGCCGAGGGGCACAATCCCTTGCTTCCGCGGCCGCAGGAGGTGCGCTACGGAGGCGGACAGCTTCCAGTGCACGGTCTCGCCATCGTTTTCAGTTCACCTCCAACCTCGGAAGACCAGTTCGCCACGCGCGAGCTTTCGTCGGCGCATACCGCCGTTCCAGTCGCCACTGAGCGCAACTCCTTGCCAAGCATTCAATTGAACCGGACAGGCTCTGCCGCGGACTTGGCGCAGCCGGGCGAAAAACCAGAACCGGACTCGTCCGAGGCCCATTCCATCCGTGCGGGGGCAAGCTAATTATGAGCGAAGTTTTCCGAGAAAACAGGTAACACTTTCGGGTTCTGAGAGACGGTGACCGCTCCGCTTCTCTGTAACCAAGTTTCCACCGCGAGGCGTCGTGCGGTTTCGGCTTGGCGTAGTGTGCGAACGGCCCAGACCCGGGCGAGCAGGCTGGTCAGTTCGTTGATCCAATGCAAGGACTCCTTTCGCTTGCGGAGATCGCCGGTCTGTTTCTGGTCGTGGTAGGCCAGAGACAGCCGCTGGATGTGGGAGTAAAGAGTCTGCCGCAGGTTGTGCATCACCCACGGCTAACGCTGGTAGTGAAATATTTTTCGGTGTAAGAACAGACCGCGTCCAGAAGGGCGATGAGGATCACCGCCGCCACTGCGAATTTCAGGATGGCGATCTTATCCTCGCCCGCGGTTGACATGATAAGGCGATTCAGCCAGCCGTGCGTGGGCTGCGACTTGAGGACGCTGTCGAAGATGATTTTCAGAGGCCAAGGCTCGAGCCGGTTGGCGAGGCCCTCGCCGACTGCTGCGAGTAACCCCACGGCGAGGGCCGTTGAGTGGGGCCTAAGCAGGTTCCTTATCTTGAAACCTCGTGCTGTAGCAGGTCGGCGCTCCATGCTACCTCATTGCTTGCATCAACGGCGGATCCCGTCACCTTGTCAGACCGTGAGGAGCGCTCCGCCCACGCCGCAAGGCTTCAGCATCGCGGGCGAGGACCAAGAGGCGCGATTTACTGTTCGTCGCTTGCAGTTTCGGCGCTGGGGCGTAGCACACTGCACATCGCGTCGCCTGAGCGAGCAGATCCACTGTTGGATACATCCGCCAACCCCCGAAGGATCCCCGGCCAGAGCGACCCCGGCGGTGGCCTTCGCGCTCGGCTCGGTCTCGGCGTTCACCTTAGCGGCCAGAACACCTTACGCCAGTTGAGATCGGACTTAGCCTGTTGGTCGACAGCGGCAACGCACGCCGTTGGCATCCGGCGCGCGTGAGTACCCCGAAATCGTCTTGCGGCGCGAGGGCTCGCCAATCTGAACTTGACTCGCGTAATCTCGTCGGCGTAAGCTAAGAATTCTTGGTATGGGACGCAAGGCGCAAAAGAACGATTCGTTACCCGGTTCGCTGGACATGTTAATTCTGCGGACGCTGTCGCTGCGCGACCTCCATGGATACGGCATAGTCCAGTTCATTCAACAATCGTCCGACAACGAGCTCCTCGTCGAGGAGGGCTCGCTGTACCCCGCTCTCCAGCGGCTGGAGCTAAACGGCTGGATCGACGGTGTCTGGGGCGTGACGTCGAATAATCGGCGGGCGAGGATCTATAAGATCACAGCGGCTGGCCGCAAACAGCTGGCCGTTGAAACCCGGCAGTACGCCAAACTCACGCTGGCGATCGCGCGCGTGATGGGAGCGGAGTGACGGACGTGTTACGACGGCTGAGGTATTGGATAGAAAGCGCCAGGCGCAGCGAGGAGCTGCGCGAGGAAATGGAACTCCACCTTGCGGAAAAAGCCGCGGAACTGCAAGCAGACGGTATGACGGCGGAGCGCGCCCGAGCCGAAGCGCGCCGGCGATTTGGGAACGTTGGACTGAAGCACGAAGAGTCACGGGAGATTTGGATGACACGGTTTTGGTCGGAACTTGGCCAGGATGTCCGCCATGGCTGTCGCACCATGACCGCCAACAAGGCATTCAGCGCCGTGGCGGTCTTGTCGCTGGCGCTCGGCATCGGGGCCAATACTGCGATCTACAGCTTGATGGAGTCGATTCTGTTGCGCTCGCTGCCGGTGGCCGAGCCCGAGTCGCTAGTGGTCTTGAATTGGCATAGCCGGCCGCCCCAGGACGCCGACAAGCATTGGGTTCACGTCATGCACGGCGTACAAGGTCTTGCCTGGCCGGGCGGCAAAGGCGTCATAATCAGCGGGATGTTCCCGTACGGCGCGTTCGAGACGCTTCGCGAGGGGAATCCCGTCTTTTCCACGCTCTTCGGATACTTCAACGGACTAAACTGTAACCTGTCTATCCGCGGGCAGGCCACGAGCGCCAGCACGGAGTACGTCACCGGCGAGTATTTCCGCGGCCTGGCAGTGTCACCGGCCGCGGGACGTCTGATCGACTCCGAAGACGACCGTCCAGACGCGGCGCCGGTCGCCGTAATCAGTTTTGCTACAAGCCAGAATCGCTTTGGAGGACCGCCGAATGCGATTGGACAGTCGATTCTCGTCGATAACGTGCCCTTCACGGTGATCGGCGTCGCGCCGCCGGAATTCTTCGGAGTGGACCCTGCGGCGGCGCCGGATCTCTACCTTCCGTTGCACACGAATCTGCTCGTGGACGGAGCCGGCGCGGAGCGCCTGTATCACGACGAAAACTTCTACTGGATCGAAATGATGGGCCGTCTGCGTCCCGGTGTAAGCATGGCCCAGGCGCAGGCAGCGCTGGCTCCTCGTTTTCATCAATGGGTTGCCACCACCGCGAAGACCGACGGTGAGCGCGCCAAACTGCCCGCGCTGATTCTGAGTCCCGGCGCCGAGGGTCTGGGTAGCCTGCGCCGCCAGTATTCGAAACCTCTGTACGTACTCCTGACGATGGTGGGATTGATCCTGGCGGTTACGTGCGCGAACATCGCCAGTCTGCTGCTGGCAAGGGCCGCCGCGCGATGCCGCGAAATGGCTGTCCGGCTCAGCCTGGGAGCGGGACGGTTCCGCGTCGTGCGGCAGTTGCTTACCGAGAGTGTGATGCTGGCGTCGCTCGGCGGAGCACTAGGGGTCTTGTTTGCGATCTGGGGCGTGCGATCGCTGACGTTTCTCTTCTCGAACGGGCAGGAGAACTTTACGCTGCACGCGGAATTGAGCTGGAACGTGCTGGGCGTGACGGCGGCGCTCTCCGTGGTTTGCGGCCTGTTATTTGGCCTCGCTCCAGCGATTCAGTCGACACGTCCGGACGTCATGCCCGCGCTAAAGAATGGCCGCGGGGACGGACCGCGCCGCCGCGCGCAGCCCGTTCTGGTGGTCGCCCAAATCGTGTTCTCTTTTCTCATCCTGGTCGCCGCGGGTCTGTTTGTGCGGACACTCGACAAGCTGCACTCCGTCCAACTGGGATACGCCCGCGAGAACATCCTTCTGTTCTCGTTGAATGCGCGCCAGGCCGGGCATCGCGACCCGGAGATCACCACTTTTTACGCGGACCTGCGCAAGCGCTTCGAATCGATCCCTGGCGTGAGCAGCGCGACGCTTTCGCAATCCTCGATCATCAACGCCGCCCGCGCCGGGGAGGCAATCAGGGGAACAATGAAGATCGGCGCTGTTACCTTGGATGGCGCACGCGTTATGTCCGCCGGACCGCGTTTCCTCACGACCATGCAGATTCCGATCCTGGCCGGGCGTGAGATTGACGACCGCGACCAACCGGGATCCAGGCCGGTTGCAGTGGTCAGCGAGCGGCTGGCGCGGACTTACTTCGGGAAGGAGAATCCGGTGGGCAGGCGCATCACGCTCCCGGACGAGAAGCGCGATCTCGAAATCGTCGGCGTGTCGGCCAACCTGCGGTACGGTGGTCTGAAAAATGAAGAGGAGAGTGCAATGACCGTGTTCGTAGCGGCCAGCCAGTTTTCTCCGGGCCGAGTGACCTACGCGCTGCGCACTGCGGGTGATCCGCTGAGGTATGTCAGGAGTGTGCATGAGATCGTGCGTGAGGCAGATTCACGCATACCCGTCACCAACGTGATCACACAGGCTGCGGAAATCGATCGGACGATCAGCCGGGAAATCACGTTCGCGAAACTATGCACGGGTTTCGCGGTTCTCGCTCTCCTGATCGCGTGCGTGGGACTCTACGGAACGATGTCGTACAACGTCGCGCAGCAAATCCGCGAGATTGGAATTCGTATGGCTCTGGGCGCGCAACGCGGCGCCGTGGTTTGGATGGTTCTGCGCCGCGTTCTAATACTGGCCGGGGTGGGACTCGCGATCAGCGTGCCTGCCGCGTTGATCGCGTCCCAGCTTGTCAGATCGTTTCTGTTCGAGACCCAGCCCAATGATCCGGGAACCCTGGCGCTCGCCGGTATCGTCCTCCTAACCGCCGCGATTCTCGCTGGCTATGCGCCGGCAAGGCGAGCGTCCCGAATTGATCCGCTGGCGGCTCTGCGGCACGAATAGGACATAGTCCTTCGTGCCGCAACGAAGGATGAAAATGTTCCGCGCCCGCGTACGTCAGGCACGGTAGGCGCTCGCATTAGATGCCGACGTACTCTGGCGCATATTCGCAGCGCGTGAGGATAGCCGGATGCTGCTGACGCACAATGAATCGTCGCTTGGCTAGAACAAGTTGACAAACCTCAGTTCGTCGAATCCGCGTTGAAGTGGGCAGTCGGAATCGTCTAAAAAGAGACGACGCACCTCGGTTTCGTCGGGATGGGATCGAGGACGCGTACGCAGCGAGGTTGCTGGATAACGGGCGATTCGGAGTTGGACAGGGGCGGCCAAGTTGCCGGTAAACGGCCTAGTCTGTGAACCGCCATGCGCGCTGTCATTCCGAACCTCCACCCTTACGTGCAGGTCCATCGATTCCACGCCACTCAAAACCGCGCGATGGGACTGGGAACGTGTCAGTGTATGCTCGTCTGCCGTCGGATATCTTGATCGGACGCGGGCTCAAGCTGGGCCTTGTGTGCGTGAGTCCGACGACGCCATGAGAGGAGCGACGCTTGACACTGGGCACGATTCTGACCGAA
The DNA here is from genome assembly GCA_035945295.1 of Terriglobia bacterium. Classification (GTDB taxonomy): domain Bacteria; phylum Acidobacteriota; class Terriglobia; order UBA7540; family UBA7540; genus QHZK01. The sequence goes on along the minus strand of DASZAI010000072.1, from coordinate 470 downwards.
CTGAAAGCTGAGAGAGACCGCCTCAACCAAGCCATCGCAGCCCTTCAGGGAACCACCGCTGCCGGACACGGGCGCAAGAAAGCTCGGAACACCAAGAAGCCGAGCCGACGGCGGATGAGCGCCGCGGGGCGAAAGCGCCTGAGTGAGGCGAAACGAAAGTGCTGGGCCGAGCGGAAGAAGAAGGCGAAGGGCGCCTGAAACCCACGATTCGACTGGGAGCGGGTAGCTCCTCGGGCAAGGCAGGCGTTGAGGAAGGCGAAGCTATGAAGTGCCGCGATGATGGCCCCGGGCAAATGGCCACGGTTCAAAACTACAATGTGGGCGCGAGAGATCCCCACACCTCGGCGAGGGGCCCATGGCTGGGAAGCCGGGGCGGGGGTCCGGCGCGGCCTGCCCTGCCGGGAGCGGTGCTTGCCGTGCTCGCGCAGGATGTCCCGCGAGCACCTCAGGATTGGCTAGGGACGCGTCGC
>DASZAI010000071.1:0-112842 GCA_035945295.1 Terriglobia bacterium | reverse complement strand
ATCGTGACGGCGGGCACGCTGTCAAGGGTCGAGATGAACGCCCTGCGGGCGCCCTTGACAGCGTGCCCCGCCGCCCGCGGTGTTGTGCGCTCATTTTCGTATTGACAGATGCCAGCGTCGTCATAGAGGGAATGACCTGTGTTGCGAAAGGAATCCCACTCCTAATGACGCCAGTCCCGCAGCCGGGACACGCCCGGATTATATCTCGCTCCTACGTGCGAATGGTGGCCGCACGTCCGATTCGGATCGATTCTATGCGGCTGCCGGAAGGAAATTGCGGATAACGGAAAGGCTCCCCGCAGCAGGCGCGGACCGGCCAAAGGTCAGCGCCTGAGAGGGGACGGGTTTGTCTATTTTGCGGCCTTGGCTGAGGCGAGTGTGTATTCACCGTCCCAGTTGTTGACCACCTCCGTGGCGGAGGGGAAGTGGCCCTTGTATTTGCCGCCGCCGCTAAGGCCTTTGAATTTGCCCGTGCCGCCCGTGAATTTGAATGTGCCTTCCATGCCAACCTGCTGGCCGGAAGTAGTGATTTTGCCCTCGAAGGTGCCCCAGTCGCGGTCGCCGTCGGCGCGCTCGTTGCACCAATAGCCCTTCTGCGGACCATTGCCATTGACCAGATCGCCTGTGCCCCAGTAGGTGATCTTCGCTCCGTTCCACAACGGATCAGGCGATTTCTGAGTCCCTGCCACTTCGACAAGCGAAAGCGCGTGGTTGTCCTCGTGGAAAAGCGCCGATGCGGCCTGCGTCCTGATTCTTCCGGAAAACACTCCGGTAATTTTAGTCGCCATGTTCGATTCTCCCTTTCAAGGTAGGTTCCTCGCATCCGTTAAAGGATGTGGGTGCGGTTGTGATTCTGCGGCCAACTTGGCACAAACCGCGAGCCAAGTAGCGAGTGATGCCGTTTCGATGAATTGTGGATTGCCCAGACGATTCTCGCGCCTGCCGTCGAACGAAGTCAAGGAAAATGACTGTTGCCGCTGAGATGATCTCCGATTAATGTGTTCTTGGCGCGAGATGGGCGGACACTTCGCCGGCTCGCTGGACGATGAATGTACCCCACCTTTTCATGATATTCCTTCGCGGTGCGCAAGGCTCGATCAAAAAACCGGCCTTGGAACAGCACACCTCGTTCGCCGCGACGGGCGTTAATGAGCCGCGTGCCGCTGACCTTGATCGATTCCATCGCCCTCGAGATGGTGAGTGGTGAGCGCGCGTGCCAATGGTCGGGGAGGAACACCCAAGCGGTCAGAAGAAATCGGTGCACCCTCTGACGCTCCCGCACCACCTCAGCGAGAACCGCGAATTCGGCCTCGTCCAATTTCCGCCGTAGTCGGTGAACTCGACAGGTGACGAAGAAAAACCGGTCCGATACAACCAAACGCCGCAGGCGGGACATGCCCGGATTATATCTCTCTCCCACGCGCAAACAACGAACAAGAAGTACCGCAGAGTTTCAAAAGGCGAAACTCTGCGCTACCTCTCGACCGAGGCCGGCAGCACGGCCGACTCCCCACGGATGAAATTGATAAAAGCTTGACTTTTTCAATCAGGGGTATATAATGGTTATTAACGTATAGCTTAAGGAAAACCGAGGCTGGCAACCATGGCGTTGATGGACCGAACTTTCTCCTGGCGGGCTTTGATTGGCGCGCCCAGCTCTGATGCTCCCCTAGCCTACTTCGTAGCCCTTCCGGGCCTGAATCGCTTCCCGGTCGTCTCAAAACAACCGAGGCTGGCTCGGCATGACCAGGGGAAAAGGGCAGATTTTTTTATCAGGAACGAAGCCACTTAAAGTCTGTAGAATCAACACAAGTCTTCGAAAACCATGCCAAAACGAACCCATTCGGGACCCGTTGCGACACGCTCCAAGCGCCAGGCTCTCTGGCCGACGCCGCCCGGGGCGGCTACAGCCGTGAGTGCGCTGATTGCCGCGGGAGGTCTATTCGTACCGCAAGGCGGTCATGGGATCGAGGCGGCTGGCGCGAAGCGCTGGTAGATACCCGGCCACGCAAGCCACCAACGCCAGTCCAGCCGTGGCCAGGGCCAGCGTTAGGGGGTCATGCGGCGTCAGGCCATAGAGCTGGCTCTGTACGGCCCGCATGAGCGCGAAGGAAGCGGGCACGCCAACTCCGACTCCGATCGCGACCAGTAACAACACCTCGCGCATAACCATCCCGATCACCTTCGCGGGCGCCGCGCCGAGCGCCATCCGAATGCCGATCTCGCGGGTCCGCTGTGAAACGGTATAAGCCATCACGCCGTACAGCCCGATGATCGCGAGGAGCGTGGCCAGGAGACCAAACACCGTCGACAAGCTGGCAATCATCCGTTCGGTTGAGAGGGAGTTGCTGATCTGGACGTCCGTCGTGCGCATGTCGTAGATGGGCAGGTTAGAATCGAGCTCGCGAACTTTCGCTCGCACGGCGGGCATCAACTGACTCGGATCGAAAGTCGTGCGTATATAGACCGTCATGCTGCCGAGGAAGTGACTCCCGAGATAGGGGATGAACGCCTGCTCCGGGATGTCGTCGCGCAGACTCGTGTACTTGATGTCTTTCACCACGCCGACGATCTCCATCGGGGTCGGCGTTCCAGGGTCGGACCCGAACCCGAGATGGCGGCCGATGGGATTCTGCCCCGGCAAATAGTGCTGGGCGAACTTCTGGTTGATGATGACGGCGGTCGGCGTCCAGTCATCCGGCTTGGGGCCGTTCTTGACCTCGCTATTGTCCTGGAGCGTAAAGTCGCGTCCCTCGACGATAGGCACGCCGAGGGTGGCGAAGTAGTTGGGGCCGATCATGTTCATGTACGGCTGGGCGCGATCATCGGGCTTCGCCGGATTGTACCCCTCCACCGTCATTGAACTGTCCCATTCGTCACCCTCGAGAATGCGCATCGACGCCAGGCCTACGGAGTGTACTCCTGGAATCGAGCTGAGACTGTCGGTCAACTGCTGATAGAAGATCTTCGCCCGTTCAGGCGTGTAGCCCCCCAGTGAGGGATCGATGTTAAATCCCACCAGCCGCTCGGGCGGAAAGCCCGGACCCAGCCGGCTCAGGTTGTTGAGCGTGCGGAGGAAGAGCCCTGCGCCGATCAAGAGCAACAGCGAAAGCGCTACCTGGGCGACGACCAGGGTCTTGCGCAGTCCTCCGTGTACGCCACCCACCACCGCGCCCGCCTGATCCTTGAGTGTCTTTGAGACATCCGGCTTGGTCGTTTTCAGCGCCGGGACAAGTCCGAAGACCAGCGCTGTCGCGATCGTCACCGCCAGGGTAAACAGAAGGAGGCGCAAGTCGGGCGTGGTCGAGATATTCAAGCCTCCGGAATCCGCCGGCAGATAAATGGCCATGAGCGCTTTGTCCGCCCAAAACGCGAGGAGCAGGCCGGTCAGCCCGCCCAGGGCGGACAGGCAAAGGGTTTCGATCAGAAGCTGCCGGACGATTCTTCCCCGGCTCGCGCCGATGGCCATTCGTACGGCGATCTCCTTCTGACGGCCGGTAGCGCGGGCCAGCAAGAGGTTCGCGAGATTGGCGCAAGCGATCAGCAGCACCACGCCGGTAATCGCCATCAGCACCCAGAGCGGCGTCGAAAGGCCGGGCCGGAGATATGACCGGCCCTGCGACCCGGGCAAAACGTCGATTGTGCACTTGAGAAATTCGTCGCGGTCGTACTTTGAGGCTTTGGCGAATGCCGCTTCGCGCACCTCCATTTCGAGCATTGAATGCATGAACGGCTGGAGGGACGCCTTCGCCTGCTTTGCGGTCACCCCGGGCTTCAAGCGCCCGAACGCATTCACCCAACGGCTGCGGCGGTCGGTGAGCATACGCATCGGAACGATGACGATTTCGGGCTGCATCATCACCGGAATGAAAAGCTTCGGCGTAAACCCGAGTTCCACGCCGTCAAAACCCGCCTGCGCCACACCGATCACCGTCATGGGATATTTGTTGATCGTCAGCGTTTTCCCAAGGATCGCCGGATCGCCGGCGAACCGCTGCTTCCAGTAGTTGTAGCTCAGCATCACCAGCGGAGCCCCGCTGGCAACGCGATCCTCTTCCGGCGTAAAGGTGCGTCCCAGAGCTGTGGTAACGCCCAGAACGCTGAAGTAGGTCCCCGACACCAGTTCGGCTTCCACGCGCTCCGCCTGTCCCCCGAAGGTAAGGTTCACATGGGTCGGAAAGCGGCAGAACATTCCCGAGAAGACTTCGTTGTGATCCTGGAAGTCCCGGTACATGGGATAGGAGATGGCGTTGCCGCCCCAGTTGTTGCCGTAATGGTGGCCGCGCATGGTGAGCAAGACGAGTTGTTGCGGGTTTTTCACGGGCAGGAGCCGCAGCAGAACCTGGTCGAGCAGCGTAAAGATCGCAGTATTGGCGCCGATGCCGAGCGCCAGGGTCACGACTGCCACGACCGTGAAGACTGGATTCTTTACCAGCACACGGGCAGCGTACCGAACATCTCTCACGGTCTCGCCCACGGTCACCTCCGGAGTACCCTTTTGTCCTTAGACGAAGCGCCGAGGCGGAGGTTAGACCGCTCGATGCGCAAAATAACAGATGATGGCGCTCCGCTGTCGCTACTGAGCTCCAAAATCGGCGACGCCAACGCGCACAATCGTATCGCGCCCGGCCGAAGCCGGCTTCTCGGTCCAGACGCCGTAAACGCGTCCGCCCTGCGCCGCGATGCCGGTATAGTCGCCCATGAACACGCCTCCAGGGTCGAAGGCGGCGTCTGTCCAGGCGTAGTTGGCGAAAGACCGCCCGCCGTCGGTCGAGCGCGCCAGCACCACTCGTGTCTTATGATTGGCGGGGTCGTCGCGGCGGTCGTAGAAGATCGCATTGACGGCGCCGCTGGCAGGATCGACGGCCAGCCATTGAAAGAACTGGTCGGCGCCGTCGTGGACTGGGTCGGAGTTGACGCGCACGGCTGGCGACCAGGTGCGTCCGTGATCGTTCGAGGCCGAGCAGAACACGTCGATGTCACCGTTCCGATAGTCGCTCCAGACCACGTAAAGCCGGCCCGACTTCGGGTCGAGGGCGATGACGGGGAAGCCGTTGCATCGCGAGACGCCCACAACGTCAAACATGATCGGCGCCGTTTCGAGGATGTCCCGCGCGGGCTCGAACGTACGACCGCCGTCGCGTGATGAGGTGAAGAGGATGTGGTCGCCGTCGCCCCAGACCGCGTAGAGCGTGCTGTCGGGTCCAACGGCGCCCGAAAAGCCTTCCACGGCCCCGTTGTCATCGCGCGGCAGTCCGCGATGGGTATCGATTTCGAGGGGCGGCGACCAAGTCCGGCCACCGTCGGTCGAACGCGCCAGCAGGATCTGCGAGTCCACCAGCGTCCAGCGCGTCCACCCGACATAGAGTGTGCCCGCGTAAGGTCCGCCACTGGCATCAGCCACGATGTACGGCTTGTCCTCGAAGGGAATCGCGGGCTTCGTAGGCTGCTCGGCCACCGCGACGTCCTGGGGCTCCCAGGTCTTGCCGCCGTCGTCAGACCGCCGGACGAAGATGCCGTTGCGCGTGGCGTTGTGAGCCCAGTAGTTGAAGGTCCCCAGCTTGTCGAAGGCGATGTAGCAAAGAAACGCGCGGCCGCGGTTGTCATAGGCAACCGAGACGTCGCCCGAGACGCGGTAATTCGGAGGCTCGACTCCGGACGCCGTCTGCCAATGCTTCCCGGCGTCGAGCGAGTAAGCGATGTGGGCGTTGTCCTGGTAGGCGGCCACCACTTGCTGCGGGTCATGGGGATTAATCGCCACCGACGGCTCGGTGAAGAATCCCGGCTTGGGAGTGAGGTCCGTGACCTCGGCTTGCGGCGCCGCCGGCAGGTTCTGGCCGCGGGCGAGCGCGGCGAAGATCAGCGGGATGCAAAGAACGATGAGCCACAGCGCTGGCCGGCTCGGACGGGCTGAATAGAAAGACATGGGTCTCCTTCGCGGAAACAAGAGCTGGATTTGGATTGCTGCCGAGCGACCGCAATTGTAACGCACCGGCGGGGCGGTGTGAGAGACTCCCGAAGAAAACGTCTTCCGGAAGAACCAGGCAAAGGACACCAGTACCGGTACTTGAGTACTTCTGTACTATGGCGCGATCGGCGGCGAAGTCTTAGGATGACCTTGAGAGTGGTTACCGGGAGTTTAGGATAGATATGGTAGGCTCAATTATCGTTTTGATCGTCTCGACCGCGCTGTTCTTCTTCTACCTACAAGCCACCACGCAGAAGCTCCTAAAGCGGCGCTTCGAGCGGCCTTACTTTCAAATCATTGCCCGCGCTTATCGGCTCGGGTTCTCCTCCTTGCTGGAAGGTGGTCCGCCACCGGCAGCGGCTTCCCTCGCTGCCATGCTCCAGGCCGATTCGCTGACCCTTGCCTGCCTGATGAACTTCCGCTATTCGGCGAGCGAGCGGCTGTTGTGGGGATGGTTCAAGGTCATCCTGTGGTCGCTGGGTATGCGGCGAAGGCTGGGATTCCAGCAGCAGGCGGCGGTCGCCAAGCTGGCCACTATTCTGCAATACTTCGCCAACGTGGTGGGCGAGCGTCGCGAACTTCAAACCGTTCATGCGGCGTCCAGTCCCCGCTCCTAGAGACCTGCCTCTCCATTTCGCATCCCGGCTGTGCACGCTTGTGCGTTGCTCTATCGCCAGCCCAGCGCTGAAGCTGCTGCTTTGTGCCACTACCCGCCCGCGATGGCCCCCACGACCAAAAAAGGTTCGGTCCCCTTTGCCACCGCGTCGGGCAGCGGAGCATCCGGCGGCTCATGAGACAGGTCCTCCTCGCAAGCGAAGAACCTGATGAACGGCCGGCGCTTCAGCGTGACGTGGTCGCGGATCGCCCCGCGCAGCACGGGATACTTGGCCTCGAGCGCGTCGAGCACCGAGCGCTGCGTGACTGGACCCTCGATTTCGAGCGTCACCTCGCCCTCGACGTGCGCCAGCGTCCGCAGATGTGTCGGTAGCACGACTCGGATCATGTTGGCGTCTCCACCCCGACAGGCATTGGCCGGCGGACGGCGATGAGCATCGCCTACCTTCCCGGCTACTCAGCTCCAACCGGCCCGAATACCTCCGGATGCTTGCGTACAAACTCAAACAACAACTCGGTGAGGTTGTCGGGATACCTATAGAACTCTGAATCGAGACCTTCGAGTATTTCACCGGTTTCGTCACTCATTCCGGCGATCAGCTTTTCCCATCCGTGCGCATCAGACGGCACCGACCCGGCACAAATTGTACTGACGGCGCGCTCGACAATACCGGCACACTGATTCGCACCGATCCGCTTGAGGGCGGCAGCCGCAAAGCCGACCGTTTCGCCGCCGTCATTCTCGAAATACTGCTTGATTCCACCATTGTTGATTTCGCTTTCCAGAGTCCAGATCGCTGAGAAGACTTTCTGCTCCTCCGACTGCCCGGCAAAACCCACTTTCCCGAAGTCGGTGCGCTTGCTCTCCGAAAGCTCAATCAGGAATCTGTTCTTGTCCATTCTCTCAAACGCTAAAAACGGGCTGGTCCTGGAACCCGTCGTGGTACCACATCATGCGAGTGTCTGGACCTCCACCGACAGCACGCCCGGAAGATCCCTTACGATGGGCGTCCAACTGTCTCCCGCATTCGCCGAAGCGTAAACCTGCCCGCCGGTGGTGCCGAAATAGATGCCGCACTTGTCGAGCGAGTCGACGGCCATCGCGTCGCGCAACACGTTGACGTAGCAGTTCTGCTGCGGCAGGCCCTTGGTGAGCTCCTCCCACTCGTTGCCGCCCGTACGGCTGCGATACACGCGCAGCTTGCCTTCGAGCGGATAGTGCTCCGCGTCGCTCTTGATGGGGACCACGTAGATGGTCTCCGGCTCGTGGGCGTGAACGTCAATCGCAAATCCGAAATCGGTGGGCAGGTTGCCGCTGACCTCCTGCCAGGAATCGCCCGCATTGTCGCTGCGCATCACGTCCCAGTGCTTCTGCATGAAGAGCACATCCGGGCGCGAGGGATTCATGGCGATATGGTGAACGCAGTGGCCCACTTCGGCATCCGGGTCGGGGATGTATTGGGACTTGAGTCCGCGGTTGATCGGCTTCCAGGTCTTACCTTCATCGTCGCTGCGGAAGGCTCCGGCGGCTGAGATCGCAATCACGATCCGTCGCGGATCTTTCGGATTCAGGATGATCGTGTGCAGGCACATGCCGCCCGCGCCCGGCTGCCATTTGGGCCCGGTACCGTGGCCGCGCAGGCCAGGGAGTTCCTGCCAGGAGTGCCCGCCGTCGCTCGAGCGGAACAAGGCGGCGTCTTCAACCCCGGCGTAGACGGTATCCGGATCGGTCAGCGACGGCTCGAGGTGCCAGACGCGCTTGAACTCCCAGGGGTGCTGTGTGCCGTCGTAAAACTGATGCGTGGTGAGCGGCTTGCCAGTCTCGGAAGAAGTGTCGTAGACGAATTTGTTGCTTTCACCCATGGGAAAGCCCTGCGGGCTCATCGTGACCCCGCCTCCGGGCGCTTCCCAGGTCTTCCCGCCGTCGCTCGAGCGCTGGATGACCTGCCCAGACCACCCGCTCGACTGCGACACATACAGCCGATTCGGGTCAGCGGGCGATCCCTTCATGTGGTAGATCTCCCAGCCTGCAAAGAAGGGACCACTGACCTCCCAGTTTTGGCGCTTGCCGTCCGATGTCAGAATGAACGCACCCTTGCGTGTGCCAACCAGTACGCGTACGCCGCTCATTTTTTCGCTCCTTTGTTGAGTTTACTACTGCATCTCTTCGCCGGGCGACCATCTCGCCCACTCATCCGACTCTCATGACGATCAGCGGCGCCGCGGCTACGGCTTCGCGCCATGGCGCCGAAGTAAGTCATCGACCCGCTCGTTACCCGTGGGATAGCCCGCGTCCTCGAGCCGTGCGCCCGCGCTGATCAGCGCCTCGATGATGGCGAGGTGATCCGGCTTGGGTTCATGGATAGCAGACCATACTGCCATACCCAGAACGGTACCGCCAAACCTGTTCCTTATTTCGAGCGGTACGCGTCGCTCGATGAGCAGCCTCACCGTCTCGAACTGCCCGCGGTTCGCAGCCCAATGAAAGGCATTCACACCCGTTCCGGCTCCTGCGGTCGGATCCACGCCTTGCCTCCACAGGAAGTCGGCGAGGTTGGTTTTGCCAAGGAAGCAAGCGCAGGTAAATGCTTCCGTGAGCGCCTTCGGCTCTTGGTCAAAATACCCCTTCTCGTACCACTCCCGGATGCGACACGGTTGGTGATCGGGGGATGCCTGATCGTCGAACAACGGCTCGAGTCGCGAAAAATCACCCCTCAGGAGTCCGTGGACGGCATCGTGAAACAACGGATCCTTGTCGCCCGGGTGGCCCGTCATACCACTTCCGCCGCGCTTTCTTGCTCAATTGAGACCCGCGTCCCCGCCCCCAAATCTGGGCAGCAGCGGAGTCGGGTCATGCTCTCGCCACCGCCGCCGGGCCTCGGCGAGGACCTCTCCGCGATGCGCCGCCATCTTCTCGATGACAGCACAAGGCGCTCCCGTCTTCTCGTGCCGCGCCCCCCAAATCAGCAACTCCAAAAGTACCGGGGCCAGATCAATTCCTTTTTCGGTTAGACGGTAGTTTACCCTTCTCCGGTCCGTTTTGTCTTCTTGCGCGGTAATGATTCCGGAAGCTTCGAGCTTCTCCAAGCGGTCCGCCAGGATGTTGGTCGAAATCTCTTCTCCTGATTCCTGAAACTCCTTGAAAGTCCGGAACCCGCGAACCATCAGGTCACGGATAATCAGCAGCGACCAGCGATCTCCCAGCATCTCCAGAGAGATGCTCACCGGGCAGCCGGACCGGCGTCTTGACCTAGGCTTCCCAGGCACACGCGAACCTTATCAATATAACTTGCAAAATGCAAGTCGCATTGCGACGGGGTAGTGACTCAGTTTGAATTTTATCGCGTCGGACCGCACCTAAGCTCATGGTTCATCGGGGTTCTCTTCACGTAAATCCCGCTCTTGTGTTTCTTCAAGCAAAAACAGCACGTCTCCCAAACTGATGCCCGACCGGAGACCTGCATCGTCCAAATCTTCCGTCGAGGCCACCGCTTGCGGAAGCACTCGAGGCACATGCTATGACGCCACTTTCCAGCACTCACGATTACTCTCCCGCCCCGACCGTCATTCTGGTTTCTTTTTCTTGTACGGCCCGCGTGGCCCGAAAGTCGGCTCCGGTAGCAGAGCCGCGATTTCCTCAATGCTCCAAACGTGGTCGGACACGCCAGCTTCCATAGCCGGAGTGACGCGCAACGTCTTGTGAATCCGCGCATAATTATAATGCATGTAGTATAGCGCCACGGAATAGGCGTGGTTCTCGACCTTCTTGGAGAAGGCGTTGGTCAGGCGGGTGAAGCGGCGCATTCCCATTCTCATACTGAGATTCTGGCGCTCAACATGTGAAGTCGAGACGTGCTTTGGGTCAGGGTCGCCCATGACACGCTTCGTCTCACAGCCAACACACACGGCGGGACTGTAGCGCGTTTCCTCTTGCGTGCTGGCGTAAATCTTCTGGAGTTGGGCATAGTCGATATCCGCTCCGAACGCGCCTTCGACCGCATCCACGTACACCTTGGGGCCGTCCGTGGTCAGTTGGACGCGATGCGCTAGCCGTCCGGCAAGATCATCAATAAACATCCGGGCGCTCTGTCCGTCACGATTGCCAACCATAAAAGACGGCACGAGCTTGGTGTCGGCGTCGATGGCGACCCAAGTCCAAATGTCTCCATAACCGAACTGTCCGCGTTTCTTGTCAGGGACATTCTTTTGCTTCGAGTAGCAAAAAGACCAGCACTCGTCACATTGCAACGGCTTGCACTTGAGGCCACGGAGAGTCCTGTCCTGATAGTCCGCACAGGCGTTGCCGATCTGCGGGAGCAGGTTTAGGACGCTGTTAAAGGCCACGTCACACATGCGGGCCTTGGCGCGTAGCGAATTGCCTTCGACAAGAGCCGCGATAATCTGGACTTGCTTCGCACAGAAGGCGCGGCAATTCTTACGCCCGCCCATTGTTACAGGCTAGGTCGACTCTTTCGGAGAGGGAGCGGTGCTCTGAGTGGTTGCTACGCCATCCTCAGGTCCCTTTTTCTGCGGGGGTTTGGGTACGAAGTGAAAGACAGGAAGTGTATATGGAAGAAAGCCCATTTTAGCCGTAAGGCCGTAGAGGAACTCGCGCACGAAGGGCCAAGAGTGAAGCGTACCATTTGCAAAAGCGAATTCCGCAATGTCATCTTCCGCAAGCGGTTCGTTGCCACGAAGGTCGTAGTCCAAGAGGTACTTAATCGTGGCTTGCGCAGCCTGCGCTTCAGCCACTTGCACGGTGAATCGATAGTTACAGGCGACTCGTAGCGATCCGTTATGGCGTCCGACAACCTCACAATCATTGTCCAATTTAGCCTCAAGTGTGCCTCCAACAACCTGGGGATCACAACTGGCTGTGACTTCTGCAAGGCGCACGGTTCTTAGTTCGGCACGCAACGAAACGCGAGCAAGGGCCGCAAAATCAACCGTTTTTTGTGTCAAGACTGTTCGTTCTCCCTGTTAAAAACTTCATGCCGAGAGTAGTTCAGGCAGTGCTAAACCCACCGACTGACCAGTTACTGACCACTTGTGGGTATAGCACTGCCCGCCTGTGCGGGCAGTGCCTCCTCATTAGGGATCGCAGGACTCTCCCAATTCCACGCAACGGGGACCCTGTTAAACTCAACCTCAAAGCCACACGCAACCAAGGCTCTTGTCATTGTTTTGACAGTCAGATTGTGGTTACCGCACAACATCCTAGAAACGAAGGATTTGTTGCGATCCATCTTGCGCGCCAAGTCAGCCTTGGATATGCCGACCTCATCCATCGCGCCCTGAATCGTCGCCTGTGCTCTAGCGAGAGCCGACTCCTCCAACACCTCGACATCAATCTCGTCGTTGATGTTGACACTCCACTTCATATGTTACCTCCCGGAAATTCCTGAAGAAATTCTTGGTACAGACGTAACGCTCGTTCTACCTCTCGCTTTTCCTCATCGGTTTTTCCCTTCTTATCCTTCACCCATCCGTTGAACAAAACCACCTCGACATAACTTTGGATGGCGCGTCGATGGCAGTAAAGTCTGTGATCGTGCTCCTTGAACTCCCAAAGGGGCTTTCCAGGATCGCGCAACGGCCTAAATCGCTCACTATTGATATAGGATGCCCCCTGCTTTGTAAGGGCATCGAATTGCCCCCGAAACTTCTTCCGCATCGGAACCTGAAGTCCACCAAGAAAAACACAAGCAGGACACCTGCCACCTGCCCGTTCATAACTAACAACTCGGGCGAAGGCTCCGATAACGAGGTCGTGTATCGGCAGCGATGCCTCCCATTTCCGCGATTACGGGCATACCACTGCCACTTAAACAAAGCAGTGCGTTCACTTTTATAGCAACTCTTATGTACTTGTGTCAATAGATTTTGCTATAAGCAAGAAGTTTCATTTAAGTCGTTGATTATAAGCCTGATGCTACGGATTCCAGCGAGACTTTGCCGCCTTTCTTGCGATTTCTGACTTGCGCTTTGCTGAAAGTCTGCGTGCCCTTACCTTACCACCCTTCAGCCCGCCCTTGCGTCCAATGTCCGCTAGATATGGCGACACTGATGACTTCTCCGGCTCTGACTCTAGTGTGGCCTCGCCGGTCAACAGGCGGGCGATCTCATGGGCGCGCTGGTTGGTGTCGCGGGGAAGCTTCTTGGGGCGTATCATCACCCCCATTATCGCACGGTGAACGGCTCAAGCAAGCGGTTCTTGCAGAGGCCCAAATTCAAAATGAGTCACTACCTGCGACGGGGTACTGCATCAACCCGCGCCGCCGGCTTGCGGAAGATCGCCGTCGACCGTAAGGGCCTATCCAGCAGGCTCGCCGAGCGGTCTGCAAGCGCAAAGCTCGACGGGTATCCGGTCACGGAAAAGGGGCATCGAGGCCCATTCGACGCCCTTTTCCCGTACTTAAGGCTCGGCATCTGGCTGAACGCTCCGGCCCTTCACGCTACTCCCGTATCCATCCGAAGCTGACGCCTAATGAGTCTTCGTACATTCGAAGGTTGGCATTTCCGCCGCCCGCGCTTGCCGGGATTGACGACACACCATTGACCGTCCTCTCGAAGGCGTGGAGGTAAGCCAGAGTAATTACCTTGCCGCCGCGCAGGCCCCAACTCGCGCCCGCTGTCACGTGATTCTGAACTACACCAGGAGCGAGAATGTTGAAGAACGTTTCGGTGCCGGCAAACGGAACACCCGAGTGGTTGTAACCGCCACGCAGAGTCAAGGATGGGCGAAGGCGGTATTCGATCCCGACCTTGGGGGCCGTGACATCCTGCCATCCAAACCCAGGGCCGTTGTTCGAACCCAGCAAGGCGGCGTTGGAGCCTGAGTTCGCGATGGATCTCACCTGTCCGTACAGAATGCGCTCCACATCCAGAGCCACAGTGGCTTTCGGGCCCACTTTCACGGCGACGCCGCCGGCGAAGTTCGCGGGAATATCGAAACTGCCTTGCTCGGCAAACAGACCGCGGTATTGGTTGAGCCTTCCCATCCACGTCCTGGTTTCATACGTCGCGCCTAGAGTGATGGCGGGGCTTACCTCACTGAGCCAACCGATGCGCACTCCTACACCCTCCGACGAATCGTAGCCGCGATTGGTCACGCGGGTGGGATCAATCGAAAACGCGGGGGAGGCGAAGTTCTCGAGCCCGTCAGCCCTGAACCGCTGATAGGCAATATTCAACGAGACCCCCAACGCGTTGCGCCGGCTCACCTTCGCGGCAAACGTTGGAGCGATGAAGAGCTGCTCGAGGTCCACGCCCGGCCGGCTCGTCCCCAACAGTGGGATCGGCTTGAAATAAGATGTATTCATTCCGCCGTTGCCGTACATCGAGACCCCGATAGACATCCGGTCTCCCAACATGTGGTTGTAGCCCAGCTCAGGGATATAGAAACGGCTTTGACGGCTGGCGTCGTAGGTCCCGTTAGCGTCAGGGTAACCCGGCGGTAGCTGGTTGCCAACGATGGTCATGCTCCGGATGGGGCGAAACAGGCTCATCCCAAAATCGAATCGAGTCCCGACCAGGACCATCCCTGCCGGATTGGTGCAGGCGGCGAGGCTGTTCTCGGGCAGCGCGACACCGGCGCCCCCGCCTCCCTGCTGCTCGACGTTACAACCGTGCGAAAGGTATCCGTCCGTCGCAAACCCGGAACCGGCGATCAGCATAACGAGTGCTGCCAACAACGAACTCGCGATATGTCTTTTCATAGCGATTCTCCTTGTTTTACTCTCAACTTGCGACGCTGGACTCTGGCTGTCGGGGGCAGATGCTGCACGCCCGACTCACACGGAAGACAGCGTAGCTCCCCAGTGAACGTCACAGGCATTGGGCGCCTTTCTTGAACTTGGCGCCTCCTGGCGGCGCTTTGGGAGCCGACGCCGCGCCCTCACCCGACGATGCCGCTGCCCCGGCTCCGGCGAAGGCCTGACCACTTCCGCCGCCCGTGCGCAAGTCAGGCGGTGTCGCGATCTCAGCCCACCATGCGCGCAGCCCACCCTTCAGAACACGGACGTCCAACCCGCGTCCGGCAAGGATGGTCCAAGCCTGGCCAGCGCGCACGCCGTCAGCCGAGTAGAGCAAAATCGGCTGGTCTTTCGGCAGGTCGGCTTTGGCGAGCTGGTCAAAAGACATGTTCTTGGCGCCGGGGATGTGGAATTGAGCAAACGCGTCCGGGGCGCGCAGGTCAAGAATCAGCACAGGCTTGCGTTGGGCGATCCAGGAGGCCAGTTCGGCAGGTTCGATCTGATCCTTGCCGGCCGAGATCAAAGTTGACACGTTGCCGGCCTCGTTGCTGCCAGCGATGGTTGTCCCAACCATCAGCACGAAGGCAAGCCCGAAGACCATGGCCGCTCCCAATCGTTTCCACGTCAGACGCATCGTGATACCTCCAGCAGAGATTGCTCTCGGCGCGCCCTCGGGGCGCGCTGTCCCTTCTCCGCGAATCGCCTTGCGGCGGTTCGAGAACTCAATACCTGCAAAAGCGCCGAGAGCCATTAACACCACCAGGAATCCGATCGTGGCGGGGCTCAGGCCTGTCCAATCGGACAGCGAATAGACGTTCCGCGCGCCAGAGCTGTAGAAGGGAGACAGCAGGCGATATCCGAAGCCGAAGATCGCATTGCCCGCGATCAGTCCCGCGATGAACACGATTCCATCCAGCCGGCCGGACGCTGCGGCCACGACCGAAGTTCCGGGACAATATCCCCCTGCCACGAATCCCATCCCCAGCAGCAGGCCGCCCACGATCTGGGGCCAGATGAATGTGCTTTCGAGCGTCAGAGCGTCCCATTGCAGCCATCCGATGGACCGGAGGAACACCAGTCCCACCATAGCTGTGATGAGAGCGGTGAACATCATCTGAACCACCGCCCAGTCGCGGAAGTAAAACACGGCGGTGAGCTTCCGGGCGCTCGCGAATCCGGCGCGTTCCAGGAAGAAACCGAAGGCCAGGCCGACGAAGACGATGATGATGAACCCAGTTTGTTCGCCAAAGACGCCCGTAGCATAAAAAGGTGCCGTCATTGCCATTCCCTCCTTACGAAGTAGGCCAGGCCGAACCCACCGACAAACACGGAAATCATGAAAGCCCAGCTTCCCAGCGACAACTGCGCGCCCCCACTCAACGCCTGGCCGCTGGTGCAACCCCTGGCCAGCCGGGCACCCAAGCCACTCAGGGCACCGCCCGCCAAGGCCAACCAGAAGCGATTGGGCGTTGAGATCGACGCTCCCTTCTCAACCGTTCGCTGGAGCCGCCCGCTGGTGACGGCGCCGATCAGCCCGCCGAAGAAAGTGCCGATGATGAGGTAGATCATCCAATCGTTCAGCGGCGAGTCGCCACTCGCGAAGTAGGCGTGCCAGTAAGGGTGCGATTGGGTGTAGGTAGGTGCGAGCCCGTTGAACAGGGCCGCCGTTGCTCTGGAAAAAGCGCCCGAGGCGCCCAGTCCGCTGCCCAGGATTACAAAGGAAGCGAGCAGCGTGAGACCGACACCGAGACCCGCCAGATAAGGTGACCACGGAGCTTTTCTCTTGTCAGGATTCATTGCAGTGTCCCCCAGCGACTCGCCTGGCCGGCGAGCAGAATAATCATTCGCAGTGCGAATCCGCCCAGCAGGACTAGCGCCGCCGGATAGAAGCTGGCCTGGGCTCTCTTGAATCGATGAAACAATTCGATGGTTGCAGGGAGAGCCAGCCCCATCATCACGATGGCGATCCAGAAGACGGCGGTGAAACTGCCGCCCAGCACGAGCTGCGCGGCTGCGCGCTGCGCCGCTCCACCCGAGGACAGCCCGATAAGGATGAGGGCCAATGTTGCTGACTCGGCGCCGATCAGTTTGACATCGAGCATGCCCAGGCGGAGTTGTGCCTCCCGAGAGGGTTCAAGCAGAATCAGAAGCGCGGCCCCTCCCGAGAGCCCGGAGAGCAGGAAAAGAGGCCCCAGGAGCGGCGTATTCCAGAAAGGACGCGCACCAAGCGAACTTAACAGAATGCCGGTGTAGATCCCCAACGCAACCCCGAGCGCCACATTCACTGCGGCGAGAGGGCGGCGGACGGCAGCGGCAAGTTCGGTCACCAGATCCCAGTCTCCTGGCAGTTTCGGTCCAAACTCACCCACCGCTGCAAGCGCGAAAAGAATGGAAGCGGGATAAACCAGCAGCAGAATCCAGGCTCCCCACGACATCGGCGAAGTGATCCGGAATGCCAGGTAGAACCGGTAGAAGTGCAACTTATGCTCGAGATCAAGAAACAAAGAGACCATGCCTACGGTCAGCAGCACGGGCACCAGCGCCGGACCTCGCCAAGCCAGCGATTCGGCGGGTCTTTCTGATTTTCGATGCGCGAGGCCGGAGATGACGAGGAGGCCAGCCACCAGGCCGCCGAGGAACAGATAAGCAGCGATCTCCCATCCCCAGATGTGGAGCGAAGGACTGATCCCGGGATTGGCTCCGATCACGCTCACTTCCGACGGATTCATGGTCTACTCCAGGTAAAAGACATTGGGTTGAGTGCCGGCCTCGGGCTTCAGCGTCCAATATTTGCGCATCGCCAGCAGCGAGGCGATCTTACTCGACGGATCCTTCAGGTCGCCCACGGTGATGGCCTGGCACGGACAGGTCGCCACACAAGCCGGGTCCAAGCCTTCCTTCAGCCGAGGAAGGCAGAAAGTGCACTTTTCCGCATAGCCCTTGCGGTTGATGAATCGCGCGTCGTAAGGGCAAGCCGCGATGCAGGCCTTACACCCCGTACAGAGTGACTCATCGATTTCGACCAGTCCCCACTTCGGCTCGATGTGGCTGGCGCCGGTGGGGCAATTTGCCACACAAGCCGCCTCCGAGCACATGTTGCAGTTCTCCCGGATATTGACCAGGCGGAGGTCAGGAAATTCGCCGCTGATTTGCTGAACGACGCAGTTCCGAAAGAACGGCGTGTCCACCTGGTTTTCCACCTTGCAGGCGACCACACACGAGGTGCAGCCCATACAGGTTCGGGTATCGATCGTCATGGCATATCGGGCCACGTCATGCCTCCTCGATCGTCACGAAATTGACGTTCATGCCCGTCGCGCCCATTAGGACGTCGGTCTTGTAACGTGTGATGAGGTCCGAATCCGACGCTCCCCGCCCGTTGGTCAAGCGCAGGCGCGGCGCGTGATGGCCGAAGCCATGCGCCAGAAAGACACAATCAGGCCGGATGCGTTTGGTCACCTTCGCCTTCACCGGATCGCTCCGCACCCCGTCCTGGTTGATGAGACGAATTTTCTGCCCGGGCTTCACGGAGAACTGCGCGGCCGTCGTTTCGCTGATCCACACCTCGTTTTCCGCCGCCTCGGACGCCAGCACCGGGTTGTTCGTGGTGCGTCCGAAGGTATGCATCGGCAGACGGCCATAGAGCAGGCGCAGATAACCCTGTGGAGGCTCTTCATGGGGGTGGTAGCGTGGTACGGGGTCAACGCCCATCTTCTCCAGCGTGTTCGAGTAGAACTCGATCTTTTTGCTCGGAGTATCGAACTGGTGGCCGGCTTGAATGTATGGTTCAGAGGAGGCAAAGGTGGCCACACCGGACTTCTTCATCTGGGCGAGACTGAGGTTCACGGACTTCAGCCGACGGTCGAGATAGTCCTCGATGTTGTTCCACGGGAAATAGGCGCCTAAGCCTAGGCGGCGTCCTAGCTGGCGCGCAATCCACCAGCCGGGCCGAGTGTTGTACATCGGCTCGACCACCGGCTGCCGCAGCGCCACAAAGGGCTCACGGAAGGTTGCCGCGTAGAGGTCGTCATAGCGCTCCAGGTAGGTACATTCAGGCAGGACGACGTCCGCATAGCCTGTAATATCCGCCGGGAGCACGTCAACCACGGCCAGCAATTCCAGGCTCTGAATCGCCTTTACGGTCTCGCGAGGATCGGGCAGACTCTGCAGCAGATTGGTGTCGTAGACGAGCCAACCCTCGATCGGATAAGGGTTTCCGCTGACCGTCGCATCGCGCATGCCGGAGGTCAGGGCTTGATCGGCGAGCGGGAAGGTTGTTCCGGAGCCGTCCGCCCGTGCCCGCGACGGCTTGGGGTATGGCGGAAGCGGAAACGGCGGCACGTCCACGCCCGACGGGAAATAGAACCCACCGGGGCGTCCCCAGCTTCCGAGCAGCGCGTTCAGTAGCGCGATGGCGCGGCTGCGCTGGGTATCATCGCCGTACCACGTCGTGTGACGGCCGGGATGGATGAGGACGCTCGGCTTCTCCTTCGCCATCTCGCGCGCCACGGTCCGAATGGTCTCGGCCGGAATCTCGGTGATAGCCGCGGCCCACTCCGGCGTGTCGCCGGCAGTGATCTGTTTCAGGCGATCGAAGCCGGCTCCGTAAGCTTCCACGTACTGGCGGTCGTAGAGGTTCTCCTGGATCAGGACATTCATCCAGGCGAGAAGCAGCGCCACATCCGTTCCCGGCTTGATGGGCAGATACCAATTCGCTTTGCCGGCGGCGGTCGAGAACCGCGGATCGACCACCACCACCTTGGCGCCATGGTTGATGGCCTCGGCGAATTCCTGCACTTGCGTGTTGTGCATGTTTTCGCCCAGGTGACTGCCGATGAGGACCAGAAAGCGGCTGTTAGCGATGTCGGTAGCCTCTGGCTCGCCCACACCCATGCCATAGGTCAGTTGGAAGCCCACTTCGCGCGGCCCTTGACACTGGGCGTAGGCCGGCGCGCCGAAGTTCGGCGTCCCATAGGCTTTCATGAGGTTCACAAAAAAGGAGCTGCCGCTTCCGTGCGTGAAAAGCGCCATCGACTCCGGTCCGTGCGTCTTGCGGATCGTGTCCATGCGCGAAGCCACGTAATCCAGCGCCTCTTCCCAGCTCGCTTCACGGAAGTACTGTGAACCCCGCTTCCCGGCCCGAATCAGGGGAGTCTTCAACCGATCCGGATCGTAGAGCAGGCCGGTGCCGCCGTTACCACGCGGACAGAGCCGGCCGCGTGAAAGGGGATGCTCGGCCAAACCGTCGAGCTTCACCACGCGACCGTCTTCTACTCGGGCCGTGATGCCACATTTCCAGAAGCACATCTCGCAAAAGGAATTCACCTGGTAACGCTTGCCTGCCAGCCGAGTCCTGGGCTTGAGCATCCAGGCTCCGCCTCCAGCGGCCAGGGCCCCGGCCGAAAACCCAGCGATCTTCAAGAATTGCCTGCGTTCCATCGGACCTCCGACACTCAGGAGCAAGCCTTGCGAAGCTCCCGTGCAATGTTAAGCACCTGGCGTACCATTAAGTAAAACTTTTATTTTCAGTCAATTAGATGAAACGCTGTCGATCCTTGCCAAAGGTGTGAAACCTTTTGTTGAAACATGAAGTAACGGACGTGTAACGGAGTGTTCCAGGGAAATGTCGGGAGTGCAAAACGGGAGTCGGGCGAAGTCAGGCGAGCTTGAGTTCTCGCATCTTTCGCCAAAGGGTGGTGCGGCTCATCCCCAAGCTCTTCGCGGCCTCATCCCGGCGCCAATGGTGGGCTTCCAGCGCGGAGCGGAGCCTGATGCTTTCAGCCGATTCGGTGATTTCCGTGACGACGTTCTGGATCGGCTCGGGGGCGCGAGAAGCCCGCGCGAGGAGATCCGGGGAACCGACAACTTCTTTGGGAAGGTCTTCCGGCAGAATCGTCTCAGACTTGGCGACCGCGACGGCGTATTCGATGGAATTCGCGAGTTCGCGAACGTTGCCGGGCCATGAGTAGTCAAGCAGCGCCCGCATGGCCTGCGGCGACAATCGCTTCACGCGACCGTAGGTCTCGCCCATCCGCGCCAGAAAAAAGGTGGCCAGCGGTTGCACGTCTTCCCTCCTCTGGCGAAGCGGCGGAATCTCGAGAGGCACCACTCGTAGCCGGTAATAGAGGTCTTCGCGGAATCGCCCTTCCGCCACGGCTCGCTTCATATCCAGATTGGTCGCAGCAATAATGCGGGCGTTGCTGGTGCGGCTCTTGTTCTCTCCCACGCGCTCAAACGTGCGCTCCTGCAGCACCCGCAACAGCTTGACCTGGAGCTGCAGCGGCACGTCTCCGATCTCATCCAGAAACAGTGTCCCTGCCGAAGCCGCCTCAAAACGTCCCATCCGATCGCGGAAGGCTCCAGTGAACGCTCCCCGGACATGCCCAAACAATTCACTCTCGAGGAGCGTAGCCGGAAGGGCGCCGCAGTTCACGGCGATGAACGGGCCCTCAGCGCGCGGTGAGTGTTGATGAATGGCCCGTGCCACCATTTCCTTGCCCGTGCCGCTCTCGCCGGTCAACAGTACCGTTGCCTCGCTGTGGGCCAGATCTTCGATCAGCCGGAAGATGCCGAGCATGGCTTGAGAGGTGGCCACGACTCCCGAAAAGAACGTCGGCGTGACGCCGCCGGGTACTTCCGCTTCGGCCGGACGCATCAAGATGAGATAAGCCACCCGCGGGTCGCAGACGCCCGCCGCGTCGGGGACGAGGGGAGCTGCTGTCAAGGAGACCAAGCGGGGACCGGCCTCCCCGAACTGCAGCGTGGCGCGCCAACCCTCGCGTTTCTCCCCCGCGATCAATGACTGGCGCAAGGGCCCGGCCGGTCCAAAGAGGTCGACGCCCAGGAGTTCTTCAATGGGCCGGCCGCGAACCTTCAGCGCGGCGCCTTCTCCGAGGAGCTGGTCGAGAATGTAAGAGGCGTGGACGATGTGGAGCCTTTGGTCCAGGCAAACGAATGCACGGCCCACCGAGGCAAGTGCCCGCGTGACTCCGATGAGCGCCGCTTGCGTCATCGGCTCGAGCGAAGGATCTGACGGTACGTCGGTCATCATCGGAACGGCCCTTCACGACGGATCATCCGGACCAAAGTAGCCCCCAATTCTTGGTTTGGGGCGCTGGCTAGTGGCTGACAACACTCCAGCCATCCCAACTCAGCATGAGGCAGCTCGTGGGGAGTTGCAGTGAGGATTGTCACATGGGCCTGTGATGGCCATCACGCGCAATGAGTAGCGCAATGAGTGGAAGGATCGCAGGCCCGAAGGGGCCCGTGCGAGGGCAAGAAACCGGCGACCGGGGCGTCAAAGGCGTATAGCCCTTGGGCGGTAGCAGCTTACGCTATCAGATGTAAGCCCTGCGGAGCATTTCCGCGGCAGTCTCGTCAAGCTGTTCTGCGCGCCGCACCTCTTCGAAGCGCGCCAGCAGATCATCCGCACGGATGCGTGTTTTCTCAGCCCCGCGAAAATCCTGAATGATCCGACCGCGATGCATCATGATGAGGCGGTCACCGAGGTGGGCCGCCTGGTGCATGGAGTGGGTCACCATCAGCGAGGTCAGCCGGTCCCGTTCGACGATTTCACGGGTCAATGCGATCACTTGATCGGCGCTTTTGGGGTCAAGCGCGGCGGTGTGCTCGTCGAGCAGAAGCAATTCCGGCTTCAGCCAGGCTGCCATCAGCAGCGTCAAGGCCTGCCGCTGGCCTCCGGATAGCGTGCCAATGGGGTTGTTTAGCCGGCCTTCCAAGCCCATGTTCAGGCTGCGCACGCGCTCCTGCAGTTCGCCGATGATGCCTCGGCTGAGTGACCATCCCAATCGCCGAGGCTTGCCGCGCCGGGCGGCGAGCGCCAGATTCTCCACGACAGAGAGGTTAGGCGCGGTGCCGCTGAAGGGATTCTGAAAGACTCGGCCGATCAGTTTCGCCCGCTGGTGCTCGGGCCAGCGCGTGATGTCTATCCCCCCGAGCGCGATCGTTCCCGAATCGAGGTAAAACGTGCCCGCCACCGCATTGAGCAGGGTAGACTTGCCGGAACCATTGGTGCCGATGACGACGGTGAAGGAGCCTTTCTCGACCTGGAGGTCCACTCCCTGAAGGGCACGCACCTCGTTCGGCGTACTGGGGTTGAAAACCTTCCTGGCCCCATGAATCTCAAGCACGGAGGAAGCGCGCCTTTCGCACGCGGAGTTTCTCGATGGTCGCGGGAAGAACAAGCGCCGCAAATACAAAGGCGGCAGTGATCAGTTTCAGGTCGTTCGGATTTAGCCCCAGCCGCAGGGCAATGGCCACTAGCAGGCGGAAGAAGACGGACCCCATGACAGCGCCGCTGATGGTCAAGCCCAGTTGCCGGGATCCCACCAGCGCCTCACCGATGATCACGCTTGCGAGTCCCCACACTACCATGCCGATTCCCATCTGCACGTCGGCGAAACCTTGGTACTGCGCGAGCAACGCGCCGGCCAACGCGATAAGACCGTTTGAAACGGCCAGTCCGAGGATGATCATGGTTTCGTCGTTTACGCCCAGAGCGCGAATCATCTGGTCGTTATCTCCCGTGGCGCGCATGGCGGTTCCCAGGTTGGTTTGGAAGAACGCATAGATCGCCAGGCTTACGAGGACGATGGCGAGGAACGCGGCCACCAACATAGAGGCATCAGAAGAGGTCACTTCCCAGCCCCATACAGTCAGGTTTCGCTCGCCGCCCAACAACCTGACGCCCATGCGCTCGGCGTAGGTCGAAAGTGTCGTGCGACCCAGCAAGGGCAGGTTGCTTCTCCCCATGACGTGCAGGTTGACGGAGTAAAGAGCGGTCATCACGAGAATGCCGGCGAGCAGACCGTTGATCTTGAACTTGGTGGCGAGCGTGCCCGTCACGGCGCCGGCGGCGAATCCCGCGGCAAAGCCCGCCGCGGTGGCAAGGGCAGGATTCACGCCTTTGACCAGCAGCGCGGCGGCGACCGCCGCTCCCAGCGCGCTCGAGCCGTCGGCGGTGATATCCGGGAAAGCGAAAATACGGAAGCTGATGAAAACACCCAGCGCCAGCAGGGCGAGGATCAGCCCAATGGTCAGGGCTCCGATCAGAAGGTTCATGCCCGATCCCTTTCCCGTGCGATCTGGGAGATCGGTGCCAGCCAGCAGGCGCCGCGAACGAACTCGCTCTGTCCCGCGCCAAGGATGGTGCGATCGTCCCTCAGCAAGTGCAGGATGCCCTCGAGCGCCTGCTCCTCGAAGAGCGCTCTCACCGCCGTCCGGAGATCGATCTCTCCTTTCGGCACCGGACGGTAGGAAAACGCGGCGGCGTGGAAGTGGCCCGCGATCGGCCCGCCGGGCTCCGAGGCTGTTTGGCTCAACGGCCGGATCATGGGTGCGAGCACCCCGGCATCCCCGCGCGTCGCCACCCCGGCTGCCAAGATCACGCTTCTGGTGTAGGCGCGCTCCGCCGTGAAGGTCAGCCAGTCGCGTATGCGCGGGAACTGAAAAGGAGCGTTCTCGGAGGCAGCGAGGGCCGGCGAGCGCCGCAAGGCGGCACCCACCAAGCCGGCCGACTCCGCGATCATCACTAGACCGATTGTCTCTGTGGCCTCGATTTCGAGGCAGACCCGTACCAGCTCGCCGAGCGTCACCGCGCCGGCTTCTTTCTTGGCCTCGAACCGAACCAATCTGGCAAACGGCTGGGCGTTCGGTCCCTCGCAGGCGATGCCGTAGCAAACCTGAACGTCAGGCACCGACGTGCCGGCAGCTACGAGATAATCCGGAACGTTGGTTCCGTCGGTGGGCAGGTAGGCGACAGCCCCTGCCGAAGCGATGAACTCGCCGAAGCGGCCTTGACAATCTTCAAAATGCTCGCCCAGCCCACCAAGACCGATCGCAAAAGTGGAATCGGGGAACTCCATGGTGCGGCAGTGTTTCTTTTCGAACCGGCAGCCCTCGAGCAACCCTGGGTCTCCCACCAGGCGGCATTTCAGTCTCGACTCCGCCGCGAGTGTGTGGACATCAAACATCGCGCCGGACATTTCAAGATGCGTTGTCGGCTCGTTAATGGAACGTGGTCCTACTGCGGCTCCGGGTTGGGCGCCTTCCTCGCGAGTGGCAGGTCCCGGGGCAGGCGCCGCTTTAGCGAGCAGTACATCCTTGAGACCGGAGATCTCGAGGACTTTCCTGACCTGCTCCGACGATTTCGAAATTGAGAGCGCGCCCTGGATATTCTTCAACTGGTTGTAGAACTTCACCAGAATGCCGATGCCCGCCGAGCTCAGAAACGGCACTTGCGAAAGGTCCAATAGAACGTGGTGAGACCCCTGGCGGATCTCCTCGTCAAGTGTTCGTGCCAGATGGTCGGCCCAGTAGCCGTCCAGGCGGCCGCTGACCTCGAGTTCGACGAGGTCGCCTGAGGTGCGCTTGGTAATCTCCATACTATTCGCCTGCAACCTGTCAGTTTGTTTCTGCGAAGCCGGAGGAATTTCGCCGCGGACTGCGGCAAGCACGTCATTGACGTTCGGTATGACGTCCTTTCAGGGGGTCCTCCGTATATGGACTCCCGTTTGGTCCACCACCACGTCAGCCCGGCGAAGCACATCGTCGGGCACGCGCCAGGGGTCTTTCAGACCCTGGACGGCCAGTGTGTTGACTACGAGCAACTTAGGGACGGCGTTGGTGATGGGTATCTGCGCCGGGTTCGCGCCGCGCAGGATTTGTGCCGCCAGCGTGCCGGTCTGCCTGCCGATCTGGTAGAAGTCGGCTCCGGCATCAAACAGCGTGCCGCGATCGGGCTTGCCCGGCGTAATGGTGAACACCGGGATGCGCGCTTTCCGCGCCACCGAGATCACGGAGTCGACCGCGACGTTGACCGTGACGTCCCCGCCGATCCACAACGCCTGCGCCCCGCGAGCCACCAGTGACTCCTCGGCTTCCAGGACGCCATTGGAGTTTTCGACGTTGGCCTCCAGGAGCTCGATACCCGCCGCCTGACACGCCTTCCGTGCGTCCTCCGTAAATGCGCGCGAGTTGGCTTCGGCAGGGTTCCACGCCACCCCGACGGTCTTGAGGCTGGGAAACATCTCGCGGGCGGTGCGGAAAGCTTCTGCGACCGGAATGAAACTGCCAATCCCTACCAGGTTGCGAGGGTGATCAAGGGGTTCGTCGTGGCTGATGCCGACTCCAGCCACGGCCGGATCGGCGACCAACCCGAAAACCTGAACTGTCTTGCCGCTCCGGTTGGCGTTCGCCACCGTCTGCAGTGACAACGTGCTGGCGGTGAGCAACAGGTCGAAGTGGGCGTTCACCATCTCTTTGGCGATCGAGTTGGCTAGGGCAATATCGCCCTCGGCGTTGTACCTCTCGATGATTGCCGTCTTCCCGTCGACAAACCCATTCTGTGCGAGGCTGTCGACCATCCCGCGGACGCCGTCGTCCAGGAGCAGGGTTGAAGCATGCTGCAGGACACCGATGCGGGGTATTCCCCTCTGGCCATGAGTCCTCCGGTTCAGATCGGAGAGCAACAGGACAGCGGAAGCCAGAACAATGAGGGTGACGCCCAGGAAGATGCGCCTCAGAGTGGGAAACATTTGGCCGCTGGACCTCTAGAAAGTTGGACCGAATCCAAGGGGCAGAGTTTACCATGAGTTCCCAGGAATGGTGTCCCTGCCAAGAACTCGATTCGACCACAAAGAGCGCCTTATCCACTGGGCGTCATCAAAGGGTCGAGGGAGTTGCAGAACGGGTGCGGACCCCCAGATTTGATGGCGGTGCGAACGATGGACCCGTACCGTGAGGAACGGAGGCCTCCGGGTGACCACGAAGAGCCGATGATCGTCTTCATCGAGGGCCATTGGATAGTTGGTTTTGACTCCGTTGAGCCCCCACTTGGTCAGCTCGCCGGTTTTCCTTCCATTGCCATTGACGCAAGCGCCAGCCAGTTCCCTCAATTGCCAGTGCCCCGACATAGCCCGGAGCAGGTCGGAGGGTATAGAGCGACCAACGCTTGGCTGGAACGATATCCTTTAAGGTAACATAGAGATCTACCGGAGTGTGAGCAGGATCGGTTGCCAGCGGGACGGAAAAACTATTCAACGGTATCGCGAGACCCTCGCCACAGGCTTTAAGGTAAGCCTCCTTCTTCGTCCAACAACTGAAAAAGGCTTCGGCGTACAGATGGCTCGGGAGAGCAATCAAATAGTCAACCTCAGCTGCTGAGAAGAAACGTCGCGCGACATCGGCGTAATCAGATTGCGCCCGGATGTATTCGAGATCAACGCCAACGTTGGAGGCAGTGGCGATAGCGATGAGAGCAAGACCGGCCGAGTGAGAGAGATTGAATTTGAGTCGGTTGGCGAATTCAGGGCTAAGCTCAGGCTTGCCGAATGCGTTGTAAACAAAGCTTATTTCGCCAGGTTGGGTCTGGAGATAGCGCCCTAAGAGGTCACGCAGCACGCCGCGCGCGACAATAAAACGCTGCTGATCGCGCTCGAATTGAAAACGTGCACTTCGGGTACGTTCATCAGGTGTTAGGGTCGAATAGAGGCGAGCGGATGTTTCAGGCGGAACATCCAGACTGGCGCACCAACTATGAACTTCGTCGGACGCCAGTTGAAAAGAGCTCGGTAGTGACGGGGTGAGAGGCATCGCGGTCGTCGTCAGATGGCGGTCACCTCGATCGTCGGCGAGCAGTCGGCCAAGTGCGCCGCGTCGGCCATCGCGACGAGGACTTCGCGCGGTCCCTCGAAGTGCACCCTGCCGTGCGCGGTGCGGACGTTGTCCACAAGCATCAGGTCGCCGGCCTGCCACGGCTCGCGAAGGGTGTGTGCCTCGTACGCCTCGTCGACGACCTGCACGACATCCGGGCCGATCGGATCGCCGTTGCCGAAGCGGGTATTGAACGGCAGCCCGTCCTCGCCGTACATGTCCACGAGGTACTCGCGCACCTCCGGATCCATCGTCCACTGGTTGAGGAACGCGATCTGGTTGAACCAGCACCGCTGCCCGGTGCGCGGGTGACGTACGACGGCGCCGCGGCGCTGCGAGGTGCGCAGTCCGCCGCCGGCCTGCCACTCGAACTTGATGGCGTTCGCGAGGCAGTACGCCTCGACGGCCCGACGGTCGTCGGTGCCGAAGGACTCGGCGATCGACGCCCCGATTTCCTCGTTGTAGTTGCGCAGGAGCAGCCAGCCCGTGCGCTCGAAGCGTTCGACCAACCCGGTGGGCAGCGCCTGAAGGACGCTCGGCGAGTCGGCCACTGGCGTTTCGCCCCGGGCCGTCGGCGCTACGAGGCATGCGAACAGCATCAAACCGGGGGGCTCGAGCGCGTAACTGAGTTCGTGGTGCATGCACATGCGCTGGTTAGACGGCCATTTGGACGCGGAATACACGCCCTCAGCGTAGCGTCGCCGGGGCGCGAAGGCCTCCGTCTCGGTCATCAGACTGCCCAGCTGTCGAAAGACCGCCTCGGTCTCGGCCGCATCGCGCAGCCCGAGCCCCCGAACGAAGAGCGACCCGTGTTCGGCGACGAGGGCGCGCACCGCGTCGCGGTGCTTGGCCGCCCAGTGCACCGCGTCAACCCCCGCCGTTGCCTCGGCCTGCAGCATCGGCGGCTTGCCAGGGTGCAGCTCCACGTTGTGCAGTGAGGTCAGGGATGAGGTCGTCATATCAGCGTTGCCCTCCGCCTCAAGCGGTAGTCGTGCCGGTAGGCGCGCAGCGGGCGCTGGGAACAGTCACTGGAGTCGCTCGGACGCCCCCCGCCCCCGGCGATCGATCAACGCCGCCTGATCGGCGAGGATCGGGTGCGCGGTCAGGTCCTTGAAGGCCAACACACGGTCCAAGGCGATCGCCAGCCTCACCGCAGACAGCGACGTGCCGCCGAGGTCGAAAAAGTGATCCCGTCTGCCGATCTGGTTCTGGGGAATGCCGAGCACCTCCGCCCACGCTGCCGCCAGCCAGTGCTCCGTCTCCGTACTCGGCTCCTGGTGGTCCTGCTGGGCGGCCTCGAGTTCTCCGGCGAGTGCCGTCAACGCCTTCCGGTCGATCTTGCCGTTGCCCGTCAACGGCAGCGTGTCCCGCCGATGGAAGGCCGACGGAACCATGTACTTGGGCAGCGACTGGCCTAGCTCCTCCCGCATCGCGTTGGCATCGAGTGGCCGCTGGCCGGCGTAGAAGGCCACCAAGTGCTTGCTGCGGTCGGTGCGCTCGGTCACCACGACCGCGCCTTCGCGGACGCCGGGCAGCCGCAAGAGGCTGTTCTCGATCTCGCCGATCTCGATCCGGAAGCCACTGATCTTCACCTGGGAATCCCGGCGGCCGAGGAACTCCAGCTTGCCCTCGGGCAGCCAACGGCCGTAATCACCGCTGCGGTACAGTCGGCGGCCCGCGCGGTGCGGGTCCGCCAGGAACGCGCGTTGCGTGCGCTCTGGGTCGTTGATGTAACCGCGGCCAACGCAGACGCCGGAGAAGACGATCTCTCCCGGCGCGCCGAGCGGCACCGGCGCAAGGTGCTCGTCAACGACGTAGACCGACACATTGTTGATCGGACGACCCAGCGGCACCCGTTCCCGGTCGGGCACGCGGTCCATGACTTCGTGGTTAGTGTCGTCAGAGGTTTCGGTCAGCCCGTACGCATTCACGAGCGTGATTCCGGGCTTGGCCGCGAACCAGCGCTGCACGAGCTCCTTCTTCAGCGCCTCGCCCGTGGCCGACACGCAGCGCAGGTCCGGCAGCTCGCGCGGGTACTGCTCGAGATAAGTCAAGAGGGCTTCAAGGTAGGACGGCACGACCTGAATGACGTTGACCCTGCCGCCTGTGATCTTGTCGATGAAACGCTGCGCGTCCAGGATCGCCTCCTGCTCGACGATCAGCGTCCGCGCGCCGACCATGAGCGGGGCAATCAATTGCCACAGGGAGATGTCGAAGCACTGCGGCGCGGTCTGCGCCACTACGTTGCCCTCGCGGATGTCGAGATCGTCAATCTTGGCGAAGAGGTGGTTCAAGAGCCCCGCGTGCTCGCACATCGCGCCCTTGGGCTCGCCGGTGGAACCGGAGGTGAAGTAGATGTACGCGAGCTGGTCGGGCGCGACCTCCACGTCGAGATCGCCGTCGGCATGGCCCTCCTCGTACGCAGCGTCGATGAAGAGCTTCTCGACTCCGGAGAGCGAGGCGAGCGCCTGGTCGAGCGTCGCGGTGCCGCCGCGTTCGGTCAGCGCCAGCCGGCAGCCGGCCTGCGAGAGCGTCCTGGCGATGCGGTCGGCCGGGAAATGCGGCTCAATGGGTAAGTACGCGCCGCCAGCCTTGAAGATCGCGAGCACGGCAGTCATCCAGTCCAGATTACGCTCGGTCACCACGCCCACGACCCCTTCGCCGGACAACTCCCGCGCCAACAGGGCTCGTGCCAGTCGGTTGGCGCAAGCATTGAGCTCTCGGTACGTCCACTGTGTGTTGCCCCGTACGGCGGCAATGGCGTCCGGGCGTGCCCGCGCTCGCTCCTCGAACAGCTCGTGGGCTGGGGCGTCGGGCAGCTCTCTTCGCGGGCCGGCGAGGCCATCAATCTGGAAACGCAGCTCCTCGGCGGAGAGCAGGGTCTGCCGCGCGTGTTCGGCGTTGGGATCGGCCGCGATCAACGCCAGCGCGGTGAGGTGATAGCCGGCGATCCTGGCGGCACAGTCCGCGTCGAGCACGTCCGTCCGGTAGCGGAGCCGCAATCCGAGCCCGTTGTGTTCCACGAAGGCAACCCGCAGCACCGCTCCCTCGTCGAGCTCGCCGCCTTCTCCGGCAGGGTGTTCGAACACGGTTTCAAACGACGGCTCGGAGACGTCCCTGTGCGCCACCCGATCCGACTCGGAGCGAGCAGTTGCCAGCAGGGTCTCGCGCCACGAGCGGGGTGCCAGCGTCATCCGGAGCGGCATCGGCGAGTGGGCGTTCGCCGCGTAACCCGTGCACACCTCGCGCTCGCCCGAGAGCGCGCCCAGCACCTTGGCGTGCGCGGTCAGCAGCACCGAGCTGAGCGGCACTTCCAGCTCCTTCGCCAACCGGCGTAACGCGGCCACGAGCTCAGCGGGGATCGCCGTCTCGTGCTCGCCGGCGCCGGGCACCGGGTTGAGCGTCCACCGCGGGACCGCCGTGAATCCAGTCATCTTACATCTCCCTCGCCGGGTTCCCCCCCCAGCACGCGCGGGGTGGGACATACTCGCCCTTCATGAGGAAGGAGTCGGCGGCGAGCGCTGCGCCGTCACCCATCGTTACGCCGTAGAGGACGAATGCGCCGACCCCGATTGTGCAGCCGGCGCCGATCGCGGTGCGGTCGGATTTGAAGGTGGCGTCCTCCAGCGAGTGGCACTGGATCTTGCTCCGGTAATTGAGCACACCTTCGTCCCCAATGGTGGTGAGCGTCGGCTCGGAGATGTGAGCGCCGTCGTCGAAGACCCGCCGGCCGAGCCGAACCCCCATCAGCCGCCAG
Organism: Terriglobia bacterium; assembly: GCA_035945295.1. GTDB lineage: Bacteria > Acidobacteriota > Terriglobia > UBA7540 > UBA7540 > QHZK01. Next base: position 82,076 of record DASZAI010000071.1, on the reverse strand, counting down.
AGCACGTTCTTGAACGGCGTGCCGTCGAAGGCGTGAAGATAGTGAATCGGATGCACCTTCCACAGGCGCTCGTGCACCCAGAAGCGGCGGTCGTAGATGGAGCAGATTATCGGCTCCAGCGGGTTGCGCGTTTCGACCCAACGCTCGACCAGGGCGAAGTAGACCGCGCTGACGATCATGCTGGATGCGAATAGGGCAGCCGCGGCCACGTGTGGCAACACGTCGTACAGCTCGTCGGCTGCCAAGTAGAACAGCGCGACCAGGAACACGCCGAGCCACCGGGTGACGAGGAACATCCCGATGGTCCGAACGTTGTACCGAGTCTTCGCGGCGAGGCCGCGTCGCAGCGCCTCCCCCTTCCGGAGATGGTCGAATTGGGTGTCACGCTCAACGGTGCGCGGAATCTCAAAACTCGGCGAGCCCAGCAAGCCAACCCCTTCGTGCAGCTTGCCGTCGAGCGGAATCATGGCCTTTGTCCCGAGGAGGCAGTTGTCTCCCGTCCTGCCTCCCGGGGGGTAGTTGACGTCGTTCCCCACGAAGTTGTCCGGCCCAACCACCGCTCGGGAGACGCGGAAGGAGCTGCTCGACGCCTCGTCATTCATCAAATTCAGCCCGTCGGCGACCATCGTTCCGCTGCCGACGAGGCACAGAGTAGGGTTCCCCTGTATGACCTCGTTGCCGAAATTCGACCCGGTCTGCACGACGCGGGAAAGGTCAGTTCCCAGCCACTGGAAAAAGTGAACGATGTAAGAGCTGTCACCAAAGAGAAACGTGAAGAACCTCATTCGGCCCACGCGCGCGATCACCCGGCGCACCGCGTCGTGGAAGCCGAAGAGTGGATAGACCGTGTCCGGCTTGAGAGACCGGTTCAAGACACGGGAAAGAGCGACCACGAGCAGCAGGCCGACGAGCGCAAGGCCGAAGAAGAGCACGAGCGAGACGATCAGCGCTTGGATGAAGAGCCCCGGCAAAGGGCTCGCACCTGCGCTCGGATCCAGCCTCTCAGCCAACCACGACGTCCTGTCGATCAGCAGGCTCAGGCCTCCCTCGACCAAGGGCAGGTACAGAAGGACGACCGCGAGCACGGCGACGGCGGAATAGCCGGCCCGACGCAGCCTGCCGCACCGAGCCGGCGCGACTCGCACGTAGTTCACGTCGGTGCGCTGTGCCGGCGATCCATGCCACCGCTCGCCGGCCGGTACCGCCTGGCCGCTGTGCAGCCCGGAGCTGTGACCGAGCTGCGCCCCATCGCCCATGGACGTGTTGATGTCGAGCACGCTCCGCTCGCCGACGAACGCGTCCCGGCCGAGGGTCACCGGTCCGGTTTCGATCCGTCCCGCTTGGGCCCGATAGCAGAGGAAGATCGCCTCGTTGCGGATCACCGTCCCCGCGCCGATCGTGAGCAGATCGGTACACACCGGCACGCGCCGGGAGAAGATCGCGACGCGCGGCCCGATCTTCGCGCCCAGCGCCCTGAGATAGAGCGCATACAGCGGTGTGCCGGTGAACAGCCGGGTGGCCGGGCTCGAACGGATCAGGCTCTTGACGATCCAGAAGCGTACGTAGGCGAGGCTCCACAGGCGGATCTGCTGGGGCTCCCAACGACCGATGAGGATCCACTTCGCTGCGACCGGAAGGGTGGACAGGCCGAACAAGGCCGCGCTGCCGCAGAGCACCAACCGCAGGTAAATCTCGGGACCGCTTGATCCGGCGACGACCCACCCGTAAGCCAGGACGGTGCCGAGGACGGCCACGTAGGAGAAACCCAGAAAACACAAGGCCTGCAGCGCGCCGCAGAGGAGGTACTCGCGCGCGCTGGTCGGCGTCGGTGTCTCGACCGCGGCTGCGGCCGCCGACTTGGCCGGGCGGGGCGGGGCGCCCGCGACCGCGGCGGCCAAGCTCCTGATCGTCGGGTGCGCGTAGACGTCCCGCATCGATACCGGCGGCAGATTTCCCCGCTTCCTCACCCGCGCGCAGAAGTGCGCCATCACCAACGAATCAGCACCGAGCTCATCAAAGAAATGGCTATCGACCGACACGTGGTCGGTGCGCAGGACGTCGGCGAGGATCTCGGCGAAAATGCTTTCGACGTCGGTCGCACGATCACGGAACTCGAGGGCCGTGGTCATCGCACCGTCTCGTAGAAGAAGTCAGATAGGCGCTGGTCTTGGCCGGCGGCGACCGCCTGGTCGTACACCCACTTGCCGACCGCCACATCGAGGATCCCCATGCCGAAGGGGGAGAAAATAATCGGATGGCTGCGATTCACGGATCGGCGCCCCAGCATGATCTCGGCAAGCGTGCCCGTCACAAAGCTTCGATTTCCCGTCTTCTGCTCCGCGAGATGGGGGGAGGTGTTGGCCTTCATGACGTGCTCGACGTCGTCGACCACGTTCTGCGACTGCAGGAGTATCTCGGGTGCGAGATCGCGAAGGGAAATATGCAGCACCAGCGGGTTGTGCTCGAAGAGCGTGGCATCGGCGATGTGGGGCGTCGAAGCAACGGTCGTGAAAAGGATCAGATCACAGGCCCTCACAAGTTGCGCGACGTCGGAAACAACCGTGACCGTGCGGTGCTGCTCGGGACGGCATGCGGTGTTCCTGAATTTCTCGCTCTCGCGCGGCGACGTGTCGTATAAGCGTACGTCCTCGATCGCCCATCCCGTGCCGATTAGGAAGTCGTACACGTACCGGGCGATGAACCCCGTGCCCACGATGCCCAACGCATGCGCCCGCCGCGATCGCCCGTTCAGCCAATACGCGGCAAGAGCGGCTGACGCGGCTGTCCGCGCGGCCGAGATGATCGAACTCTCGAGTATCGCAAAGGGATACCCGGTTTCGTAGTTATTGAGCACGAGCACAGCCGAAGCACGCGGAAAGCCACGCTGGACGTTGCCAGGATAACTGGCGATCCACTTCAGCCCGGCCACGTGGAAGCCGTCTCCGACGTAGGCTGGAAGCGCGATGATCCGACAATCGGGCTTCTCGGGGAACTGCAAAAAGTAGCTATCGGGGTTGACGGACTGCCCGCGGGCGTGCGCGAGATACGCCTCCCGAACGACGTCGAGGCAGTCGGCCCGATGGGCGCGGATGAGGTCGGAGACGGTCTTGCCGTTGATGATCGATAGGTCGAAGTGCATGGCCTCCCCGTCCGCTACTCGAGCCTGTTCGCCCATGTGGGATCGAAGACCGTGTCGAGGTAGGGCGTGCCGCGGTCCGCGCACAGGAACAGCACGGTGGGGTGCTTGCGCGCCGGCATCCTCGCCGCATACCGCTTGACCGCCGCGAACGCTGTGCCGCTGGACCCCCCCACGAACAGTCCGTGGCTCGTGAGGAGTTCCCGGCACGCTTGAACGGTCTCCCGCTCGGATACCAAGACAATGTCGTCGATTTTGGCATGCGACAGCAACTGCGGGACGATGCTCGATCCGATGCCGGGAATATGCCGTTTGCGCGGCGTCCCGCCGAAGATGGCGGAGCCTTCGGTATCGACGGCGATGACCCGAATGTTGGGATAGTGCTCTTTGAGCCGACGAGACACTCCGGCGATCGTTCCCGCCGTACTGACGCCGATGAAGACATAATCCAGCGAGTCAAAATCGGCGCAGATCTCAGGCGCCGTGAGCTGGTAGTGCGCCTCTACGGCGTCTAGATTTCCGTACTGGTTGGTCCAGAACGCGTTCGGAATGGTGGCACATAGCTCCTTCACCTTCTGCAGGCGGGTCTTCAGAAATCCGCCCGTGTCGTCACGGTCCTCAACCTTCACCACCGTGGGACAGACGCGCCGAAGGAACGACTCGTAGGTGCCGGAGATATTGGGGTCGATCACCGGGATGAACCGCAGGCCGACCAGGTGAGTGTAGGCTGCGAGAGCAGCGGCGAAGTTTCCAGAGGAGGACTCGATCACGGTTGTCTCTTCGCAGATCTCACCTCGCTCCGCCGCCCGCGTCAGGATCCAGTAGGCGGGGCGGTCCTTGATGCTCCCAACCGGGTTGACATACTCGAGTTTAGCAAAGAGATCCATTCCCTTCATGGCCAACTGCACATGTGGCGTGGGTCGCAGGGTATTTCGGAGCAGCTCCAAACGCGTGGCGAGACGCGACACCGGGATCTGATCGAGATGTTTCCGTCCTCCTTCTCCGACGCCGTAGTCGTTCCTCCGCTCCGGCTCCCCCACGATCGTCTGTCGTACCAGCAAGCTGCTGGTCGTGTCCATGATTCATCTCCCCGCCCTGCGCACTAATTTCCGAGCGGTAAAACGTCTCCTCTATCTATACAGACAAATAGACGCCTCATATCGGCAGGGAGGGTATCCGGTAATGACCTAGTTCACAGGGGGGGGTAAAGTCCTGAAAGCCGCCAGAGGTGTCCGCGAAGAGACGGATCATTCATATCTGTTGTTGAACTTTAGGAGGGGGGCTGCTTTATTTATTACTGTATACTACAATATATAATATATACTAGTTGTCATTACAATAGAATGTATCAACCGCGCGGGCGACAGGAGCTTGGATTCCTGGGGGACTGCGAGCGCCAAAGCCCAGGACGGCGGTATGCGGGCGAGGAAAGGCTGACGCTCAGAAACGCCCTCATCAAGGAGCCCGATCATACCGAAGAAACAGCCGGGGCTCTTTGCGACCGGTCGGCGCACGGTTGGGCCTTCCGCCAGCCTCGGATAGCCGGAGGTTGCTGGAGTCGACCCAAGGGAGAGCGATGCGCTGTGCCACGAACAAGGTTACTCATGGAGCGGACCGCTGCGAATCGCACCAGCGCACGCTCATCCGCGTCGCCATCGTTCACACCCCGGCCGACATGGGAGCGCTGAGCGGGTCGATACAGCGCCGCAGAGTCGAGAAGCTGGGGCGAAAAGGCTGGGAGCACAAGGCGAATCTGGTAGTCAGACTGTGGACCCAGATCGAATCGAGCATCGAGAACCTGGCGCTGGCGTACCCACGAGTCCGTATTTATCAGGACGGATTGCCGGTTTGCGGGCGTGAGGTCGAGATTGTCACCGAACTCATCAAAGCCAGAAGTCGCAACCATCAACTGCTGCTTCACACAATTATGGGGACGGAGTCTTCCGAGCTCCTGGTCGAGGAATACCAACTCGTCAAGGAGGACTTCGCTCCAGCGATCCGACGGCCTTCCGCCTGCTCCTTCGGGGTGAGCATGAGATATTGGCGCCGAATGGGATTTTCTTCCCGAACGGTCGGGCGAGGCAAGGAAAACTTTCCGAACCCGAACGGCGGGTACGGCCGCTCCCGAGGGCTTAGGTCGTCTTTCCGGTGCTCGCGAATTCGCCACTCACTTTTACATTGACATTCTACCTGAAGGACGGTATCTTCACCTAGAATGTCTACTAAAGAACAACGCGAACACGTCGAGCTGCTGCAGGGAACCTTGGACCTGCTGATCCTCCGCACACTGGTGCTGGGCGCGGCGCACGGCCACGCCATCGCCAAGGCGATAGAGCTGAGGTCGGATGACGTCTTGCAGGTCGAGCAGGGGTCGCTTTACCCCGCACTGCACCGGCTCATCAAGCGGGGATGGATTTCGGTCCAGGACGGCACCTCAGAGAACAATCGCCGAGCCAAGTTTTACCGCCTGACAGCCAGGGGACGGCGTCAATTGACGATTGAGACCGGCAAATGGGACAAGCTGGCGGGCGCCATCAGACGGATTCTCACGCCTGCCGAACAAGAGGGCAAACCATGAGCCGCCGCAAGCGCATGATGCAGAACCTTGAGGAGGACATTCGCGACTTCATCGAGCGGGAGACCCAAGACAACATCGAGCGCGGCATGCCGCCCGAGGAAGCCCGTTATGCAGCTCGGCGCAAGTTTGGAAACGTTACGCGGGTCAAGGAAGACACGTGGGAGGTGTGGAGTCTCGGTTGGCTTGAGCAATTAGGCAGGACGTTCGCTACGGCCTGCGGACGCTCGCGAAGAACCGCGGGTTCGCGGCCGTCGCCGCAATCACAATGGCACTCGGCATTGCGTCCACCACCGTGGTGTTCAGCATCGTGAACGTGGTGATCTTCGGGCACATGCGCTATGGACATCCTGAGCGGTTGGCGTTGGTTTGGGTGGCGCAGCCGCGTGGCGAATTCACTAATCCCTCGGAACAGGTTTATCTCGCCTGGCGCGAGCGCGCTACGGCCTTCGAACAGCTCTCTGTACTGGCGGACACGAGCTTTGACCTGCGCGGCAATCCGCCGGTCCGGCTGGGCGCGGCCCGGGCGACTGCAAACTTCTTCACGGCGGTGGACGTGCAGCCCGAACTTGGCCGCGCTTTCACCGAAGATGAGGCGCGGAGCGGGGCGCACGTGCTGGTGCTTGCGCATTCCGTGTGGAAGAACGAGTTCGGCTCTGACCCGGGTATTCTCGGCAGAACCGTCGTGCTGAGCGGCGCACCTTGGACAGTGATCGGGGTGATGCCGGCCAGCTTCAGTTTTGTACGCAACCATGACCTCTGGGTTCCCATGGAGCTCGGGCCTGACCGGAAGGTCGAGCACAGTTCCCTGCTGGTGGTGGGCCGGATGCGTTCCGGAACCACGATCGAGCAGGCGAACAGCCAGCTTCAGATACTGCAAGGTCAGATCGCCCGCGAAATCCCCGAGGTTGGCGCCAGCGGACTCACCAGCGCCCGTGTCATGACACTCCGCGATTTTCTGCTCGGCCACAACGTGGAGCACATGATGCTGGTGCTGCTGGGAGCCGTCGGATTCGTGCTGCTGATCGCGTGCTCGAACGTAGCAAACCTGCTTCTCGCGCGCGGCACCGCTCGGCAGAAGGAGATGGCGATTCGACTGTCGCTCGGCGCGGGCCGGGCCCGATTGGTGCGTCAGCTCCTATGCGAAACCGCCTTGCTCGCCGCGGCCGGAGCCGGTATCGGCCTCTTGCTGGCCGCCGGGACCGTGAGATATCTCTCCACGTTGCCGCTCTTGCAGGCGCCGGGCGCTCCACCAGTCTCCGTGGACTCTGCGGTGCTGGCCTTCGCGGCGGGCGTCACGGGCCTGGCGGTTTTGCTCGCCGGATTTGGCCCGGCCTGGCAGGTCAGCAAGGTCCACCTGATGGACCGTCTCAAGGTGGCGGCGGCGATGGGCGTAGAGCGGCATCACTGGATGCGCACAACCCTGGTGATCACCGAGATTGCCCTCTCGGTCGTGCTTCTGGCCGGCGCTGGGCTGCTGGTTCGCAGCTTTGTCAACCTGCTGCGCGTCAGTCCGGGATTCGACCCAGCAGACTTGCTCACCATGGACGTATCGCTTTCCCGCTATCAGTCTCCCGGGGCGATACGCAGTTTCTACCGTCAGGCGCTGGAACGCGTGCGCGCGCTGCCCGGAGTGCAAGGCGCGGATCTCTGCACCACCCTGCCCCTCATCGGCTGGAATTATGGCATCGCCTTCCGCAGCGAGCGCCAGCCGACGGAGGCGCTGCAGCGCCAGGACGCGAATTTGCAGGTTGTGACCGAAGGTTTTTTTCACACCACAGGTTTGCCAGTGGTCGCCGGGCGCAGCTTCACGGCCGAGGACACGGAATCCTCGCTGCCGGTCGCCATCATTAATCGCAAGCTCGCCGGGAGCCTGTTCAAAGGGCAGAACCCGGTGGGACAGCGCCTGTTCGTCTCTTCCCCGCTCGATCACGGCGCGCAAGTGGCGCGCCAGATCGTCGGTGTCGCCGCTGATATGAAAGACGACAGCCTGAATGATCCGGCGTCCGACGATATTTATCTCCCCTACGATCAGTTGCCGGCGCCTTGGGAATACCTGGTGGTGCGCGGTCAAACGAAACCTGTGGCACTGGTGCCGGCCATTCGCGCCGCCATCGCTTCGGTGGACCGCGATCAACCCATCGAGGATGTAGCCACCATGCAAGAGCGGTTGGATCAATCTCTCAGCGGCCCGCGATTTGCAGTTTCGCTGCTCGGCGCTTTCGCCTTGCTGGCGCTGGCGATGGCCGCGATCGGCATTTACGGCGTGATGGCTTACCTGGCCGGCCGGCGCACCTCGGAGTTTGGTCTGCGCCTGGCACTGGGCGCGCGGCCCTCTCTGCTGCTCGGCCTCGTGCTCTGGAGCGGAATGAAGGTGGCGCTCTTCGGATGCTTGGTGGGGGCCGGAGGCGCGCTGGCCCTGACCCGAGTCATGAGCAATGTGGTTTTCGGCGTCAGTCCATACGATCCCTTCGCGTTCGCCTCCGCGCTCGCTATCACACTGGCGGCGGCGTTCCTCGCAACCATCTTTCCCGCGCTGCGGGCGGCGCGTGCGGACCCGGTGGTGGCTTTGCGGTATGAATGAAGGCAGCTTGCTGCAGTGAGATTTCTGCATTCCGACGACTATGGTTCCTTTCCCCAAAACATCGCCGCACAGGAGGGCTCGCCATGACCCGCCGCAAGCGCATGATGAAGCACCTCGACCAAGACATCCGCGACTTCATCGAGCGGGAGACCCAGGACAACATCGAGCGCGGCATGTCGCCCGAGGAAGCCCGTTATGCGGCTTTGCGCAAGTTTGGAAACGTCGCACGGGTTAAGGAGGACACGCGGGAGGTGTGGAGTTTCATGTGGATCGAGCAGCTCTGGCAGGACGTCCGTTACGGTCTGCGGATGCTGGTGAAAAATCCCGGCTTCACGGTCGTGGCTTGTCCTGACGCTCGCTCTTGGCATTGGGGCCAACACAGCGATTTTCAGCGTTGTAAACGCGATCTCGCAAGAGCCCACGTCACAAAAAGCATGCTGTGGCACCTTGCCCCAGGCGGAGAGCGGCACCTACTTGCGCGGAGCCCCAACCGGTGAACTCCAGCCGGTCGGCGGGTTGTACTCCGCCCGCGTGCTGGTCTTGTCTGCACTCGGGAAGTCGGCCGGCACCTTCTGCGTGACCTTGCCCGTAGCGGCCCATTCTGTTCCACGTTGATAAGTCGTGATAAATCCGACAGAGTTGAGCGCCGCGAGGTCATGTCCCATAGTGGTGTGAAAGACCCGCCCTTTCCCGTACGAAATCACGATGAGAATGGGTTCATGGCGGCCCGTTCCTCGGTTCGCCGGATCCGAGTAAGCCGTCGATAAGACGGTCATGTTCGCGCCGGGACCGCGGAGCGCTGCGTACAATTCGTCTCCGACTTGCATCCATACCTTTGGCAGCCCCTTCGTAATGGGATGATCGATGACCCGGTTTTCGATCTTATACGGCAGCCTCGCCCCGTGGCTGCCGGCGGGCCCCGCGGAGGAATCCTGCACCAGCCTGCCATCCTTGAAATACCAGAAGGGGCCGGACTTCTCGTCTCGTCCGCGCCAGCCCCCAATACCGATCATCAGGTTGTAGGCGGGCCACTTCGGAAAGGCGTTATCGGCGGCATGAACGACCACCAACCCTCCCCCGTTTCTCACATACTGCTCGAAAGAAGCCTTCAGTTGATCCGGCCAGCGCTCGTCCGGTGCATCGTAATTGAACACGACAACTTGGTACTTGTCCCAGTCCGGCTTGAAGTTGCTGAAATCGCCTCCGGTAGGAGGCGCTGTAACCACGCTCACCTGGAAAAGACCCGTCTCCTCGAGCATCCTCTTCAGATACGGAGTGGTCTCCTGCCACGCGTGATAAGGTCCGCCTGACTCGCCGTCGAGAATCATCGCGCGAATGGCGGGAGCAGCCCGCGCGACCCGGACGCATGTCAGCAGCAACAATATCGTTAAGGTCGCGAACCATCGTCTCTCGTTCATGCTGAATCTCCTTCTTCCATCACGGCCGGGATCGATCCCTTCACCCAATTGGTGGCCATGCCCTCCTGCAAGCAACGCTGAATACGAACCAAGGTACCAAGAACGACATGGGAATCACAATTCAAAGTCATCCTGACCCACGTCCCGCGAACGTCTAAAGACCGAGGTGTCCTGCGCCCACAAAGCCCTTAAGCCCCGCCGTACCGTGTCGCGTCAGCCAACAGCCTCGCCTCACGCGAACAAGAGTTCGGCACCGCGGTAGACCACCTGGCTCATCAGCTTGTCGTTGCGAAGAATTCGATCCGTCACGTGGGCCTGACCCGGGGCCAAGAATCTGCTGGCTTCTTTCGGGCATGCCAGGAGGTCTGGAACGGATTCGAGCGGACCGCACCGCGCCGGGTACCATGCGCGCTACCGCCTGCACTTCGCCCCGACCGGCGCTCGTGGCTGAATTTGGTGAAATCCGCCTTGGTGCGGCGGGAGCTAATCGGCGCCTGGGGAACCGAACCCAGCGCTACTCGAATGGATCGGCTGGGGCGCATCACCGATCGAGTCAACCTGATCTACTCGCACTCTGGAGACCAGGCCCAGCTAGCGGCATCGGAAGCCATCGAGCGAAGACTCGAAGCCGCCCGAGAACGACTTCAAAGGCAGCACAAGGGGGCCTCCCGAGCCCCGTCTCCGCTCTCAACTGTGACCCAAACTGTGACCCAACATCGTTGCAGCGACCCAACTCATTGAAAACTTGGTAGGCCTGGGGAGATTCGAACTCCCGACCCACGGTTTAGGAATCCATGCTCGCCCCCGTCCTCCTGTTTGGAGTCAAGCATTTGCATTCGGAACGAGTGGTCCTGGGTCGGGCTAATGAGCCCTATTTGGGCTCAAGTATGCACCTAATATGCACCAAATCGTCCACCCCGCCCACTGTCGGGACCCAAGGGTGGACCGCACTTGCAAGCTGCCTTCCGACGCCAACCTCAAGAAACCGCGCGTCGCCGAAACGCAGAAGTAAGCCCACGTGACTTGCTCCTTCAACGGCGGCGTCGAAGAGCCGTATCCCGGCGAGGAGCGCATCCTGGTGCCCTCACCGAAAGTCACGACTTACGACCTCAAGTCCGAGATGAGCGTCGCTGGCATCAAGGACGTGGTGGTGAAGGCCGTCCGCGACACGAAGTTCGACGTGCTCATCATCAACTTCACCAAACGCCGACATGGTAGGCCACACCGGTAAGCTCGACGCGGCCATCAAGGCGGTCGAGGCCGCGGACGCCTGCCTGGGGGAAATCGAGCAGGCGGTGCGCCCCCGCGGCGGAGCCATGATCGTCACCGCCGACGACGGCAACGCCGAGTTGATAGTCGACCCCGCGACCGGCGGCCCGCATACCGCCCACACCACCAATCCCGTCCCGTTCATCGTCGTCGCCGACCCGCGTCCCACGCGCCTAGCCCGAGGGCGGCGCGCACGCCGACGTCGCCCCCACGCTGCTCGGCGTCATGGGGATTCCCCCGCCGCCCGAGGATGACCGGCCACGACCTCCGCGTGTTCGACAAGCCCTGATGGACTCCCCTTCGCGGTGGCGTCTGTGTGATAACCTCTGCTGTCGAACTTGAGGCGTCACTTTGGCACCTCAAGTCAGTGGGGCGGGGCGCCGGCACCGCTATGCTCTTCTTATAGCTTGCATCTAGTCCCACGTCTGCAGACGCGATAGTATTGGGTCGGCCCTGCAGGGCCCTGGGAAACCAAAAGCGTGGAGAAGCAGAGAGTCCAACCTCCGGTACGAGCCCTAGACGTCTTTTGCGGAGCGGGCGGTAGTAGCGCGGGCGCTCGCGCGGCCGGTGTGGATCTGGTCGCGGCAATTGACATGTGGCCGCTGGCCAAGGCTACGTACAAGGATAACTTCCCGACTGCCCGGTTCTATTGCAGAAAACTAGAGTATGTGAACCCGCGGCAGGTCCTCGAGGAGGTCGGCCCCATTGATCTGCTCCTGGCGTCACCGGAATGCACGAACCATAGTTGCGCCAAGGGTAACGGCGAGCGGTTAGAAGAAAGCCGGAGGACCGCCTTCCACGTCACGCGATTTGCGCGAGTTTTGAAGCCCCACTGGATTGTCGTCGAAAACGTCGTCCAAATGAAGTCGTGGATGCGGTACGACGAATGGATTTCGAGACTCCGACGGCTTGGATACAGTGTCAGAGAGCAGACGCTTAATGCAGCAAAGTTCGGTGTGCCCCAGTCCCGAAGACGGTTGTTCATAATCTGTGAGCTAGGGAAGACGCCGCCGGAGGTAAATCCGCCGGCGAACTCCGGCGAACACAAGGCGCGTGAAGTCGTGTCCACGAATGGGAACCACCGCTTCTCGGAGCTCCGGACGAAGAATAGAGCCAAGAACACAATCGCTCGGGCCGACCGTGCCATTGCCAAAGTCGGCGAGAACGAGGCGTTCTTGCTGGTTTACTACGGATCGGATGGTGCAGGCGGATGGCAGACCCTCGACGCACCTTTGCGCACCGTAACCACACTGGACCGCTTCGCTTACGTCCGACAGAACGGGCGCGGCCACGAAATGCGTATGCTCCAAGTTCCCGAGTTGAAAACGGCGATGGGATTCCCGGACAGTTACAAATTTGACCATGGAACACGCCGCGACAAGATTAGACTTCTTGGAAATGCCGTGTGCCCGCCTGTGATGAGTCGAATTGTCATGACACTGACGCGTGGCTTCAGCGCTCCTCCATCCCAAAAGCCTGATGGCTCAGACGAGCTCGACACTTATGCCCAGTCTAAAATCTGAAATCCTTCCCTTTCGACCGCGTGCACGATTGTTGCTATTGCTCGGCGACCAGCTCATCCGAGACCCCGGAATAGCAGTGTTTGAACTGGTCAAGAATGCCTACGACGCAGACTCCCCTTATGCAGCCGTAACGATGGTAGACATCGACGACAGGGATACGGGCACAATCATCATCGAGGATGCTGGCACAGGTATGGATTTCGAGACCGTAACCAATATTTGGCTGGAGCCAGGGACGGACTTTCGCGCGACACAGAAGGAAAAGAGCAAGCGCACGACTAATTTTGGCCGCTTACCCCTTGGTGAGAAGGGAGTGGGCCGCTTTGCCGCTCATAAATTAGGGAATTCGATCAAACTCATCACTCGTTCCAGAAACCGTCCCGAAATTGCTGTGAAGATCGATTGGACTGAGTTTGACAAGCACCAATACTTGTCGGACGTGGCAGTAAGAGTCGAGGAGCGGGACCCTCACGTCTTCAGGGACCGGCAAACAGGCACACGAATAGAGATTTCCGGCTTGCGCACTGCGTGGACAAAAGGAATGGTTCGCGACCTCCACCGGTCCGTCACCTCGATATCCTCGCCTTTTGAGAGAGCGGGTGAGTTTGAAGTAGAGTTGGCTGTTCCCGGGAAGGAAGAATGGCTTAAGGGTCTTCTTACGCCCAAGGAGGTCCTTGAGTTTTCACTCTTCCGAGGGCATTGTAAGATTCGAGGTCGCAAGCTTGAGTACACATACACTTTCGCCCCTTTCCCCGCTATGGATAAAGTAGAGGGACGGGAAGAGTCATCGAAAGAAACTAGCATATCACTAGATGATCCTGAGGCAGCTCACCTACTTCGCGATCACGTGGGCCCGATCAAGGTCGACCTCTACATTTTTGACAGAGATCCGAAAGTTCTGAGCCTGGGAGTGTCTGACAAAAAAGGGCTAAAGGGATTTCTCGACGAATCGGGTGGTATCCGCGTCTATCGTGATGGGATCCGAGTTTACGATTACGGAGAGCCTGGAAATGATTGGCTCAATCTGGACGTGGGACGAGTGAACATTCCAAGCGAGCGCATTAGCAATAATCTCGTGCTCGGCGCCGTATCCTTGAAACTCGAAACGAGCTCAGGAATCCGGCATGCGAAGAATACCAACGATGAAAATGAAGAGAGGATTGGGCTGATTGAGAAGACGAACAGGGAAGGATTCGTGGAGAATCCCACTTTCCGTGCATTCAAACAGGCAGTCCAATTCAGCATAGCCCAAGTGGCTGCTGAAAGAAATAAAGACAAAGAGCGCATCCGCCGCGCATACAGCGGCAAGAAACCAAAAGAGCCGGTCCTAGGAACAGTCACTGAACTGCGGGCGAGAATCGACGAGGAGGGACTCGGCAAGGAGCTTGGCGCGTATCTAGATCGTATAGAAGAGGACTACACTGCCATTCGCGATCGTTTCCTTCTCTCTGCGAGTGCTGGTTTAAGCCTGATGGTTGTGATTCATGAGGTTGACAAGGCAATCCAAGAGCTCGTGCGGGCCGTACACAAGGAAAAGGCGAGCCCACGCGTGATTGCCCTCGCAAAACACATCGCCGACTTGATAGAAGGCTTGGGGGCTCTAGCAAGGAGCTCAGAAAAGAAGCGCGAGGAGGCATCTCATCTCATCCATTTGGCGATGTTCAATACAGAGCTTCGGATGGCAGCGCACGACATCAAAGTCACCGCAAACGTCGACCGCGATTTCGTGGCTCCATGCAGCGCTCGCCTCATTGTGTCGACGTTGATGAATCTCTTGGACAATTCGATATATTGGCTCGAAAACAGATGGCATGGGAGTGACGCGCGGGGCGCAAAGCGGATCTACATTGGGACTTCTGATGAACTGCCCGGGGGCGCCGCGATCATTGTGGCCGACAACGGTTCCGGTTTCTCTGACCCGCCGGAGTATCTGATACAACCCTTCTTCACAAGGAAGCCTAACGGGATGGGCTTGGGGCTTCATCTAGCAGAACAGGTGATGAAAGTTCAGGGTGGTCGTCTTGAGTTTCCCGACCAAGGAGATGTCAAGCTACCAACTGGATTTGACGGCGCGGTTCTAGCTTTGGTTTTTGGGGGTGCCAAGTGGTCGGATTGAAGGCGGCCAGAGTCATAGTCATCGATGACGAAGAAACAGACGGACACGCCATTATCAAGGCGCTCTGGCGGTTGCGAATCGCGGCCTTGTACTTTAAGGACGCGACCGACGTTCCGCAAAACGACGAGCGACTGAAGGGAGTCAGACTCGCCTTTCTCGACATGAACATCGTAGGGGGAACACCTGACAAGTCCAAGCTGGCTACACTTGTCAACCTGCTGAAGCACATCCTGCACCCCGACAATGGTCCTTACTCGGTTGTGGCTTGGACTCGCAACACAGACCTCGTTTCAGATTTCCGCAAGTATCTGTTCCAACAGGACGTTCCGCGCCCGATAGGGCTCATAACCATGACGAAGAGTGAATGCAAGGCTGAGAATGATTCGGGGTTTGACATAGCCAAAGTCACGAGCGCCCTTAGGGACGGATTGGCCGCTTTCAGTCCCCTACTATTCCTCCGGGCTTGGGAAGGACAATGCTTCGACGCAGCCTCAGATGTGACAAGCGAATTGTCCAAGCTGGCGAGTACCGAGGATAAAGACCCCGAGAAATGGAGCTCGAACTGGTGCTCAAACCTACTTCAGCTGATCTACCAAATGGCGTTGGCTGAGGCGGGAAGGAAGAACCTAACTGAGGGTCTGATCGCCCTTGCATCGTTCTACAGTGCGTTGAACCCGCTGCTCGCCGACCGGCTCGAGGCGAATACGGGAACTGCAAGTGACTCGCTCGGGGGGACCCCCTCCGAGATCTTGAACCCTGAAGCAAAGAAAGGTTGTAGCCCATCTGCAAAGGCAAGGATAAATACTATGCTTCACTGTTCGTTTGAGCAGGTGGAACGATTCTACGCAGGCAACGTCTACGACTTGCGTAAAGAGCACATCATTCCTGACCTTAATCAGTTCGTCGCGAGTTTTATCCACGGCGACCCATCGACGACAGCCTGGAAGGAAAATGCCAAACGCATCCTGGAGACGGCGATTCCTGTCAGTCTGGAAGCCAATCCTGTGTGCGACCACTCACAGAAAAAAGTACAAATCGCTCGGTTGATTGCAGGGTTGCTCGTCCCTACCGTGGAAATAGAAAGAGATGAAAAAGAACGTGTTATCAAGAAGGCTGGTTTTCTATGGCAATTCGGGCCCATAGCCCTGGCAGGAGTCGCCATCAAAGGGGAGTATTACCTTGTCCTGAACTCCCTTTTTGTTTTCGCCGCAACTTTGGAGATCATGAAAAGGCTGACACCCCTTGCGAGACTCCGAAGCCAAGCCTTCTCGGACCTGCTTTACTGGTTTGGAAGTCATGTATCCCGACCAGGTTTGTTGATGCTTCGCCCTCAGGATTAATCTCATGGATGTGTTTTCCAGCGAGAAGCGGTCGCAAGTGATGTCACGAATTCGGGGACGTGGCAACAAATCCACTGAACGTCGTATGGCTGCACTACTCCGGGCCCGTCGGATAAACGGATGGAAACTCCACGCTTCCGATGTGCTGGGGCGACCCGACATCTATTTTCCTGAGTCCCGAATCGCGGTTTTTCTTGACGGCTGCTTTTGGCACGCCTGCAAGAGGTGCTTTACCAAGCCAAGAGATCACTCCTCCTTCTGGAACAAGAAAATCCTCGGAAATGTCCGACGGGACGGAAGGGTTACGCGTGCCCTAAGACGAAAGGGAATTCGAGTCATCCGCATTTGGGAACACGATCTTGAGCATCGCACCCGCAAGCTTGACTCAATCATAAAGGATTTGGGCTCCAAAACGCGTCCAGCAAGGTAGCGCAGACCTCCGTCGTTGAGGGCCGCGACTCTCGATTCCTCGATGGCTGACGGTGGCCGAGGTTCAAATTCCTGATTCTCTCGGCCCCTCGTCCCTCGCTCGGTTCCTCAACTGGCTTGGCCAGGGGAACAATTCTAACCTGCCAAAAGCCCGACGGACCACCGCGTAATTCTCGTCCTGGAGCGTAGGGGGTTCGATTCCCAGGCAATTTCCTACGCCCTGGCTTCTCCTATGCCTCCGAGGGGCTGCGTGAAGCTTCACAGCGGCATTCCTCGCGGCGAGCCAGGAGAGTTTCTCTTCCAACCTGTAGGCCCGCGGGAACACCTTCACTCGAACCTGGCCGAGATGCCCTGCGATGTCGCTCGGTCCGACTCCGGCCGCCGAGATAACCGACAGCGCGTGCTCGCGCAAGTCGGGATCCCTTGGCGCCCTTGCGGGATCAAGCCCTCCCTCAAACAGGACGATCGGTGCGATTCCGATGTCGCGCGGGGCAAGAGGGAACGGGTAACGTCGAGGTGCAATCGCCGGCGTCAAGCTCATAAGAACGAGGCCGCCTCAAGCCGGCGAGTGAAATCTTTCTCCGACGAGCACGATCCCCATCAACGCCCACCGCGAAACTGTGAAATGGTCCAGCATCGGCTCGAGCGAGAAGCACGTCCGCTCTCCTTACCGGCGCGGACGATCGCACAAGCAACCGCGGCCGCGCCACGCCTTAAGTAAGTAAGTACGTACTTACTGAGAATGTTCCGACGTAAGTGCGGGAAAAACCTTGATTTCCCCAATGTTTCTCGACGAAACTCGCTCCGAAACCGGTGGGCGTCCGCCCATTTCCCGCACTCCTGAGCGCGCCTTGCAAGGGAGGACGTGCGCCCGTGCCCATCACCGCCGGCTTCCTGATTTTCGCGAGTTCAAAGGCTTGGGTCAAAAAGGGTACCGCGCCTGCCGCTGTAAGTCACTGAATTCACAGTGCTGAAATCACCGATGCGGCTTGTTTAGAAAACACATTGTTTCTCACACGCCAGAGTCCAGTTTCCGGATTGCCCGTCATCCGGACAGACGGAGTTGCTGCCCGTGGGTTGGCTTCGGCTTTCAGGCTGATGCATGCGGATACCCCGTAGGGACATTATGTGACCTGACAATCGCCCGGATGTCACGGTTCTCTAAAACGAGGCTTCGGCGCTCTCCTGTTCCGCTGACTGCGACATGCACCATGGCCCGGGCCAAATCGTCGGCCCGAATCACTTGGTTAGGAAATAGTGCGCGAAACACCGGATAGATCGCGCGCATTAGGCGGTAGCTGAGATTCGGTTCTTTCCGGGGCTCCACAGGGTAGATATACGCAGGCCGAAAAAGATAAACGCGCGGGAAACCAGCCGCGAGTAGTGCCTTCTCGGCCTCTCCTTTGTAGCGCGCGAAGGCAAGCCGGCTCTGTCCCGACTGGTCTGCGCCACTCCCGCTCAAAAACGAGAACGCTGCGTCAGGACTGCTCCCATGGAGAACTCGCGCGAATTCGCTTGTGTAGTCGGCGGTTATGGTGCGGAGCTCCGCGTCCGACGCTGACCCCGTGTAGGTTCCTAAGCAATAGACCACCGCGTCCTGACCCGAGAGGACATCTGCGAGCGGGGAACAGTCTCCAAAATTTTGATGTAGAACCTCTTTAAGCTTCGGATGCAAGATGCCAAGCCTCTTCCGCCCAATCGAAGTGACGCTCCTCACAGCTGAGTTGTCGAGCGCAAAGCGAAGAGCGTATCCGCCGACCATTCCAGTCGCGCCCACAATGACGAGGCGTTTTGGGCCGTCAACGGCAGCGCTCATCGACGCGTTCAAAGACGCCTTGTTGATCGCTCTCATGACAAATCGCGCTCCTCGATCCAGTCAACGTACAGCAGACGCTCCGCAAACAACCATGCGCCGTCCAGTTTCACAAAGGTGTCGTAGTAACGGAGTGCCGCGATCATGAGCCGCCGCTTTTCACCGTCAACGGTGAGGTGATGGGGCATGCAATAAGTTTCCCCTGTGCCTCGGTCGCGGGTCAGCGCGAGAATCGTGCTTTGTCCAAGAAAGTGCATGGTCGCGGCGTACTTGTTCAGATCTGCGAACACGGGAGCGAGCGCCTCACGCGAGTGCAGCTCCTGTGAGGGCTTAGAATCCTTTGCGTTCATGTACACCACGAAGTGCGTGTCTGGGGTAAACAGAGCCATCTGGCCTTTCGCATCACGACGATCCGCGCAATGCGCGTAGGCCTCGATGAGTTCCCGGATAGCAAGGCGGTCCGCGGCTTCATGGGGAGAGATACTGACGTGGTTACTCATGAACTCGTCCTTATTATTCGTTTAGTCTTGCGAGACCCGTCACTCAAGGACGGCCTTTGGCTCTAGAAACGCTTCAATTCCGTACCGGCCATATTCGCGGCCGACGCCGGAGTACTTAAATCCGCCCCAAGGCGCATCTGGATCGTCGGTCATGTTGTTGATCACGACGCGGCCGGCCCGCAGCTGAGAAGCCACGCGACGTGCGCGCTGGAGGTCAGTCCCCATGACGGCGCCGTGAAGTCCGTATTTGGAGTCGTTGGCAATCCTGATCGCATCGTCCTCGGAGTCGTAGGAGATCACACTGAGCACGGGGCCGAAAATCTCTTCCTGCGCGATCGTCATGTCGTTCTTCACATTGACAAACACCGTGGGCTTAACGTAGTAACCCGCTTCGAGACCTTTCGGATGACCTTCTCCGCCGACCAGCACTTCGGCGCCTTCTTCAATGCCTTTGCGAATGTAGGATTCCACGCGCTCGTACTGCTTCTGCGACACCATTGGTCCAACCATGATGTTGGGATCGGCCGGATCGCCAACCACGAAGGCCTGCATCGCATCCCGTATGGCAGGCTTCACCTCGTCTAGTCGGCTCTTAGGCACAAGAAGCCGCGTTCCGGCGGCGCAAGCTTGGCCACTATTCATAAAGGCCAAAGTGAGAGCCGACGGGATGGCCTTGTCGAGCGCGGCGTCGTCGAGCAGTATTGTGGGAGATTTCCCGCCCAGTTCGAGCGTCACACGCTTCATGGTCGCAGCGCCATCGCGCATGATCTGTTCTCCGACGGCAACCGAACCTGTGAACGAAATTTTCGCAACGTCGGGATTGCGCACGAGCTCAGCGCCGACAACAGTGCCGAGGCCGGTCACCACGTTGAAGACACCCTTGGGGAGTCCGGCCGCATTCAGAGCCTCAACCATCACCCGGGTCTGCAGCGAGCTCGCTTCACTCGGCTTGATGACGACTGTACAACCAGCGGCTATGGCCGATGCCAGCTTCAAGCAAATAAACAGCGCATTCGCATTCCACGCCGTAATCAGGCCGGCAACGCCGACCGGCTCCAGCGTCACCGTCGTCTTGCCCCAGCTTTGTGTCAACGGCAGCTTTTGAAGCCCCTTCTCAGCTGCGGCGAAGGCGTTGACCCCCGACTCCACAATGAGCCGGGCGAACTGGGCAACTCCGCCGTACTCTTCGATCATGACAGCGGTTAGATCGTCGACGTGGTCGGAAACAGCCTTGTGTAGCTGGCGCAAGTAACGCAAGCGCTCTTCCTTGCTTGTCCGGCCGAAACTGGCGAATGCGCGCTTGGCCGCACCGATGGCACGCCGCGTATCTTCCTCGTCTCCGAGCGTGACCCGCGCGATCACTTGCCCGTTGGTCGGTTTAATGATGTCCATAACCTGTTGGCCATGGGATTCGATGAACGCTCCATCAACGTAGTGCGTTGTGAGTGTCTTAATCGTGCCTTTCTCCATGATTGCGGGCATGGCGTTGCTCCTTATATTGGGAGTTTGCAGTTAGAACGAAGTAACGACGACACGCGTAAGCGAGCCGTCCTTTAGCGCCGCGTAACCTTCGTTCACCTCACGCAGCGAAATCCTTTTTGAAACGAGGTCATCTAGATTCATTCGGCCTTGCAGGTAGAGCTCCGCGTACATCGGGATGTCGCGCTTGGCATTGGTTGAGCCGAAGTTCACGCCTTGAACACGCTTCTGTCCTGCGATCGCGTTAAAGATGTTCACTCCGATGTCGACATCGGGCCTCGCCACCCCGACCAGGTAAAGCCCGCCGGCGACACCGAGCATTGCGAGCCCCTGTTCCGTGACTGCTTTCTGCCCCACGAAGTCGAACACATGGTCGGCTCCTCCAGGAAGGAGCTCAAGGACGGCCTCGACAGGCTTGGTTTTCGTGGAATCGATGACATCGGTGGCGCCGAACCGTTTGGCCTCGTCGAGTCGCTTCGCCTGGATGTCGATGACAACGATCCTCGAAGCTCCTGCGATGCGCGCCCCACTAACGGCATTGAGCCCAACCCCTCCAGCACCGAAGATCACGACCGTGTCCCCGGCACTAACATTCGCGGTGTTCAAGACACAGCCGGCGCCCGTTACAACGCCGCAGCCGAGGAGCGCAGCTTGGGCGAACGGAAGCTCCTTGGGCACGACGGCGAGTTGGTTTTCGTGGATAAGCGCGCGTTCGGCGAAGCCGCCCAGCCCAAAGCCCTGAAACAGGCCGAGGCCTTTGCGACTCAGGCGCGGGGCATCGCTGGGCCGGCGCAGCGTTAACTCCACCGCGAAACTGCGCCATGCCCCACCACCGGCTCGAGCGAGAAGCACGTCCCCTTTCCTTACCGTTGCGGACGATCGCAAACACCACTGCGCGCCGCGCAAGGTCTATTTTTAAGTAAGTACGTACTTATTGCGAATTTTCGACGTAAGGGCGGGGGAAACCCTTGACTTCCACGCTGTTTCTCGGCAAAACTCGCTCCGAAACGAGGCACCGTCCGCCCGTTCCCGCTCTCCCCAAGCGGGCCCTGTTAGAGAGGGCGTGCGCCCCGGCGGCCATTACCGCCGGCTTCCTGATTTCGCGGGTCCATAGGCTGTGTCAAAAAGGGTAGCGCGCCCACCGCTGCAAGCCACTGATCCCACAGCGCTGAAAACAGGGATGCGGCTCGTTTCGAAAACACAGAGTTTTGTCACGCTCACGCTGAGGGAGCCAAAAGTTCGAAACAGACCTGCGGGCTTATGGCGCGTCCCAGTCGAGGGCGTAGATCTCCTGGCTGCCGACGTCGCGCACGACCATCGGGGAATCATCCGGAGTCAAGCCCGTCCAGAGGTCTGCCAGGCGAACGTTCTTCAGGCTGAACAGCCTTTCAAGTTTGTGATCCCCGACGCGTATGCGATAGAAGCCGGGCTCACCCTCGGGCGAATCAAAATAAATGTATTTTGAATCGTGCGACCAGCTCGGGAAGCCCACGTGGATAGTTCCCAGCTCCGTCCATGTCTGGGTGACGAGGTCGAAAACTTGCAGGGTCTCCGCTCCGGCTCGCAAAGCGGCGATCAAGCGTCCATCGGGGGACCAGCGCGGCCCGTAGAGCCCTTCGGAGCCCGGGAGCGTCGAGACCTGGCGCGTTTTCAGGTCCATCACATGGATGGCGAGGACGCGATTAGGTCCGGGTTGCAGGAAAAGTGGGGTGTCCCCGAACACGAACGACCGGCCGTCCGCCGACCAGCCAATGTCTCCTTCTCCCGGCGCTACTTCTTGCGGGACACCGCCGTCGGCGGAGACCAGGTACATCGTCCACGCCTTGTTGGGAGCCATCCCTCCAAAGGCAATCTGCTTGCCGTCGGGTGACCAGCGGGGTAGATTGGTTTGCAGAGGAGGGAGAGTGAGCTGGAGGCGCTCGCTGCCATCGGATATTTGCACTGGAAGGGGTGTCCTGATAGGCACCGAGCGCACGCACCGCACGACTGCGCGAGAGAGCCGACGACATGATCTCCGACACGGATTTGCGCGACGTCCGGACCAACCGCAGCCACGATCCCGGCAACCTCGTGACCGAGCACCGCCGGCGTAGGGGCGATATCGTGAGTAGCAAACAATAGGTCGGTGTGGCACAGGCCGGCCGCTTGTACATTGACGAGGGCTTCGCGTCCTATCGGCGTGGCTATCTCAACGTCCTCGAAATCGAACCCACGACCGACTAAGTTAAGTACAAGCGCCTTCATGTGCGGCCTCATTACGTTCGAACCGACCTAGCGTTCGAAAGCGGCCGGGACAGCCACGGGCTGGGGCCTTGCCGTTTTCGAAACAGGCCGCTTTTCCCGACTGCGTTTGGCCTTTGGTTTCTTGCCGCTCTTCACGTTCGTTAGTCTGACAAAAGAACCGTTCTTACGTCAAAGACATCTTTATTATCTAATTGATCGTGATAAAGTATCGGAATGGAGTTGCGCCATCTGAGGTATTTTGTGGCGGTCGGCGAGGAGGAGCATTACGGGCGTGCGTCGCGCAGATTGCGAGTGGCTCAGCCGGCGCTCTCTCGCCAAATTCAGGATCTGGAGGAAGAAGTCGGTTTCAAACTTTTCGACCGCCTCCCGCGCGGCGTGAAGTTGAGTGCAGCCGGCAACCTATTTCTGGACGACGCGAGGCGCATCCTTCAAGAAGTAAGTGAGGCGGCTGCGCGTGCGGCTCGCGTGGCTCGTGGTCAATCGGGTACCTTGCGCGTCGGGTTCACCGAGAATGCGTCCTGGCGTGGTGTTGTTCCGGATTCCTTCCGGCGGTTCCGGGAGCAGCAACCCGACGCGGAATTGCAACTTCAACCGGCAGCAAGTTTGGAACTGTTAGAAGCTATAAGATCCGGCCGTCTGGATGCAGGGTTCCTCAATTTCATGCCAAAAGCCGACGCGGAATTGGACCAACTTCTCGTCGCTACGCAGCATGTCGAGCTGGCCGTGCCCAAAAGAGATCCTCTCACGAAACTGAAGAAACTCTGGCTGCGTGACCTAACGGATGTGCCGTTTGTCTGGTTCCCAAGGCGCGCAAACCCGGTGTTCTACGACCGCATGATGCTTGCATGTTATCGCGGGGGTTTGAAGTCCCCCCATATCGTTCAAGAGGGATTCAACGAGGCAACAATCCTGAGTCTCGTGTCGACCGGCTTGGGCGTGGGATGGGTCCTGGGAAGCGCGCGGTGGCGGTGTCCAGCAACCGTTGCCATCTTGCCCGTGGTCGATTTGAATGTGCCTCTGACCCTCGCTCTCGCTTGGAGAAGGGACAATACCTCTCCCTTGCTCGCAAAATTCATTGGTGAGGTACAGTGCTTGCCGGACGTGCGAGCGGTCACTAAAGAGTGAAGGTCCATCTACGGAAACCAATACAACGAATCCGTAGAATCGTCAGCTTAGTCCAGAATGGTCGGACACTCGGAAGTAATCCCAATCAGCGGCTTAGCGGTGCAGGCGGGCTCATCGGAGAGGTGGGTCGAAAGGTACTTTTCGAACCAAAGCCACGCTTGCTCTTCTGGAGCCTTGTGGCCGTTGCGCTATCTCACGGAGTCGCATGGTCTTTAGAAATGGCCGCTGCTGTGCGCAAAGACCCGCGGGAAGACTTTGAGCACCGGTTGGTGAAGGCCGATCAGATTGGAATCTGATCCGGCCCACCGGCAGCCCGCTTGAACGCGGTAAGATTTGTTCCGAGTGCCCCGTCATTCGGCGACAATGCCCTCCAACTTCTCAGACCGGGTTCCCAATCACCGTCTTGAAGACTGCTAAGCTTGGGGAACCGAGGCGATCCCATGCTCACACAGTTCCCGAAAGCCGCCCCCTGCAGGTGACGGCGCGTACTTCTTCCTTCGCGTTCCGGGGCAAGGAGCAGGACATCCGCAAGATCGCCGAAGCACTCGGCGTCGGTACGATCCTTGAAGGCAGCGTACGGCGTGCCGGGAGCCGGATTCGGGTGACGACGCAGCTTATCAACGCCGCCCACGGATATCATCTCTGGTCGGAACGCTACGACCGCGAGATGACGGATGTGCTCGGGGTGCAGGATGAGATCGCGGCAGCCACAACGGAGAGTGCTGGACGCTGGAAGCATAAGGGCGTCTGGTGCATGGCCAACCTCCTTGATGGGAATTCTGAGTCGTGCAGGTTTCTGACCAAGCAGAAGGTCGGAACCTGCAGACCTACCGAACAGTGTCTTAACTAGGTGTCTCAGCCGCGGGGGTCCGCGCTACTGGGCTGGTCAGCAACGCCAACCCACAGGGTCGTCTTGAGAATTAGGCGCCTTCGCATTGGCCACCGCTGCCACGGAACTCGTGACGATCCGAGTTGCAGCGGCTTTGGGTGTCACGCTCCCCCCGTTTCAGCATATAGAGTGCAGTTCCGTCTTCGAACTCGAACCAGACATCGTCCATGAGCTGCTTGATGAGGAAAACTCCTCTCCCGTGACATGCAAGCAGGTTTTGCTCTGCTACCGGATCAAGGAGCGCACTTGGATCGAACCCTGAACCGCTGTCTTTGACGACCACTGGGATCCCGCAGTCTTCCCGGACGGCGACACAAATGCGCACCGCTTTGGCTGAACTGCCGCTGTTACCGTGAATGATGGCATTGGCCAGTGCCTCTTGCAGAGCGAGATGAATACCGTCCAGATCGCTCCTGGGTACATTCTGCTCAATGAGGGCCATGATTTTGCCAACCTCGGCGGCGATAATCTCCACATCGGATGGGACCACTTCGTCGATCTTGAGGGTGAGCCTATCCGCTTCAAATTCGCAGGGAGGCGGAACGTGTCGGAGCTCAGACATGCTTGCCACCTCCTGGGCACCGCGAACCTCGGTTGGTCCCGGATCGACCGGTTCTGTCTGGAGGAGCTCACGTAGACCTTCAAACTGCGTCGTGCAGAACTGCCGGGCTTCTGAGTTACCAGTTCTGAGAAGTCGATCGAGTTGAGCGCAAGGGCACGCCATTTGACCTCTTATCATGTCCTTCCCCTATGTAATGAGACTTTGGATCCGTCCCGTTTATTCCCTCCTCCCTCCTCTACGATTGCCTGGGAATATTTCCCTCCCGAAAACGGTCAGAGTAACCGCAGGGCGATCAAAAGCAGTAGCGGATGGATTGACCGAGCGGCACGCGCGCCAACAGTTTGACGCGCGGATCGCCAAATTCGACAAGGAGGTTTGTTGTGAAATCGATTCGAAAGCTGAAATTCCTAAACCAAATTGCTCTTGGGGTTATGACAATGTGCCTTTTCGCGGGGCTGGGGAAGGCGCAGGCCGTCTACAAGGGCGAGTTCACTCTGCCCTTCGAAGCCCAGTGGGGGAGCGCGGTGTTGCCCCCGGGCACCTACGCATTTTCGATCTCGACCGCTTCTTCTCCGGGCCTTCGGTACGCGGTCTTCCTAAATGGGGAGGGTAAGAACGCAATCATTCTGCCTCTCACAATGCCGGAACAAAAGGTGAGTTCCGACGACAGCCATTTGACGCTGGTGAACACCGGGGGAAGGTACGTCGTTCAGTCGTTTCAAGCGGCGGAACTGGGCGAGACCTTCGATTACGCAGTATCCAAGCCCAAGGTCAAGCCGATGGCGCGGAGGCAGGTGCCGGTCCAGGATGCTTCCGGTTCCGCAACAGGTAAGTAGTGTGTTGCAAACCGCACTGTCAAAGGCCAGCCCGATCCTTGTTGCATCGGGGAAAGAAGGAGCTGGCCTCCGGCGGCGGCGGAGCAGTGGGTCGCGAGACCCACTCCAACCCAAGTTGCACGGCGGCAGTGAGCTTTGGATGTCGCCAGAAAGACAGACATCAGGAGGAGGCCAAAATGGCCTTACCTTCGCCAAAACCCAAAAGGAGAAGAACATGCACAAAAGGACAAAAGCCGGGAATGTGTTCGAACAGGGAACGGATCGACGCGCGTTTTTGAAAAAGGGAGCCTTGGCCGCAGGCGCGACGACTTTGGGCGCCGGACTGCTTTCGAGCGGGCTGCCCGCCTTCGCGGCAAACCAAAGCGGTTCCAACCTCAACAAGGGAGACACCGCGATCCTTAAGCTCCTACACGTCGCCGAGGTCATCGAGACCGATCTGTGGCAACAATACTCCGAGCTCGGAGGAACCCAGGACGGCGAAGTCTCAGGACTCAACGGGGGAAATCCACTCTACACGGGGGCGCTGCAGATTCTCGACGGCGACATGGCCCAGTATATCCACGACAATACCGATGATGAGATGAGCCACGTAGCCTTCCTGAAGGCGTATTTGCTGTCCAAGGGCGTGCAGCCCGTCGACCTCAGCCATTTTGTCAATCTGCCCAGCAGCACAGCGGACGGTGCCCGGCAGATCAAGCGGCTCACCAATCTCACCCAGCTCAGCGTGGACACCAGTTGGTGGGTTCGGTACCGCAGCACGACCAACCCTGATCTCGGCGCGGCGTTCGATCAAGCGATCCCGAGTTTGAGTGAGGGGCAGCATCCGGCCATTCCCCGAAGCAATGGCGACACGACCGGCAGCAGCCTGAGCGACGATAACACGCTGAGTATCACCCCCCACCTGCAAGCGATCGCCTTTACGGCAGGATTTCACTTCGCCTTTATCGAACAAGCCGGCACCAGCCTCTACCATACCCTGACCCAAAAGGTGACCAGCCTGGAGGTCTTGCGAATCCTCGTGAGCATCGGCGGATCGGAAATCATGCACTTTCAGACTTGGCAGGACAAGGCGGGCAATGCGCTTCCCTTGACCGACGTGGACCCCATTACGGGGGCAACGGTGACGTTTGTGGACTTGGCTCAAGGTCAGCCGGAGACGTTGCAAGCCAACCTGATCATGCCCGAGCCGTGTGAGTTCATGAGCGCAGGCTTGCCTGCCTGCTCAATTATTCGCCCTACCGGTCCCGGCCAGATTGACGCCGTGGGCGCGATTCAGGGCTTCATCAGCGACGGGCTTTTCATCGGCCAGCCGCCGGAGCTCAGTCAACTCTTGCTCGATCTGGCGGCGGAAGCGGATGCGGCCAAGCGCGAGGGGTAAAGGTACATGCTACCACTCACCCGACGCTGAAACCAATACTCGGGCGGTGAGGAAGTAACCACAGAACGGCCGAGGTGAGCTAGTGCGAGCCTCGGCCTCGATACGCGGAGAGTCTAGTGGCTGTGGCGATCGTCACGCTACCAGATCCTCCGACTTTGACCATACAAACAAAGGAGATACTTGCCGATGTCTAGAGCCTTGATAACCCTCACGCTTCTGTGCACCAGTTTCTCCCAGCAGGTCGCCAGGTCACGTGCTGCGTTTGATGATGGACAGCAGGTGTCGGGAGGTTCTTCTAGTCAGCCGTTGAACCCGGTTGTCGAGTGGAACAGAACCCTCCTGGTGATTGTCCGCACCCCTGGGGCGCAGCCGGCAACCATCCACCCCACCCGCAGCTTTGCGATCATGCACGCCGCAATCTATGATGCCGTCAACGCCATTGACGGGACCCACCAACCTTACCTGGTTAACCTGAGCGGGGTATCGCCATCCGCGTCCCAGGACGCGGCTGCCGCCGCGGCAGCCCATGAGGTCCTGGTGCAGCTCTATCCGAAGTTCCAAGCCACGCTTGACGCACAGCTTCAGCAGTCGCTGGCACAAATCCCGGATGGACCCGACAAGGGTGTGGGCGTCAGCATCGGTCTGACTGTTGCTGACCACGTCCTCGCTGCTCGAAGCAGTGACGGCTCAAGCGCTCCGCTGGTCCCGTTTGTATTCGGGAGCGCCCCGGGAGACTACCAGTCGACACCCCCTAACTTCCCCAAGCCTCAATTCACCAACTGGTCCGCCGTCGCCCCTTTCACTCTTAGGGGCGCCAATCAGTTTCGTCCCGGCCCGCCCCCCGATCCGACCAGTGATACGTACAGCGATGCTTTCAATGAGGTCAAGTCTCTAGGCATCGTCAACAGCACGGCCAGCACTGCCGACCAAGCGTTGACTGGCCACTTTTGGAACGGGGCTATTCAGAACTATTGGAACGAGATCACGCAGACGGCAGCCTTGGCGCATAACTTGAGCACGGCCAAGAGTGCCCGCCTCTTTACCCTGCTCAACCTGTCATTTGCCGACGGGGTGATTGGGTTCTACGACGCCAAATACACCTACAATTTCTGGCGGCCGGTCACCGCTATCCGGGCGGCCGATAAGGATGTCAACCCCGAGACTGTGGCTGACCTGACTTGGCTTCCGGAGGTCGGCAAGACGACGCCCGACCCCTCCTACCCGGGTGCCCACGCGGTTATCAGTGCTGCCGGCGCCGAGGTTCTGGATTCCTTCTTCCAGAACGATCGTTTCGACTTTAGCGTCACCTCGGAAGTCATGCCGGGGGTAGAGCGCTCGTTCACGAGATTCTCGGACGCCGCCGAAGAGGCAACCTTGAGTCGAATTTTCGCCGGTGTCCATTTCCGCACTGACCTCACCACCGGTGGGCGGATGGGGCGTCAAATAGCTGATTTTGTCCTTGATAACTTTTTGACGCCGCGTCATCGGGGGGACGAATCCAAAGGCAACAGATGACGAGAGCCGCAACGGTGGTCTGTTGATGGTCCTGTTCATTCTGTCTCAGCCCGTTCTCAATTTCGAAAGGAAGGTCTCCAAATGGAAGGCTTGCTCCAACCGACGCACTTGGTTTTCATCCTGGGAATCGTTTTGCTCATCTTCGGCCCGAGGAAGCTGCCGGAGCTGGGGCAGGGGCTTGGGAAGGGAATTCGCGGATTTCAAGAAGCCCTGAGAGGAATCGGCGAAAAATCCGAGGAGTCGACGAAGGCAAGGATGGAAGCAGGACCCAAGTAATGGCCGACACCACACGCCACGGCCAGGCCAGCTTCGCGTTCGCCCCGTCCTCAGTCGATAAGACCCAATGTCCTTGGAATAAAGCAGGGTTCTCAGGAAGAGGACCATTCCGTCTTTGGGAATATTTCCACGGGCAGGAAGGTATGGTTAGTCGCAGGCTGCTCTGGGGTTACGACCAGGCGACCAGCAATGTAAAACGGACAGCGGCGCTGCCAACCCTAGGCGAGAGTCGAGAGGAGAAGGGGATGAGACATTGGCATGAATGCAGGATATGCAAGGAGTGCTTCGAGTGCTCCTGCGATGCCTCCGCCAGGCTGTCGACGTATTGCCAAGACTGTTTGCGAATGCTTCGGGAGACGCTTCTCGTAGATAGCGTATTGAATGGGACGCTGCGGCTAGGGAGCAACAATTGAGGACCTTGGTCTCTAGTCGTCTGGGAAATGAGACCGTCTGCGCTAGAGAGGAACGGACATGACAGAAAAGCGGATCTCGAGATCGTCAAGCACCTCAAGTGCTGATCTTGTGGAGCGCGCGCGGCGGGGAGAGGAAGCCGCTTTTGAAGCGCTGTTCGAGGCCCACAAGCGGCGCGTCTACTCTCTCTGTCTGCGCATGACCCGAAGCACGGCTGACGCCGAAGACCTGACGCAACAGGCGTTCCTGCGGGCCTTCAGGAAGATCGCGACCTTCCGGGGGGAATCGAAGTTCTCCACCTGGCTTCATCGCCTGGCGGTGAACGAAGTACTCATGCACCTCAGGAGACAACGCCCTGCCCCAGTGCCTTTTGACGAGGTGGGCGGTTCACAGGAAGGCCCGCTCCCACGACAATACCTGGACAACGATAGGCGGTTGATCGGGACGGTTGACCGCACCGACTTGGAGCGAGCGATTGCCAAGCTCTCGCCGGGCTACCGCACGGCCTTCGTTTTGTTCGACCTGGAAGGGTATGAACACCACGAAATAGCTCAGCTGATGAATTGGTCAGTCGGCAACTCCAAATCACAGCTCCATAAGGCACGACGGAAGCTCCGGGACTGGCTCCGCTTGCACGGTGGAAAAGAATGTGGCGCGAACCGGGCCAAGATGGGCTCAGAGTACGAGGCTAAGAAAAGCTTGGCTTTAAGAGACAGAGCGAGTTCGCGGGGACTAAGTCGTCCGGCGCCCGGCATTGACTCTTTAAACGCCGATGCCGCGGGCGGGCAGCTCGCAGGCTCACTCGCTCCCCGGCCATATTATTTGGAAGGGCGATCCTCGGTTATATGTGCCTAACAGACCGATTACGGTCTAGCAGATTAACCGCTGGCCTATTGGTTATCCTCGCGGCCGTACCGCCCGGGATCCTCGCCGGACAGGACTCACGGCGTCCGTCCAACGACAATGGAGGCTTTGAGATCAGCATCCGGAAGCCGGTCATCCACTCGGCTCCAATCCAGGTTGACGTTAATCTGGTGCTCCTGAACGTGACAGTTACAGACCCGTTCGAGAGAATTGTCACGGGTCTCGACCGAAGCAGCTTCCGCGTGTTCGACGAAAAGGTCGAACAGCAGATTGTTTCCTTTTCGACGGAGGATGCACCCATTTCTGTCGGCTTGATCTTCGATTCGAGCGGTTCGATGTCGGACAAAATCCAGAAATCCAAGGAAGCCGTCGTCCAGTTCTTCAAGACGTCGAATCCCCAAGACGAGTTTCTTCTCATCAACTTCAACGAGAGGTTCAATGTGCTTTCCGGCTTCACGTCGAAGTTTGAGGATCTCGAGAACAGCCTGCTCTCTGTGAAGGCGGGCGGCAAGACAGCGTTGCTCGACGCCGTCTATCTCGGCCTCGCTGAAATGAAGAGGGCTTCCACGAACCGAAAGGCCTTGCTCGTCATCTCGGATGGCGGCGATAACCACAGCCGTTACACAGGCAAAGACATCAAGCAAGCCGTGGTGGAATCGAATGTGGAGATATTCGCGGTGGGCGTCTTCGAACCCCTCGACTCGCGCGATCGCTCGCCGGAAGAAGCCAGAGGCCCCAGCCTACTTGCTGAGGTTGCGCACGTTTCAGGCGGCCAGATGTTCAGCGTTGAGGATCCCGGCGAACTGCCGGACATTATGGAGAAAATCTCCATCGAACTGCGTGACCAGTACGTCGTGGGTTACAAGCCCTCGAACCTCGTCCGCGACGGACGCTGGCGACGTATCAAGATCAAGCTGTCCCCGCCTCGAGGCTTGCCGCCGCTCCAGGTGTACGCTCGGACGGGTTACTATGCTCCGAGCCAATAGACTGAGCAAATTGATGAATCAACTTAGCGTAATGAGGGCGTGCCTCCGAGAGCCGTCTTCAATCGCCGTCTGTCCTCGTGCCCCTGCGGCCTTGGCGCATGATTCTTGTCGTCAACATACAGATCACCGCGGTGCTCGCTAGCGGCAGGGCCATGCCGCACCGCATTCCGGCCGACTTTGCGAGGTGGCCGATGGCCCAGGGGAATCCGCCGCCTCCCATCAGAGCGATCGAGAAGAACACTCCGAAAACGGTTCCCGCGAAGCGTGGGTAGCGGTCACCAACCATCGCCAGCGTGGTCGGTAGATGGGGGCGAAGGAGAAGCCGATCAGGGCCGTCGCGGCCGCCATCATCGCGACGCAGGGCGCCATTAGCAGAAGCGCGGCGGCCGCCGTCGATCCGAGGCCGCTTATCAGCACTAGCCGCGACTTTTCGATCCGACGCAGTAGCCTGGATGCTACGATCCTCCCGAGCATGAGGGCCATCCAGTAGCCCGCCAGAATCCAGGTCGCCGTGCGAGGCTTCGAACCCATGCGGCCAAGGTAGGTCGAGACCCATCCTCCGATCGACGATTCGTTGCCCGACTCGCAGAATAGCAGGGAGCCGAACAGCAGCATTCCGGGGGCGCGGACGACCTCGGACACCCCGCGCCACGAAAACCCTTGAGCCTCGCGCGGCGGCGGAAAACGAAGCGCAGTATAAGCGAGAACGCAAAGGGCGGCCAGAGACGCCGCAGCCAGCAGAAGCTGGCTGATCGTCAGCAAGGCCGTGGCCGCGAGCAAAGGCATGAAGAGCGCGCCGATGGCAAGGAAAATGCCTAGGACGTTCATCATGGGACCGCGATCGTCGCCATGGAGGTCGGAGACCAGCACGTTGCTGGAGACGTTGAGACCACCGCCACCCAGCCCGAGCAAAACACACGGGCCCGCCGCCGCCGAAAACGAGTGGGCGACCGAAATCCCGACCAGCCCGACCGCAACCAGTGCCGACGCAATGGCAAGGACCGCCCGGGTTCCAAAGCGGTCGAGTATTGGGCCCGACAACCATCGTGGCCAGAAAAATGCCCACAAAGAGCGCGAGGAACAGATTGCCTTGCTGGGCGAGGTCCACGTGCAGGCGAGATCGCATCTCCGGCAGACCGAACAAAGTCCCGAGGAGCGCCAGCACGATTCCAAAGACGAAAATGCCCCCGCAAGCAGCGACAAACAAGAGTGTGCGCTCCTTACGCGTCACAAACCCCTCAGGGTTGCGCGGAGATTTTGGGGATAAATTCATCCCGTCGTCGCCTCTTGGCGTGCTGGAGAAGTTCGTGGCGCGAGGGACGTGCGGCTGCGGTCTTCCTCGGGCCTAACTGCAGGTTCTGGTGCCGCCACGGAAAGCCGATCTTACCCGCCCGGACCTTGATCGGCTCGAAGTGCCTCGATGAGGCTACAGAACCCCGGTTGTTCGCGCGACCGGGTTTTTCATTGGCGGCTTCGATCGAGGACCTCCAAGTAAGCGAGAGTCATCGTGCTATGATCGGCGCCCGTTGTCCACTGCTGTTGTGCGGGATTCCCTATCGCTAGATAGCCACTGACGGCCCCCGAAGGTGACGACGCACAAAGCGATGCTCACGCCGTCTTTAAGGTCAACGGAAATTCGGTCACATGACAGACAGTGCTTCCGGTTCTGTACCTGTGGCCAAGACTTGCTGCAGCCGACGTCGCGCGCGGGCCAGGCGGGACATCACGGTTCCAATTGGAATGCCCGCGACAGTGGCGATCTCCTTGTAAGACAACCCCTCCAATTCCCGCATGATCAGCACTTCGCGGAACTCCAGGGCCAATTCCTGCAAGGCGTTCTTGACCAGCTCACTGTCAGCGCTTCGCAAAAGCAGCGTTTCCGGACTTGGCGCCTCATCCTGAGCGTTGTGTATTTCTTCGTCGAAAGGGGTGGTGCGCTCATTCCAGCGGTTCTGCTGTAGCCAGGTATAACAGGTATTACGAACGATGGTCAGCAGCCAGGCGCGTCCGTCGCCGCCGCGAAAAGCGTCAAAGGATTTCAAGGCCCGCAAATACGCTTCCTGGACTAGATCCTCCGCGTCCTGGTCGTTCCTCGTGAGCCAGCGCGCCAAATTGTACGCGGCACTCAGATGCGGCAAGAGCAGACGCTCAAATGATAGAAGTCCACCTTCCCCTCCAGATGGTTCACGTTTCCACATTGCGGCCATCATGGCCTTGTTCTCCTCAGTGATGACTCCGAGTCTTCGGTGCGGATCGACGGAATTGGCCCAGGCTGGTGCCCCTTGGTCAGCCTTTCCCACTCGGTTGGCCTAACGCGATTCTGGTTCTGCATTTCCACGCACACCTCGCGCGGCGGCGGCTACACTGGGTTGTAAGGCCTCGCGAAGGCATCCTCGTGTCCCGCCTGTTGGCGCAACCAAGGCGGCTTCGTTTTCCGGATGCGGCAGTCGCAGTCTTCTTTGGTTGGTTGGATCGAGCCCTCAAGTGTCGCCACATGACGCCAAACCCTTGAGTTGCTCAGTAACAAACGGCGAGGGGCTCAGCAGGGTAACGCAGCGACTCCTCAGTGTCTTGAGGAGCTCAATCCCGGCGGCGTCGACGAATGAAACGTCCGCTAGGTCGAGGGTCAACCGGATCCCGTCATAGAGACCCTGCGTATCGCAGGATCTGTGTAGCTCCTCGACCCAGCGGCCCGTCACCCGACCTTCCACGCGAAGTCTTACTGCCTCGCTTGACGACTCGACAACCGTTATTCTCAGCACTCCGCTCCACCCTAGTAATTTTCCAAGGGTACATAAGGCAGTTGGCATGCCGTCAATGAATTGGATCGCGGTCTGAAGATCAACGGAAGGCCAAGAGCGTGTTCAAAGGGCTCCTTTTACTCCCCAACGGGACCGTCTAACGAATCACTGCCTAAGTTAATCAATAGCTTGCGAGGATTTGTCGTTGCCTTCTCGGGCCTCAGGTGTGGATCAGAATGCCACGCCGAGGAGACATCTCCTTAAGCGAGCGGTCGGCAAAGGGCCGCGGCGCCCACCATGGTAAGCGCAGCCGAGGTGTTGTGGAAGGAATCACGACGGGCGGTGTCCAGAGCGCTTGATGCCGAGCTTACCCATCCGGTGGCGGAGGGTGTTGGGGTGGAGATTCAGGATTTTCGCCGCACCCCTCGGCCCGTCAACCACCCCACCTGCCCGCTGCAGGGCGGCCAGGATATGGCCTCGCTCCATTTCTTCCAGCGTAGGGAGTCGTGAAGACGTGAGCCCGGCGGGCCGAGTCTCTTGAGCAGCAATATCAGGAATTTCCGGTTCTCCTCCGGAGGCAGCAACCGGCACAAGATCCTTGTCCAGCCGGAGGGTGGGATCCGTCGATAAGACGACCGCTCGCTCCATCACGTTCTGAAGCTCACGGACGTTCCCAGGCCATGGGTAGCTCATCAGCCTGTCCATGGACCCCTGTGAAACGCCTTCGACCTTCTTCCCGAACCGCTGAGAGAACCGCGATACGCAGAGCGCCACAAGCTGGGGAATGTCGGAGCGACGTTCTCGCAGGGGTGGTAGTTCGAGAGGAAAGACGTTGAGGCGGTAGAAGAGGTCGGAGCGGAAGCGGCCCGCCTCGACTGCCTCCCGCAGGTTGCGGTTGGTGGCGGCAATCACCCGCACATCCACGCGCAGAGGACGGCTGCTGCCTACCGGTTCACACTCGTGTTCCTGCAGCACGCGCAGCAGCTTCACCTGCGTCTCCAAGGGCAGTTCCCCGATTTCGTCGAGGAAGATCGTGCCGCCGTCCGCGAGCTCGAAGCGGCCAATCCGCCGCTCGATGGCGCCGGTGAAGGCTCCTTTGACGTGGCCAAAGAGTTCGCTTTCCACGAGCCCCGCCGAGATAGCGCTGCAGTTCACGCTCACTAGGGCACGATCCTTGCGCGCGCTGCGGTTGTGGATGGCTCGCGCGATGAGCTCCTTCCCGGTCCCTGTTTCCCCGTAAATGAGTACCGTGGAGTCCGTGGGGGCGACCTGCTCAACGGCCCGGAGTACCGCGAGCAAGGCCGGACTATTGCCCACGATCTCCTCGAAATTGTGCTCGGTGCGGATCTCTTCCCGGAGGTAGATGTTTTCCTTCTCCAGTCTCGCTTTCAACGACGCGATCTCTTCGTAGGACTTCATGTTGGCTGCGGCAAGTGCCACTTGGCCTGCCACTTCACACAGGAACTCTGCATCCGCTTCGGAATACTGGTTTGCTTTGTCGCTTCCTATGCCGAGCGTGCCGATGCTTTTTCCCTCCAGGATCAGAGGGGCGAGACAAAATGACCGCAGACCTGTCTTCAAGAGGCGCTGCTCAATAGGATACTCCCATTCGGTCGCGACATCGCGGCGGAGGAGAGGGCGCTGGTGGTCGAACACCCAGCCATGATGGCTGTCTTTTCGATTCATCTCGGTCCCGACCCCGAAGTAGTCCAAGCCCCAGTCCCTTTCGAGCGCGATGATGCGCAGCGTGTCGCGGTCCGGCTGATAAAGGGCGAGAGAAGCCCGGTCAACCGGCAAGACGCGCCGCAATGCTTCGCAGACAGCCTGGTAAAGTGCATCTTTGGTGAGATTCGTAATGATGGCGTTGTTGATCTCAAGAAGGGTGCGATGCCGTTCCTCGCTCTTTCGAAGCGCCTGCTCCGCCTGTTTCCGCTCCGTGATGTCGACGAAGGTGATAACGGCACCGAGGGTTTTACCCTCCCGAAATACCGGATGGGACCAAAACTCTACCGGAAAGCAGGTGCCGTCCTTTCTCCAATAAACCTCATCGTCTCGATGAACGCCCTGGCCGTTTTGAAAACCTATGTAAATGGGGCACTCCTCGATCGGATACGGCGTGCCGTCTGCCCGAGTGTGGTGTTCCAGCGCATGCATGTTTTTCCCGAGCAATTCGGACGGGTCGTCATATCCAAGCAGGCGCACTGCTGCAGGATTACAGAAAAGGCAAGTACCCTGGGGATTGCAGCCAAAGATCGCCTCCGCGGCCGAGTCGAGTATGAGCCGGACTCGCTCCTCGCTATTGTGCAGCGCCTCTTCCGCCTTTTTTCGCTCCGTGATGTCTTCAGAGAGTGCCATGATAAATCGCGGCATGGTCTCTGTGCCTGGAACCAGAGAAACGTTGTTGTGCACCCAGATCAAGCTGCCATCCTTGTGCCGACACTGCTTCTCGATCTGAAACTGTTGTCGTTTCCCCTCCAGCAGCTCGGCGACGAGCGCCCAATTGGCTTCGCGGTAGTCCTCGTGCGTAACCTCAAGAAAAGAAAGAGTGCGCAGTTCCTCTTCGCTGTAGCCCAACATTTTCTGATAGACGGGATTGGTGGCCAGGAAGCGGCCGTTGAGGTCGGTTAGCGCCACGCCGATGGCTGAGTTCTCAAAGACGGACCGCCATCGCTCCTCGCTCTTCTGCAAGGCTTCCTCCGCCCGCTTGTGGTCCGTGATGACTTTAGCAACCGCCATATGAATCGCGACAGGGCGCGTTGGCCGGCTCGTGACCAGTATTGTATCGCACCCCAGATGACACTGCCATCCGCGCGTCAACACCAGCTGGTGCCGTCGAAGTGGAGGGCAAAGGTTTGCTCGGTTCGGGCTCGGCAAGCATTTGAAGCACTTTCTCTGTAAAACAAGCTGGAAAGTGACCTGAATGGGTCGAGGATGCTTGCCGGGAATCTGAACCCAGACCCGCCGGATCGAGCCGAGTTTGTTGAGTGCCCTGCGGAATGAGAAGCCGGTTTGCAATATGGGGATGAGTTTCGCACGCGTTCAGGCAAGATTCCGGCGTGACCAAAAATCTCCCTGAGGGTTTTTGAACGCGGCAGCGGCCATTTTGGGAGACCACGCGGCTCCCGTGAGATAGGGGATGGCCAGAAGACTCGCAGGCGACCAGCTGTGCTCCCGGTTTGAAAGGTAATGATTTCTGCACCAGCTAAGCGTACCTTTCACAATAGAATCCCTAGCAGTACAAATAATCAGTCGTCATCGCTTGGGGATTGTGGATATCGCCGGTGAGATACCACCAACATCCATGCTGGGGCCGATTTTGAGATGAAAGCAAAGGCCTGGGCATTGAAAAGTCAAAGGCCCAAACCGCGCCAAGCGTTGGTAACTTCGCTTACGGCAGGGTGAGTGTTACCTTTCGCTCGCGCAGCAATTTCTCGATATGGTCGAGGAGGCCGCTTTCCTCGAGTCCACCATCGCGCACCGCCCGAGCTAAGGCGCCGTCAAGACGCGGGTCATTCAACGCCACGAGCGAATTGAGCGCTGCTTCGCGCGCCTCGATCGGCGCGCCCGGATCGCCCATCAGTGAGGCGAGCTCGTCGCGCACGTCATCAGATTTTACGCCGGGTAGCGCGAGCAGGTTGCCCGCTGCCCGAGCGCTGGCCGTCAACATCTCGGTGTTTCGTGAGTTGAGCCCGGCGCGCATGATGGCGCCCGCCTTTGCCTCATGAAGGTCACCGAGGGCGATGAGCGCCGAAGGTGCGAGTGGACTCTGGGTGTTGCGCGCCATCTCCAGGAATTGCGGCGCCAGGTCGACCGCGCCGAGTCTCCCCAATCCACGCACGGCCGCGCTGTTCCACTGTACATCGTTGCTGGTCTCGAGGATCTTGCGGAGTTCGCCCAACGCCTGCGGCTCGCGAATGGCGGCCAACGCTGAGATGGCACGCTCGCGAAGATAGGGCTCAGACAGGTGCTCGATGGCGTAGGGATAACCGTCGCGAATTCCGTGCCGGCCCAAGAACTCGGCAATCTCCAGTTTCCGCAAGAGGTCCGTTTCCTCGCGGAGGTGAGGCTGAAGAGCCTTCGCGGCATCGTCGCTATCGATTTTGATCAGCGCCTCGACCGCGTCCCACCGGACTCCCGGCTCGTTCGAGTCCAGCAGGCCTGCCAGGGGAGCGACCAGCCTGCCGTCAGCGCCCTTCTCCGCCACCTGCTGGCAGGCCGAGACGAAAGCGTATCGCTCGGCGGGGTCCAAAGGGAGTTTTGCAAGCTCGAGCAGAGCCGCCGTAGCCTCGCTGGGTGGCAGGCCACCCTGCAAACTCACTTCGGTTTCCACCGTGAGGCCCGTGTCGTCCTTGTTCTTGGCCCGGAGCGTCACTTCCGTCACTCCCGCCGCGGGATTCAATCGCTCCAAGGCCCACTCCGCCCCGTCCTGAATGGCCGGCGGAGCGTCCAGCGGTAGTTGCTTAAGCAGGGCGAGCACGGCGCGCTCTTGGCCGGGTATTCCCAATTGGCCCAGGGCGCGAAGCCGGGCGCCCTGCTCCGCAAAAGTGGCTGGTGTGGGTCAAGTTCGAGCAGCGCGTTGGCTGATGGGTTATCGAGCACGTTGGGGCCGATGGCGCCCAGCGCCTCGAACGCCGCCACGCGGGATTCAAAGTTCAACTCTGTCTTCTTCAGGGACGCTGTTAGCGCATTCGCGGCACCCTCTCGCAACGCGGGTTGATGGAGGTAGTCGGCTTGGAGGAGAGCGGTGAGGCTTTTGGCCGCCTGCTCGCGCACGGCGGGCGAAGGGTCGCTCAAGCTGGGCAGTACGGCCTTCATTACGCCCGGGGTTTGCGCGGCGAGCAACGATCGACGCTCCAGTGAGACAAGTAGCGGAATGGCCGCGTTTTTTTGAGCCCACAGTCCCTCCAGCAGCAGCATGACCTTTCGAGGACGCTCGGGCGCCGCGTTCACCGCAAGCAGCACCTTGGCCGTCTCGATCAACTTGTCGCTGGGATCACGTAGCGGCGGTATGGCCTGCTCGAGGCTGGGAGAAAAACGGAGGATCGCATACCCCTCGCGCGACCGCCCCAAAATCAGCAGTCGCAACTGCCCACGCTCGATGGGCGCCGAGCCAGTGTAACCTTGGATGCCGACGTCCTGGCTCGTCAGTGAGAGCGAGTCGCGGGCAAATACGCCCTTCAACACGACGACGGGCGTGAATTTGAATTGGAGCAGGGCGGTCTCCGCCTTGCCTCCGGCCATGATTTTTGTTTCGCTGACGTCCGCCACACGGGCGACCATCACCAGGCTTGCTTTGCCCAAGGCAGGCTCCAGGTCCAGGCCGCGAAACCACTCCTCGTGCGCGGAAGAGTTGGTGGGGCCGGCCAGGAGCAAGGCTGATAGAAGGGAAACGCGAATAAGGGGTCGCCCAAGTTGTTTAGCGCGACAAAGTTTTGCTTCCATGGTCAGCCCCCCTAGGCGGGTCTCGAGATTCACTTTCGTTCTAGTATAGACGCCTGCAGAGGCCGTAGTGTTAACTGTACCTTCCTTGCGTTCCCTTACGGCGGCAATTCAGGGGCGTTAGGAGAAAGGACTTTCGCACGCAGCAGAGGCCGTTTCCTCAACTCCGTCAGATAGCGTTTGGCCAGGAGGCTCGAGGTGAGCAAGATTGCTCCTGGGGCGGAAAGAAAGGCTTCAAACACAGGCGGCTTGTTAGCCCTGCCGAAACTTTCGCCCGACTTATTTCGCCAGGAAAGACCCCACCCTCTGAGTTGTGTTCTGCTGCCTGATTCGTGCCAATACCTCAGCGCGCATTAATTCAGCTTCGCGGGGCGTGAAAAGAAGTCGACCCTGGGCCGAACTTACGTATTCCTCCCACCGCCACTCAGCACGCATGAGCCCTGAAAAGGAGTGTGGATACGACCCCAGCAGCAGGTGACCGATTTCGTGTGCCATGGCGTCGCCCAGAATGGCGTGCCAGGGGGCAATCCCTTGGGCGGCTTCCACACGGTCGGAGAACACCCAGGCGTCCGAGGTAGCACGACGTTTCGAGGACGCCAAGGCAAAACCTAGAGTCTCCTCCCTATCGTGACCGAGGGCCCCGACCGCAGAAGAAAGAACAATCCTCAGGTAGATATCCGTGGAGCTCAAAGGCGACTCGTCAGCAAAGTTGGTCGATTGCAAAGAAGAAATGGGAACGTTCTCCCATTCAATCCTCAGTCCCGCCCGCTGAAAGATCTTCGTCGCCTCCTTTTCGGCCAAGGCTAGCGGCGCGCGCTCGACTCGAGCGTAATTGTAAACGTGAGCGGTAATTGTCAAGCTGGGTTCGACCAGGCCGTTTGGTTGGGTTTTGGCGAAGCTGAAGTCGACTCCACCCGGCAGTATTCCCTTTCCTATTGCCATCAGGAAGCCCACGGCAATGGAATTCCTCAATGAGCTTCTCATGTCCGCCTCCTCCACGGGCTGCGTGGTGAGGCCGACCTTGAACCTGGTGGGCACCTACCTCAATGCAACGGGGAGAATATGCGCGTCATACCTGGGTGATACTGTAAATGATTGAAGGCATGATGGTTTACGCTACGGAATCGCACCCATCGCCGAATGCTCGGGGGTGGATTTTGATTGCGTTTCGGCGTAGTGATAGAATCCGGCCAAGGATTTCACAGTTCTCATGGAAACCGCGAGACCTTCGCACTGGGTTCGCTTCGGGGTCTTCGAGCTGGACCTACGGGCGAGCGAGTTGCGCAAGAACGGTCTGAGGGTCAACCTCCAAGGGCAGCCGGTTCAGATTCTAGCGCTACTGCTCGAGCGCCCCGGTCAGTTGGTGACGCGTGAAGAGCTCCAGAGGAAACTCTGGCCAAACGACACGATCGTGGAGTTCGACCACAGCATCAACGCTGCGATTATGAGGCTTCGTGAGGCACTTGGTGATTCCGCCGACAACCCGCGTTTTATCGAAACCCTGGCACGGCGAGGCTACCGCTTCATCGCGCCCGCAGAAGTGGCAGCGGGGGTAGGTGTTAATTGTGGAGAAGGAGGTCGAGGAGAGCCATGAGCTCTTCAAGCGGCCGGATCGAAGCCTGAGCGGTCTCGAGGATGCCTTCTCTGACCCGGTGTATGACTACAACTATGATTTCGCCCATCGTGAAGTGAAGTACGCACTCTACTGCCTGAGAAAAGGCCAGGTGGAGGAGGCTGAGCAGATCCTCCGAGATCTCAGCGTTGTCTTAGAGCCACCGGCCGAAGGTGAGAGGCACGTCATCGTCGTAAGACACCGAGAACTGCCTGCAGATTTTCTCAGCGACGAAAGCCCCCAAAGGGTTCGGCCCAAGCGGGGAGAGGCTGGACACAAGGGCGGAAAGCATCACAAGAAGAGTCCGTAACCTATGTCGTACGAAGTGATCGATTCGCCAGAACTGGCGAAGCGCTGGGTTTTGCCCGAGTCCTGGATTCGTGATAGGGTGCGAAGCCGTGCGCCGGACGCGATTCCCCATGTCAAAGTAGGACGCTACATCCGCTTTGAGTGGGGAAGCCCCGCCCTCGAGAGCTGGTGGGCGGGACATCGGCGCCAAGGAGGTTCAAACAGCAGGAACGGGGGCGAGTCTTAACAGGAGGAAACATGAAGACTCGCCATCAGCAAGGGTACGTTTACAAGAAATCAGGTTGGTGGTACGTGCGCTACTACGACGACGTGATGCAACAGGATGGCTCGATTAAACGCGTGCAGCTGGCGCAGAGGGTCGCGCCGGTATGCGACCAGTATCGTTCCAAGCGGGCCGTAAGGCCGTTGGTTCAGGAGTTTCTCCGACCCTTGAACAGCGGTGCTTACGGTCCGGACGGCACGATGACTTTGGAGCGGTTTGTCGAAAAAGTCTATCTGCCGCACGTCGCCGCACAGAAGCGCCCGTCCACCTACCGCGGCTACCGGAACCTATGGGAAGAATACCTCAAGCCACGGTGCGGCAACCTCCGCCTGCGAGAGTTCCGCACCTGTCATGGGGAGAGGTTGCTGGCGGAGATTGCACGACAGAAACCCCTCAGCCGGAACACGCTGAAGCACATCAAGAGCCTGCTGAGCGGAATCTTCAAACACGCGAAGCGTCAAGGAGCCCTCGACGGTGCCAATCCTATCCAAGACGTTTCGATCCCCCGAGGCACGGAGAGCCACGACACCTACGCCTATTCCCTGGAAGAGATCCTGCAGATGCTCACCGTGCTGCCAGAACCGGCGGCCACGACTGTGGCGACTGCTGCGTTCACGGGGATGCGCAAGGGTGAGTTGCGAGGGCTGTTGTGGGAGAACTACAGCCAAACCGAGATTCGGGTAACCCAGTCGGTCTGGGAAGGCTTCGTCACGGAACCCAAGACCCGCAAGAGCAAATCGCCTGTTCCGGTGATTGGGCCTCTGGCCAAGAAGCTCGATGCCCTCAGATTGACGCAGGGGAACCCGGAGAGCGGTCTGACGTTTGCCTCCCGCGATGGCGCGCCGCTGGACCTCGACAACCTCGCCAGTCGTGTCATCAAGCCCTCACTGAGAAGAGCGGGGCTCGAATGGCATGGCTGGCACGCGTTCCGGCGAGGACTGGCGACCAATCTGTACCGACTCGGAGTACCCGACAAGGTGATTCAAACGATCCTGCGTCATTCCAATCTCGCAACCACTCAGAACAGCTACATCAAATCGGTGACGGCCGACGCCGTCGTGGCCATGCAATCTCTGGAACGAATATGCACCAGTATGCACCCAAACGCCGGAGTCGCTGGGACACGTGTTGTCTAACTCTAAGAAAACGAGCGGGAAAGTGGTAGGCCTGGGGAGATTCGAACTCCCGACCCACGGTTTAGGAAACCGTTGCTCTATCCATCTGAGCTACAGGCCCGATCTCGTGACCCGATTCCTAGATTAGCACATCAGCCACACAGCAAAGGCAGAAGGACGCCTCTCTCAGGGGCTCAGCCGGGGCAGCGATGAGTGGCACTTCAGGTGATGTGGAGCCCGTCGCGCTCGTCACGCGGGATTTACTCC
Organism: Terriglobia bacterium; assembly: GCA_035945295.1. Taxonomy (GTDB): domain Bacteria; phylum Acidobacteriota; class Terriglobia; order UBA7540; family UBA7540; genus QHZK01. The sequence goes on along the minus strand of DASZAI010000071.1, from coordinate 39,063 downwards.
GAGGAGCGGTCTTCACGGTTGCGCAGGCGAACTCCCATTGGACCCGATAACAAAGGCTCAACCCGCGGGCGAGGAGCGCGCTGCGTCAGACTGCATGGAGATACGCCCGGTGACTTCTTGGTGTTTTTCTCGCCGCGTTAAAGCGCCCGCGAGCAGGAAAACCAACGGGCATTCCCATTGATGGTCACCTCGTTGGTCGCGTAGGAGGCCTACTCGTCCAGCATCTTCGCGGGCGGCAGGTCGGGAAGTTTCCGCATGGCGTGATCCTGCCGAAACCGATTTGGACCACCGGCCATTAGCCCGAGCCATGGTTCCGGTCCCGTCAGCCGCGCTCGGCCGGTGGTGGGGATGGCGAAATGGATTTTCGCCAACCTGGGTGGCCCAGGAGAGCGAAAACGTGTTCCTGCCCAGCAGGTAGGCAGATTCTCGATCGCTGCCTCGACGTATTGCGGGTCCGGTCGCATCGCATTGGCGACCAGAAGCTGCAAGCCGTAATTGGCCGCGACGGCGTTCGAGCCCCAGATGTAGTCGCTCGTCGTCAAGCTGATGCGATAGGATTACGATGGGTCCGCTCGGAAATCTGGCCCGCAGCCTTCAGTGATTCCTGGCGAATGGTTGCACCTGCCTGCGCATCTTTGCCGTGACCAAGCACGTACGTCCAGAGCGCCAGCGGCGCGACACTCGACCACGACGGCGGGCCAACCGCCCGAATTAATGCGAGGTATGAGCCAGAGAGTGCGCGAGGAAGTAGCGCTGGTAGATTGCGTCATCGGTCGTGCGCCACAGCTCTGTGGAAGCCCACAAAAGCTCGTCGCCACAGTCGCGGTCGCCATATTCACCCGTCGTCACGCCTGGAGGATTGCGGAACAAGACGTCGGGGTTTTTCTCGAGCCACGCCCAAGCGCGGCGCGCCGCCTGCAGACACTGGCGGGCATAGGCTGTGTCGAGCGGTGCATAGACACGGGCGGCGATCGCCATGACCGCGGCAAAGTCCGCCGTGGCGCGGGAACTCTTGTAGGCAGGCGGAAGAATTCGGGCCGCAGTTCGCGGACCGAGGCCCGCACCGGCTGGTCGCGCCGAGCGGCCCGGAGGGCTGACCTCTGACCAACCAGAAAATCTATCTTTACCGGCGTTCGCACTCGGTCTATAGTGAGCCTGCCCCGAATCTGGACTTGACGGTCCGGATCGGGAAGAACCGCCTCGTGGTGATCGCTCATAAACAGGAGGATTAGGATGAAGAGGGTTTGGTCCGTAGTGGTGCTCTCTCTAGTCTTCGCGATGGGTGCCGCGAAGCCTGCCAAGGCGCAGGAAGCCAAGAATCCGCAAAAGGCCAAGGCGAACGCCGAGGCGCGCTGGAGCGGCGTGATCGTCCGGCTGAACAAAGACGGGTCAACGGTGACGGTGCGCAAAGGTCACATAGAAAAGACCATTCATTATGACAGTTCGACCAAGTGGACCAAAGGCAAGGCCGACGTGGACCAGAGCCAGTTTGCCGAAGGCTCGCGGGTAATCTGTTTGGGCAACTACAACGACAAGAAGGAGTTCGTTGCCACCCGCATCGACCTGCGTGAACCGCACATGGTACCGATGCCGTAGCTCTGCTTCTGAGGACGGATTCGCGAGAGTTCCTTCGAGGCAATCCCTTCGCGGCTCTGATCAGCGAGTCTATCTCTTGCTGGTTAACTGACCACGGGTATCCATGAGCGCGGGGTCGCAGTCTGCGCCGTGGTCTGCCCCGAATCGTTTGTCGCCTTGTATCCCAGTAATTGAGCCTTCAGGGAACCTGCACAAATCGCGACGTTGCAAAACCAGCTTCCGGGTTTAAACTGAGAACTGCAATGCTGGCGACTCGAAGACGGAAGCAATTAGGGCCGCACCGCCAAGTTCAGTGTGAGAGGAGCGCTGTGCTGGCGACCCTGCCGCGCACGAAAGCGTGGTGTTATACCCTTGTCGGACCGACCGTTCTCGCAACCTTGTGTCTTCTGGCCGCAGGAGCCGCCCGTCGGCCCAGCCTCATCGCGGTACCTTTCCCTCAGGAGGAGCAATCGGTACTGCGCGTCTCCACCCGCCTCGTGCAGGTTAACGTGGTAGTTGAAACGCGGGATGGGAGTCCCGTCACCGGGCTTACCGCGGATGATTTCTCGCTTTGGGACGGCGGTCGCCCCCAGAAGATCAGCTTTTTCTCCGTTCACTCCGGCCAGCCGCCCTCCAAGGCGCTTCCCCCGCTTCCTTCAGGAACGTTTACCAACCGACTGGAAGAACACGCGGGCGCACCGGCTAGTGTCACGGTCATTCTGTTGGACGGGCTCAATACTCACTTCGAGGACCAGGCCTACGCCAAGACGCAACTGGTCAAGTTCCTCGAGCAGATTCAGCCCAAGGATCACATTGCGCTTTACACTCTGGGCCCGAATCTGCGAGCCCTGCACGATTTCACCACGGACTCGGAGAGTCTGGTCGCGACACTCAAGAGCTACGTGGGCAAGGAATCCCACGAAGTCGCAGCCTCTGAGCCCGCGCCTGAGCCCGCCAGCATCACGGTGATCACGCCTCAAATCAACAACGCTCCGACTCAGGGCTCGAGTTCGCTCACCCCAATCACCGTCGGGCTGGAAGACTACCTGCGTCAGACGCAGCAGCAGAGTGCCGACTGGTATTCCATGGACCGTACGCTGAGAACCCTCGATGCTCTGAAGGCGATCGCCCGACGGCTCTCCCATCTTCCGGGCCGCAAGAACCTGATATGGGTTTCCAGCTCCTTTCCTTTCACCATCGGGTCGGGAACGGCCAACACCGAGAACGTGGTTCGTGGACAGCGGAGCTTCGGAGCGGAAATCGCGCGGGCCGAGCAACTGCTCAATGATGCGAACCTGGCCGTCTACCCGGTTGACGCCCGCGGCCTGGTGGGGAACTTTGGAGTGAATCCCAACCTGAGCGCGTCGCGGAGCGTCTCCGCGCGCCTGCCTTCAGAGAATCCAACCATTGAAGGGCTCGGGCAATTGACCCCGACCAACGACACGATGGAGGAGCTCGCGAGCGAGACCGGGGGGCGCGCCTTCTACGGGACCAACGACATTATGGGAGCGATCCGGCGCGCGCTGGACGACTCCACGTTGACTTATACCCTGGGATACTACCCCACCGATACGAAATGGGACGGCAAGTTTCATGAACTCCGAGTTCGCGTGCGACATTCCGGAGCCAAGGTACTCTGCCGCCGCGGCTATTTCGCGGTCCCGGAGAGTCCACTGGGCGGGCAAGAACAGGAGAAAGCAATGCTAGAGGCCGCTGCCGAGCCCCTGGACGCGACGGCCATCGGCCTGACAGTCGAGGAGGGCGCGCCTTCTCAGCAGAATGTTCTGCCCTTAACCGTAGGAATCGACACCCACAGCATCACCCTCGTTCAGCAGGAAGGTCGCTGGACAGGGTCCTTGGATCTCCTCTTCGCACAGATGGGCTCAACGGGGCAGGTCCTGAGGGGTTTGTCTCAACCTATCCACCTGCGCCTCACCGACGATGAGTATCACCGGATACTCGAGAAGGGCCTCAGCATCTCGGGCCGCCTGCAGCTAGTCAGCGATGCGGACAAGCTAAAGATCATCGCATTCGACCAGTCCACCAACGCCATCGGGTCGGTCACTGTACCTCTTGACAGGTCGCACGTGACGACGGTCGGGGCGGAAAAGCGTTAGCGCTCTGGCTCGAATGATTCCCCTTCGCAAAGACTCGCCCCGATGCCACGGGGTGTTCGGGCTTTCGCGTGATGCTTCCCTCCGAACGCCGGGCGGGCGCGTCCGGGATCAATAAGTGGATTTCCCCTTGTAGACCATTTTCGCCGGCTTGAAACCGACGATAAGGTCCTGGCCGACCTGCGGAATGGAGATTTGGAAGCGCATCTCCTTGTCGGTGGCTTGAAGAATCGGCTGGCCTTTGAACGTGCGGGGATAGATGAAGCGACTGCCGATTCCCGCGTCCGGAGGCAGATACTTCTCCAGGGCAATCTGTCCGGCACTGGAAGTGTAGAGAAACGCGCTTTGACTCAGCGTCGCGGTCGTGGCGGTATCGAGGAATCGCTTCAGGTCGCGGCTCCCCTGGGGATCGCTGCAGGCGTAGGCGACAGCCACCACAACCTCGTCGCCAGGGTCGACGCTGGCGATCTTCGAGACCCTCGAGTCAAACTCTTGCCGCCGTTCCGGAGGCAGAGTATCGTAATTGTTCATTAACTGCAGCATCCGGACGTAGGCGTCACGGATCGGTTGCGCTGAGAACAGGCGCACGGTGAACTGGTACTTCGTCTCGTTCTGGCCTAGGGCGCCCTGGACCGACTCGGAACTGTAAGTCTGCATCTGGACCCAGGGCGATTCATTGAACATTTTGGCGGTCTGCGCTTGGTTCCAACTCGTGAAGGGTTCGTCCCACCAACTGTTCTTGTCTTTGGCTCGAAGTAGACCAAGGCCGGTCAGGATCACCAATCCCGCTACCAGAATGCTGCGCCTAACCATTTGGATACCTCCCACCCGGACAGTTCGTGCCATTGTACCGAATTGCTCGAGCGTGTACAGCCCTTCTCTCAGCGAGCTACGTTCTACCCTGGAGTCAGTTGGGCCTACGTCACAATACCTTTTCCTTCCACGATCTTGATGTAGCGGTCGATGGGAAGACTAGTGAACCGCTCCGTCTTCCCACTCGGCTGCGGCCACTTGATTTCCACCCAGTCGATTTTGGCTCGCTGACCGATTCCCAGCACGACGCGCGGATCGTGCGAGGCAAGGTAGCTCCCTCCCCCCACCTTGAAGATCGCCCTCTTCAGATCTCCCGCCTGCCAGGTGATCGTCGCTCCCATCGCGTCGCGATTGGCCACAGTCCCCACCAGGCGAATGCCGAGCCAATGGTTCAACTTGCCGACGTTGTTCCGCATGAGCAGGGGCGCGCCGTTGTTCACCGCCACCAGGATGTCCATGCCCCCATCGTTATTGAAGTCTCCGACCGCGAGGCCACGAGACGCGAATCGCTGTTCAAATAACGGTCCGCCTCGGGTGCTCACGTTCTGAAATGCATGCTGGAACCCGCCGCCGGTGTTGCGGAAGAGCAGCAGCGGCTCCTGGTATTTGACCTCACTGAAACGCTCTTCGATCTTGTCATCGGGATGGCCGTTGGCAATGAACAGGTCGAGGTTGCCGTCGTTATCGTAGTCGAGAAATTTGACGCCCCAACCACTCATGAGTCGCGTGGCCATTCCGATGCCGTTGGGAATCGACACATCGTCGAAGGTCTCGTCGTGATTGTTGTGATAAGTGGAGTACATTTCCTGGTCGACATTGTCGACGAAGAGGTCCAACCACCCGTCCTGATCGTAATCGGCTGAATCCACGCCCATCCCGGAGCGCGCCCGGCCGTCGGCGCTGTAGCCCACGTCGGCCTGCAGGGCGATCTCCTCGAACTTGCCATTGCCGCGGTTGGCGAAGAGGAAATTGGCCACCGTGTCGTTGGCCACGAACAGATCCATACGCCCGTCATTGTTGATGTCGGTGGCGACGACGCCCCAGGCCTTGCCCTGCACGTTGGCGATCCCCGAGTCCTTGCTGACGTCAGTGAACGTACCATCGCCGTTATTGTGGAACAGCCAGCTCGGCGTCGGGTCATAGACGCGCGGAATACAGTAGTAGCGTTCACCCGTCTCGTGATTGCCACAGAACTTGTTCTTGGATTTGTCGAAGTCTACGAAGCGGCAGACGAACAGGTCGAGCCTGCCGTCGTTGTCGTAGTCGAACCAGACGGCGCTCGACGCCCACCCGGGCGCGCGGACGCCCGCTTGGTTCGTGACGTCGGTGAAAGTCCCATCGTGGTTGTTGCGATAGAGAGTGCTCCCGCCATACTGGGTCAAGTAGATGTCGGGCCAGCCGTCGCCGTCATAATCGCCCACTGCAACACCCTGTCCGTACCCGCCGCCGGCCACGCCCGCCTTTTCCGCGACATCGGTGAAGGTGCCGTCCCGGTTGTTGTGGTAGAGCGCGTTACGCAGGGGAGGATTGGGGTGGAAGAAATCGCAGTTACCGCTGTTCACCAGATAGATGTCCATCCAGCCGTCGTTGTCGTAGTCCAGAAACGCGCAGCCCGCCCCGGTGGTTTCAGGAAGGTAATATTCCGAGGACCGGCCGTTATGGTGAACCCAGGCGATTCCGCTTTGCGCGGCCGGCACGAGCTCGAACGGGAAGGCGCCGGAAGGCTCCTCGGCTCGCGAAAAGGCCGAGAGAGGCAGTCCCCTTCGCCCAAGCCCCAGGCTTCCCAGGGCGCCGAGTCCCAAGGCCTTGAGAACGCTCCGCCGACCACGCCGCGGCTCTTCCTCGCCCTTACCCATTCCTTCTCCTTCCCATCTGTTTGCGGCAGCCGTGCCCGGCAATTGCTGCTCATCGATGCGATTCCGGCAAAGCCCTACGTTTATTGAGGCGGACCCGCCGCGGATGGTGCTTGACCCTGGCGTGGCGCAACGTCCCCGCGTTCGCCCGACTCCCGGTAAGACTGTGGCTGGGACTTCTGCTGTGCCCGTTGCACGAGCGCGTCCAGTCGCTCGAACTCCGCTTGCTCCTGGGCCGCCTCTCGAGTCCGCTTCGCTCTGGCCAGCGCTCGAGCAAGATTGTAACGGACCTCCGGACTGTAAGGTCCGAGCCGTTTGGCGATGGTCAGTTCCCTGATGGAGTCGTTCACCTGACCAAGCCCCAGCAGCGTGCGGCCCAGCAGATAGTGTGCGGCAAAAGACTCCGGAACCAATTGGACCGCCTTGCGCGCCACGGGAAGAGCGTCGTCGAATTGGTTCTCCCGAATATACACGTAAGCAATCTGCATGTAAGGCATGGAGCTGTCAGGATTGATCTTGATCTCCTCCAGCAGTTGTTGCTCTGACTCCTTGTACTGCGACAATTCCGCCAGCATGGCTCCATAAGAATAATGGACAAAGGGAGTCGTGGGGTAATCGTGAATCAATCGCTCAAAGGCCTTCTTCGCTTCGTCAAAGTCGTTCAACGCTTCCAATTCGCCAATATTGCCCGCTGCCGAGACGAGCGAGTCTTTCGACGGGTCGATCTGGTTCGGCAATAACGGTACATGAAGCAGCGCCAGCCCCAGGGCGAGCTTGACGTCGTTCGATAAAACGTTCTCCGTCACCAGCGAAGACAAGAGCGAATTCGCATCCTCGAAGCCTCCATTGAGAATCTCGACGAGAGCTTGGTGGTATCGCGTGACGTGGATCAGGTCGTGGTTGTCGCCCAGTCCCTCAACCCGGCCTCTCTGCAGGTGAATGAAGGAATTCTTGTAATCCTTCATCTCGAACTCACAAAGGCCCAACAGCGCCCACGCGGCTCCGTAGTGAGGGCTGACTTCCACCAGGTTGTGGAAGGCCTTGGCGCCCTCCGGATAGTGGTCGCTGTCGTAATACAACGTCCCGAGATACCACCATCCCTCCGCCCAGCGTGGGCTGAGCCGAACTGCCTTATGGTACAGCGCGATGGCCTGCACACTGTTGTTAGCTTCCCGGGCGGCCGTGGCTTCCTTCACAACTCGCTCAAACTGCTCGGAGTTAGCAGGCGGGGCGGAGGGTTTGGAAGGCTCTTTTGTCTGTGCGCCGGCCAGCGTTGCACCAAGCAGAACCGCGCCGGCGAGCGACGCCAACCCGATCGGCCGTCGAAGCTTCGACACGGGATGGCGCTGCGGCCCATTGATCTCAAAGCGCATTGTGTCCTGCAACTCAGTCAAGGGGTACCAGTTGCCGTCCTCGGCGCGTGTCTTGGGCCGCGTTCCGGGTTTGCAGTCGAGTAAACTCCGCCATCTCTTTTTCCGCCAGCGTACTCTTGCCAAGCTTGCGATAGACCTGCGCGAGATCGTAGTGCGTTCGTGCATATTGAGGGTCAAGGGTCTCCGCAATCCGAAACTCGCCAGCCGCTTTTTCCAAGTTACCTTCTCGACGCAGCGCTTCACCAAGTCCCAAGTGTGCCTCAAACATTTTCGGATCCAGCTCCACGGCGCGATGGAAATTCTGACCAGCATTTCGATCATCCTGATTATACGAATAGATGCGCCCTATATTCACGAAGACGGTCGCATCATTCGGGTCGAGCGAGGCAATCGATCCCAGGACCTTAAGCGCCTCGTTCCAGCGATGTGCGGTCCAATAGATGCGCGCGATGTTATGAAGAAGTTCAGGCGAGGGCCCCTCCCTCTGGAGTATAGCCTGATAGATCTCGAGCGCCTTGCCCTCTTGTCCGGTGACCGTGTAATTATCCGCCGCCAGCATCATGGCGGGCGTCGAGTCGGGCGAAGCGGCTGCAAGATGTTCATAAAATCCGAGTGAAAGGCAGTGCAGCATCTCACCCAGGGCAAGTGCTTCCGCCGGATCAGACGGCAACGGGGCGAGGAAGGAAGCAGCGACCGCGGCCGCCCGCACCGGGTCGCCGCCCACAAAAACCTGACGGAAGCTCTGATACTTATCGAGGGTTGGAAAAGCCTTCGTCACGAAATTCCCGGATTCTGCGCCGGCTGTCAAGAGGAAGCGAAACGCCAAACCAGGACCCGTCAAGGATCTGAGGTCGGCCTTGTCCCCGGACGGCACAGAATCTCCCTTCCATCCCGCGAATTGGAGTGACGTGGGGAAGCGCCTTCGCGCCAAACCCAAAAGCGGCTGCTCGTCGCTATCCTTGTTGAGAGCCGAGGCGCAACGGAGAGCGTCGAGGACTTCCTCAGGTAATTCGAGTTCTTCCGGGGAGACCGACCCGCAGACCTCGGTGGCCTCCCCACTCTTTCCTTGCTTGGCCAGCGCCAGACCGAGGCGCAGCTTCGCCCATGCTGAACCGGGGACGTCGGCAAGCGACTCGCGAAAGGCGTCTTCTGCCTCCGCATACCGCCCGCTTTCGAGGAATGCGGAACCCAAAGCAAACTGGAGGAACCCGCTGTGCGGGGCGAGGCCTAAGGCTGTTTGATAGTCCTGCAGCGCCAGCTTCCACACACTTTGGGATGCGTTGCGCTCTCCCTCGAGCAGAAGTTCGTAGGGGTTCGGCGCTTCTGCAGCGATGACCCGGCTATAGAGTTGCTGCGCCAGGTCGAGGCTTGTCTTGCCTGCGAGGTAATATCCCTCCGGACGATTCGGATCAAGCTCCAGCGAACGGACAACTGCCACGAAAGAGGGCACGAGGTGATCGAGATTGCCTTCAGCTTGCGCCGTAAGGAACCAGGCATTTGCATCCTTGGGATTAAGTGTTGTCGCTTTTTGAAGACTTTGAGTCGCACGCCGGTCTTGGTGGAGCACAAAATAGCAGTAACCCGCGAAGAACCACGGGTTGAACAGACTTGCGTTCAGGGACTCGGCCCGTTGAAGGGCAGGCAGAGCTGCGGCGCAATTCCCGGCCATGGCGCGAACCACTCCCAAGTTGCTCCATAATTCCGCCGACTTTGGATGCTCTCGCACCAACCTCTCGTAATTGAGGGTCGACTCCGCGAGCTTCTTGGGATCCACGCGGCCGCCGCCGGGCGCGAGGCTAGCGCCTTGCGGAATGGGCGCGCTGTAGGCGGTAGTGATCCCGAGCAGCAGCAGCCCCGCCAGTTCCGGCACCGCTGAACGAACCACGGCGCCGAGCGAGCCGATAACGTTCACCAGCGGGATGCTGCGGCGCCCTGGACTCCAGTCTCTCATGGGTGGGGCGAAGTGTTAGATCTGAGACTTTCCCGATAGGCTTCCTGCAGGGCCTTGCCTTCGGCGCTGAGTCGAGCTTGCTCGGCGCTCTTCATGGCATCCACCAGAGCTTTCTCGCGCATTCCATCCGTCGTCCGGTGCATGTGGAAGTAGACCTCGGCGAGCAGCACATGAGCGTCCAAATAGTCCGGTAGCTCCTGAAGGATCTTGAGCAGCAGCGATTCGGCCTTGGCGTAATCCTTGGCTTGCATCGCCAGCACTGCGTACTCATAGGCCACGGAAGGATTTCCGGGGTGTAAGCCTTCCGCCTTCGTAAGATACTTGCCCCCCTCCTCCATATTGTTGTTCAAGCGATCGAGGCGGCCCAAAGAATAGTTGGCGTCAAAGTTGTCAGGGTGTTTCTCGAGCTCTTTCTTGAACTCGGCGATGGCCTTATCCGTCTGCCCCAGCCCGGCATAGGCGGTCCCGAGATCGGAATGAATCCCTTCGAGATCGGGCGCCCCCCTCTCGGCTTGCTGGAACTCCTTCAACGCCTGGCCGTACACTTTCACTCCCAGAAAAGCCTCGCCCAGGATCACATGCGCGGTGGGAGAGTCGCTCTTGGCAATGGAGGAGTAAATCAAAGGGATCGCTTCCTTGTAGATTCCGAGGCGAAGGAGCGATGAACCGAGGAGAAACGCCGCCGAGTTCTCCTTCGGTTCGGCTTTCAGTACCTGCTCCGCCTCGTAGGCGGCAAGCTCGAAATCTTTCAACTGGAAGTGACAAACCGCCAGGAGTTCGAGAGCCCGCATATTACTGGGATCGCCCATCAACGATCGCGCGAATTCCTTGGCGGCCTTTTCCTGTTGGTTGGTTTTTAGGTATGCCAGACCTAAGTTGAACCGGATGGGAGGATTATTTGCATCGAGCGCCAGAGCCTGCGAATAGAAGCGGATTGCCTGATCGAACTGGCTTAGCCCCGCATAGGCCATGCCGAGATTGGATAGCGTCTTGAAGCTGGGCGGCCCTTGGGGAAGGCATTTCTGGTATTCCTCGACTGCGAGCTGCGGCTGGCCTTGAGCGAGCGCCTGGTCCGCGACCACGCACGACGGTGGCTCCTTGGTCTGCGGAGCGGCCTGCAACCCGCCTCCGCATACCAGCAGCGCCAGCGCCATTTCGCCAGCCACTTTCATAGCTGCATTTTACCCGATGTTTCAGTCAGAATGCTGTTCCTTGCTACCTGCGAATCTCAGGCGCGGCTAGCAGCCAAAGCAAGCTGTGCGAAGAAAAAAGAAGGGGCGAGCTTGACGCCCGCCCCGAAGAAAGCAGGATTCTCAGCTTGCCCCAACCCTAGAAGTAGAACTTGAGAGCACCCTCAATCTCCCGGTGACCGTGTGCGTCGGTGACGACGCCGAAGTTGGCCGGGTTGTTGAGCACGGGTGTTCCCTGCGAGAAGCTCGTGGCCCCCTTGGGCACCACCCAGTTGAAGCTCGCGGACATCTGAGGATTGTCCAAGTTGGCGTGGTTGAGCACATCGAAGGCAGCCAGGCGGAACTCGATGCGACGGCTTTCGCCCAGCGGGAAGCTCTTGAACAGCGTAAAGTCCCAGTTGTAAGAGCCCGGCCCTCGGAAGATCGGCGCCTCGAAGGTTCCAAACTGGTTGAACCCAGGCAAGGTGATGGAACTCGGGCTCACCCAGTGACCACCTACCCCATTGCTTCCGCCCCCTTGCCAGGTGATGACCGGACGAAGGGTGATGTCCGGAGTCCCGTACCATCCGATATTGCCTCCGGAGAACTGACTGAGTCCGTTGTCAAAGGAGCCAGCCTGGCAGATATTCGAAGGAGCACCCGGTCCAGGCGTACAGGCGATGTTGGTGATCCCGATATTGTTACCCAGCGGCGCGCCGCTCGTGTAATGGGTGATGCCGGAAAGCTGCCAGGAATCGAGCACGCCCTTCGCGACCCGGTTCCAGTTGTGTTTGGCAGCAGGCTTGGGCATCTGGTAGATGTACGAGAAGTTGAGGATCTGAGACCTGTCCCAAGGAGCGTAACCGTAGTTCCGGTGCGAATCAAACGGATCGACGACCCCCTGGAAGCTGGTCGTGTATCCCAAGGTCTTCGACCAGGTGTAGGAGGCGAGCAAGGTCAGTCCGGTTGACACATTGCGTCTCGCCGTGACCTGCAAGGAGTTATAATTGGCCGTGTCACTGTGGGACGACCAGTCGATGGCTGCAAACGGTTTGTAGAAGCGGAAGTCGTTCGCAGTTGTGTCCCCGGTGGTGGGGCTACTGCCGTTTGGGTTGGGGGCGCAACATTCCGTGGTCCCGGGAATGAACATGCCTCCCGGTCGAATAGCATTTACGTTGAACTGGCGGTACAAGTGACGGCTCATGTTGCCCACGTACGACCCCTCGAGCACGGTCTTCAGCCCTACGTTCTGGGACAGTGTAAAGCTCCACTCGTACGTTTGCGGCTGGTTGGGATCGTGCGGGTCTTCAGCCTGGACCGTGATGTTGCCCAAGGCGCCGAAAGGATCCGCGGCTTGGATTGCCGCCATCGATAGGGTTGGCACACTGCCGGTCGCGCCCACCGTCGCATTGAAGGAGAAGGGGTCAGCGCTGGCCATGTAGAAGGAAACGTTCCCCTGATCCCGCGTGACGAAGGTGCCCAAACCTCCCCGGAGTACCGTCTTGCCGGTTCCGAACACATCGAAAGCGAATCCGATACGCGGCTGGATCACCGGACTCGGGTTGGGGAAGACGCTGTGGGACACCTGGTTCGCCTGCCCTGTCCGGATGCCGTTCAGAAAGTTCGTAGGCTGCGCGGGATCGTAGAGGCTGGGAATGAAGGTCGTCGACAGTCCGCGTGCCTCGTTCCAGGGCTGCATCCAGGAGAAGCGGGCGCCGTAGTTCAAGGTCAGCCGGCGCGTTGCCTTCCAGGAGTCCTGCGCGTACCACTCGACGTTCCAGAACCGCCACAGGCCGTCATTATCCGGTATCTGTTGTTCGAAGGAGCGGAAATTCTCGGTCAGAATATCGCCGAACTCATTGCCGGTGCTATAGCCGCCCCAGTTATTGGTGATAAACATCCCCTCGGGAGCCGTACCGAGACCGTTCTGGTCGTTTCGAGTGCGGTCAATGTTGCCCCCAAACTTCATCGTGTGGGTGCCATGCACCTTGGTGAGGTTGTCCAACCACTCAAATTCCGTCTTGTCGGCGAAGACGCGGTTGCCCACGTCGCCTTCGCCCCAGCGTCCGGCCCCGGGATTACCGCCGTAATAGTCCCAAGCGTCGGTAATCTGGGGAATGAAGTCGCTGGTCGTCTTCACTCCGTTGGCGAATGCCGGCAGATTCGGGACCTGGAACTTCATCCCGCTGAAATTGAATCCCAAAGCCGTCCGGCTGAGTTTCTTCGGGTCAGCGTAGTGGTTGGGCAATCGAAGGGCTTGCGTGTTGAACTGGACCTCGTTCGTCAAGGTCGGGTTGATGATCTTAACGACGTTGATGGAGATCGATTGGCCGTTGTTGTTACCGATAGTCGGTGTCGGCTCCGGAATGTTGGAGGTCCACCCGCTGTTCTCGCCTGACCAGAGGCCGTAGGGATAGTATTGGTGATCGGCGTTCCGCGCCAGGCGGATGTAGGCGCGAGTGGTATCGTTGATGTTGTAGTCGACTCGAATCATCTGCTCGTTGCGATTCAGAGGGAGCAGCGGCCGGCCCGAGAAGTTGTACCTGCCATTGGGGTCCACGTAGTTGGGAAGCGGGAAGACTTTGAGAAAATTCATCCCGTTCTGGGTGATTTGACTCTGAGGAATCATGTTTCCGGGCAGGGCGGTGTTATTCCAGCCGCTAGTGGGGTCCGTCACGATGCAGGGCATATTGAGGAAGCGCCCTCCAGTGACGTTGCCGCTCGAGTCGGTGGTGCAGAATTTGGAATTCAGCAGCTCGCTGAAATCGCCGGTGCGCATCTTCGCGGTGGGCACGGTCGCCAGTTCCGTTCCAGGATCAGGCAGTTGCCGCTGCCATTCGACGGCGGCGAAGAAGAACATCTTGTCCTTGCTTTTGTTGAAGTCAGAGCCGGGGAACCTGACCGGCCCGCCGATATTGAATCCAGGGTAATTGAACTTGCTCGCCGGCCTCGCCACACCTGCTAAATTGTTGGACCAATCGTTGGCGTTGAAGTAGGCGTTGCGCCCGTAGTAGTAAGCCTCGCCGTGATACGCGCTGCCACCGGACTTGACCACCGTATCCATGATCATGGCGCTGCGGCCCTGGTCCGCCTCGAAGTTGGAAGTCTTGAGTGAGAACTCCTGAATCATGTCCATGTTGGGCTCGACGATGTTGCCACAATTGCAGCCCGGGTCAATCATGTGAGCGTTGTCCAGGCGAACGTCGTTCATGTCACTGCGCAGGCCGTTCACGTTAAAGGCGTCGACGCCCAGTCCGAAGCTTGAACCATTCAGCGGGCTGAAGCCTGAGTTGACGACTCCGGGGAGCAGCGCCAGGAGTTCCACCGCGTTCCGTCCCAGGGTCGAAAGATTCTCGATTTGCGCCGCGGCGATGACGTCAGTCTTAGCGCCACTGTCGGTCGTGACGAGTTGCGCTGCCTGAGCCGTGACCTCGACCGTCTGGACCTGCTGGCCCACCTCCAGGCTCACGGGTATGCTGAGCCGGTCGTCAAGATGGATAAGTACCCCGGTCCGGCTGTACGTCTTGAATCCTGGCATCTGCACGATGAGCGTGTAGGTAGCTGCAGGAACGAGGTCGATGCTGTAGGTACCCGTCGCATCGGTTTTCGCCCGAAATTCTGTCCCCTGTGCTTCGTTGCGCAAAACAACAGAAGCGCCAGGAACGAGGGCGCCGGATTGATCGTGGACCACACCATCGACCCGCGCTGTGTTCTGGGCGAGTGCCAAGTGTGAGGGAATGATCACGAAAAGAGTGGCGAGAAGACTGATCCCTAGCCAGTCGTATCTAGAGTCCGCCAATCGATCGAACCTAGCAGCCGCCAACCGGCCACTAGGTAGACGCGTGCGCTCGGCGCTGGACATCGTTGCCTCCCTCCGTGTTGTTTTGAGACTGCGCTAGCCCTACCTCGACGCTGAGTGCGAATAAACCACCGCAGAAAGCGGTTGTCAAGAGAAAAATTACGCCGCGGTAGTGGTTTGCTGAGAGATGCCTAGTTTTATTATTGCACCCTGGTAATTACTATCCACTACTACGAAACTAAGCCAGGCAATTCTCCAAGCGAAGTAACATGGGCGAGCTCTGCCGTTCCCCAGGAAGGTCACTGCGTCCGCATGTAACTACGCTCCTTTCTTCTCCGTCTGTAGGTTTCTGCAACTCTCCGGGCACGCTTGCCGTGGCAGAGGGAACCTTGGCGCCTTACATCGCGAAGCCTAAGGAAAGACACATGTCCGCGACCGCCGGGCTAGTGGTCATGGCCCTGGCGTCCTGGTTCATGTCCGCGAAGTTGCCACTTGCAGGATTCCAAAGCGCCAGCAAGCCGGGCTGGAATCCCGTCGATGGTCCGCCCGCGGGATCAACCTACACCGGACCCCGCGTGTGCGCCGGATGCCACGCTTCCGAAGCGAAGACCTACGAATCCACGCCTATGGCGCAGGCGGCAGCGCCTGCCAGCGATGCGGAGATCCTGCGCTCACACCCGCGGCTGACTTTCCGGGAGGGGCGCTATCGGTACCGGATCGTCCGCCAGGGCAACCACAGCCTCTATTCCGCCAGCGATGGAAGGCAGACGATCACCGAGCCAATCCTCTGGGTTCTGGGAAAAGGCGAGGCCGGGCAGACCTACGTGTTTCGGCACGACGGCGCGTACTACCAAAGCCGGGTCAGCTTCTTCAACGACACTCAAAGGCTGGGCGTGACGTTGGGCGATTCCGTTCAGGTCCCCGCGACGCTTGAGGATGCGTTGGGAGACCGCCTGGTCGAGAACGATGCGCGGCAGTGCATCGCCTGCCACACCACGGGAGCAGTGGTGGGCAGGGAATTCCATCCGGAGAGCGCAGTGCCGGGAGTCGGTTGCGAAGCGTGTCATGGACCTGGCGCGCAGCACGTCGCCGCCATTCAAAGCGGGAACTCTGCCCATCGAGCGATATTCAATCCTGGATGGCTGGCCCCTTACGACTTGGACAGTTTCTGCGGCTCCTGCCATCGCACTTGGACCGAGGTCCAGTTGATGCACATCCTCGACGTGCGCAACGTGCGCTTTCAGCCGTACCGGCTCGAGAAAAGCCGCTGCTGGAGCGCCACGGACTCGCGGATCAGTTGTCTGGCCTGCCACGATCCTCACCGTACTCTCGTGCGGAGTCCGTCCTTTTATGACGCGAAGTGCCAGGCATGCCATCAACCAAAGGGTGCGGTGGCCGATGCACGGTATCCGGGCGCGCCCTGCCCTGTCGGCACGCGCCGCTGCGTCACATGCCATATGCCCAAGTACGAATTGCCGGGCGGCCACTTCAAATTCACGGACCACTACATCCGCGTGGTGGACGCCCGAGCGCTCTACCCGAGTTGACTCGTACCCTGCACGCGAGATGGCACGTTGAGGTCGCTCACTGACGAACCCCCTAGCGCCTTGTCATCCCGCGCCCCTCGCTCCGCATCGTGTCATTGCGAGTGGCGCGAGGAATCTCGCTCTGCACCCGTTGTCGTCTCGCTCCTTTCGTCGGCCACTTGACACTGATGTTTAAGGTGTGCCACAGTCCGCAACGGCTGTTGACGATAGGCTGCCACCCAGGTGGATTCCCGCCACAACATCTGCGATGTTTACCATCGGCGCGAAGTGGGTGCTCATTCTGATGCTCGCGGTCCTCTGCGTAGCCATCCTTGCCAACCTAAGACGCCGCCGGTAGCGCCGTCTGTCACGCGCTCCCCCAAGCTGGATGTTCCTTCTTTGTCCACAAGATAATCACGCGATTTTTTGCTTGACATTCCTGCCCCAATCTGCTAGCCTACAAGCTCACCTGATCCTTCCCCAGATAGGCCCGTCCCCGCGTATGGCGAGACATTCGATGCATACGAAGGGGAGACTCTCATGGGAGAGACTGCACGTTCCGTTTCAACGGCGCCCTCCGCCGCGCCGGCCTTGTAGTAGCCTATATTGCTCGGCTACATCATCCGGAACCGGGGGCGGCGCGAGCGAAGCCGTGTTAACGACGATCCCTAAGACTTGAAGTTCCGATTGGGATAGGCTATTAGAAAAGGGAGATAATTCCACGACGGCCCAGGATACGCCCTCGGAAATTGTTTTCCGTTACCATGACGCCGACCATCAAATCTAGTATGAGCAGACTTGGAAGCGCGCCGAGATTTCCAGCGTCGTTGGCTGGCACGGTACTCCTTCTTTCGGGCGCGCTCTGCTTTGCCTCTCGGTGCTTAGGGTACTCGGTACTGACTCACGAGGCGATCATCGACGCCCAGTGGGACGACCACATCCAGCCACTGCTGCTCAAACGATTTCCCAACGCCACCCCCGAACAGTTGCGGGAAGCTCATGCCTATGCTTACGGGGGCTGTGTGATCCAGGACATGGGTTACTATCCTTTCGGGAGCCGTTTCTTCAGCCATCTCACACACTATGTGAGGAGCGGTGATTTTGTGGAAGCGCTGTTCGAGGAATCGAGGGACATCAATGATTACGCCTTCGCCCTGGGTGCCTTGTCCCATTACAGCGCGGACGTGGAAGGCCACTCGATCGCCGTCAACCGTTCGGTCGCGCTGCTCTATCCCCGTTTGCATCGCAGGTACGGCGACTGGATTACTTGGGAGGACAGCCGTTGGGCGCACGCCCTAACGGAGTTTGGATTCGATACCTTGGAAGTGGTAGCCAGGCACGACGCGCCGCAGGCGTATCGTGACTGGATCGGCTTTCGGGTGCCGAAGCCAGTCCTCCAGCGCGCCTTCAAGAAGACCTACGGTCTCGATTTGAGCGATGAGATTCTCGACGTCGATCTCTCCATCGCCGCCTACCGCAAGCTGGCGAACAAATTCATTCCTGAAATGAGCGAGGTGGCCTGGGCGCTCAGGCGGAAGCAGTTGGAAGAGCGCGCTTCGAGCGCTCAGCACGCGCAGCTTTACCACTTGTCCCGCGAGTCTTACCGGGATTGGCGCAAGTACTACACCCGGCCTGGGGTGGGGGATAAGGTCACCGCCTTCTTCTTCAGACTGCTTCCAAAGTTCGGCCCGCTCAGTGCGTTTGATTTCCACGCTCCGACTTTGCAGACGGAGCAGTTGTTCGGCTCGAGCCTGAAGGCCACTGTCGCGAGCTACAACGCGGAACTCAGTGCGGTACAGGTGGGCAGATGCGACCCGCCTGACGTGGACCTGGACACCGGTCAGCCAACACGGCCGGGCGAGTATTTTTATTGCGACCGGACCTACGCCAGGCTGCTGCACGACCTCAAACGCAAGCACTTCGCTGGCGTCAGCGCCGGGCTTCGCGATAATCTGCTCAGTTTCTACGCCGACTCCGCGGACAATAGTCTCAGGAGACAATCCGGGACATGGCGAAGGGTGACGCGCGATCTGGCGGAGTTTAAGGCTGCGTGTCCCCTGCCGGAATCACAAACGTCGCTGGCAGCCAACGTCTGCCAGCCGGCTTCAAGTGCTCCGTGAGGATCGGCCGGTCACTAGCGTCGTTATCTGGTCAGGCGAGCGGCGCAACAAACAATGTGTTCGATGGCCAGTACCAAGGAACACGGCTGCAACCGCGGGCGAGGTGTTCGCATCACATAGTGTGGGTACCATGGCGTCTGAGATTGAGTTCGCAGGGAAGGGGTCCGATGTCGTTCGTTAGCCGTTGGTTTGTTTCGCTTCTTGTCTTGAGTTTGCCCGCCTTTGCCGGTTTCCCCATTCAGGGGATCAGGAATTTCTCCCAGGTTGATGATCATGTCTATCGCGGCGGACAGCCGACCGGCGAAGGATTTGCCTATCTGGCGAAGCTCGGCGTGAAGACCATCATCGACTTGCGGGAACACGATGGACGTTCGCGAGCGGAAGAGCAGGTTGTTACCGCCGACGGTATGAAGTATATGAACGTTCCCATGACGGGCCTGACCCCGCCGACTGAGGCGCAGATTACCGAGATCCTGACTTTACTTGAAGACTATACAACCGGTCCTGTATTCGTACACTGCCAGCGGGGAGCGGACCGCACCGGCACCGTTATCGGGGCCTACCGCATCGACCACGATCATTGGGATAATGCCAGGGCGCTGGCCGAAGCGAAATCGCTTGGCATGAGCTTCTTCCAACTCCCGCGCGAGCACTACCTCCAGACATTCCAGCCGCGGACTATTGAAGCCAAGACTGTCGCCGGCCTAGCCGACACTAAGGTCCAGAGGACCGTTGCGGCTCCCGCGGCAACCACACCTGCCCCTGCCGTGCCCTGACCTGTGCTATGTCCTCTTGCCATTTCCCCTTCGCTGGGCTCGCCCTTCCAAGTGCTGCAGCGGCAAGTGGAATTGTGGTAGAATCGCGTTCGCTTAACTGACTGATTCTATTGAGCAGGCCCGTAGCTCAGCCCGGTTAGAGCGCTACCTTGACACGGTAGAGGTCAACGGTTCGAGTCCGTTCGGGCCTACCAGGTTTCTGAATTTTGAGGGGGAGGTGGCGTTTTGAACATCCTGATTCTGGGCTCTGATGGATATTTGGGCTGGCCGACTGCCATGTATCTCTCCAAGCAGGGGCACGAAGTCAGCGTTCTCGACAACTTCGCCAAACGCCGCTGGGAAATGGAGCTCAACGTCGAGCCCTTGATTCCCATCCAAACCCTTCACGACCGCGTCAAGACGTGGCACGAAGTCGCCGGTCGCACGCTCCGGCTGTTCGTCGGCGACCTGCGCAACTACGAAGTGGTGAAGGGGGTCATCCAGAAGTTCCGGCCGGATGCCGTTGTGCACTACGGCGAGCAGCCCTCAGCACCCTACTCCATGATGGACCACAACCGCGCCGTCTTCACTCAGACCAACAACATCGTCGGCACGCTGAACCTGCTCTGGGCGCTCCGCGATTACGCGCCCGAGTGCCACCTCGTGAAGCTGGGTACAATGGGCGAGTACGGGACGCCCAATATCGACATTGAAGAAGGGTTTCTCGAGATCGAATATAAGGGGCGCAAGGACATCTTGCCCTATCCCAAACAGCCAGGCTCGCTTTATCATCTCTCCAAAGTCCACGACAGCCACAATATCCTGTTCGCCTGTCGCACTTGGAAGCTGCGTTCGACCGACCTCAACCAAGGAGTGGTCTACGGGATCGACACGGATGAGATCCGGCTCGACCCACGTCTGGCGACCAGTTTTCATTATGATGAGGTGTTTGGCACGGCCCTCAACCGCTTCTGCGTCCAGGCAGTCGCTGGAATACCGCTCACGGTCTACGGCCGTGGACACCAGACGCGCGGCTTCCTCAACATCCGCGATACGCTGCGTTGCGTGGAGCTGGCCATCCTCAATCCGCCGCAAGCGGGCGAATACCGCGTGTTCAACCAATTCACCGAGACGTTCAGCGTCCTCGATCTGGCCGGGCTCGTCAAGGAACAGGGAGAGAAGCTGGGTCTCCACGTGAAGATCGACCACCTCGAGAACCCTCGCGTCGAGATGGAGCAGCACTATTACAATGCTCGCCACCAGAAGCTGCTCGACCTGGGACTGGTTCCGCACCTGCTGTCCGACGTGCTGGTCGACAGCGTGCTTCACCGCGTCAAGGAGCACGCCGCGCGGATCAAGCCCGACATCATCCTGCCGCGCGTGCGCTGGAAGCGTGGCGCCAACTCAGGTGACGAGCAGGAGCCCGTCGGCGCCAGCTTCGCGACGCTTCACGACTGAGACGATCCGGTGGGAGCAAGAAGCCGGTTCGAACTATCCCGCCAGAGCTTGAGGATTTGCTGCGCGCCGTCGTAGGCGGCACGAGGACGGGCAAGCGACTTGGCGCGCGCGCGCAGGAGATCGAGCTCGGAACGATTCCCAATCAGCCGGTCGATGGCGGGCGCCAGGTCCTCAGACCTGCGAATCCAGCGGCCCACGCCCCACTTTTCGATCCAGGCGCAAGTCCGCTGCTCGTTGCCGGGGAGAGGATCGTAGGCTAGCATGGGCAGGCCGCAGGCGAAACCTTCGGCCAGAGTCGACCCGCCGGGCTTGGAGATTGCGAGGTCGCAGGCCACCATCCAGTCCTGTACGTTGTCGGCCCATCCGAGGACGCGCGTGTGCGGCATTCCCTCCGTACACCTTCGCACCTCTTCTTCCAAGCGCTTATTTCTTCCGGCGATAAAGACCAGTTGCACAGCGTGCTGCAATCGTCGGAGCTCACTCACGATGCGACGCGGCTTGCCAAATCCCGTGCCGCCGAAGAGGACGAGCAGCGCCGGGATTCCCGGCTCGAGCCCAAGGCGTTCTCGAGTTCGGTCCGGTGGCGGAACGGTGGCAAAACGGCGATGAATCGGCTGGCCGCTACAGAAGATTTTCTCGTGCGCCGCGCCGGCAGCGGCCAACTCCGCTCCGAGGTCTTCGTGCGTGACCAGGTAAAGGTCCACTTCGGGCTGCACCCAGGCTCGGTTGAAGTCCATGAGTTCGATTGCAACCAGACGATAGGCCGCGTGGTTCTCACGCTTGTCGATCGCCGCCAGTTCGCACACCCCCACCTCGGTGGCGATCACGATATCTGGACCGAAATTGTCGATGAACCGGAACAGCGGCCTCGCGCCACGCCGGTAGAGCCAGCCGGGTCCGGTCGATGAGGACTGGTGTTGGACGGCTTCAATCCAGCCCCACACGCGCGGGGTGTGCTTGAGGGGAATCTCGTAGGAGTTGTAATAGGCGCGGAACCACGGAGCGCAATGCTCGAGGGCGTCGGCAACTTCGGCCGTGAGCCCCGCCTCGATCTCGCACAGCGCGTGACGCAGTGCGTCCGCCGCGCCTCGATGCGACGCCCCGTGAGGCACGGTCAGGATGAGGATCTTGGGTTTCCTCATCTCACCATCTCCTCTCACCTCACCGGCGCCTTGGCTCTCCAGCGACTTCGCCGCTCCCTTCACAGGGCGGGTTTGGACGGCGCTACAACACGTGCCGCCCCGCTGTCAGGTTTCTTAGAGAGAAACTCCTCGATGGAAACAAATTTCAGGCCGACTCGCCGAGCGCCTTCGATGATGGCGGGAAGCGCCTCGACGGTCTTGGAAGCGTCGATTCCATCACGCGAGCGTGGCTCCCGGCCGTCGTGCATCAGGATCACCGAGCCCGCGCGTAGCCCGCGCAGCGTTAGGCGCGCGACGTCGGCGGCTTGGTTCTTTTTCTTCCAGTCGAAGCTGGGGTCAGACCATTGGACAGCCTCGAGACCGCGATCGGCGAGCACGTCGAAAAGCCCGAACCAGCGCGCGCCGTAGGGTGGACGGAAGATTTTAGGACACACGCCGGTCACGCGCTCAATCGCAGCTTGAGTGCGGTCGATTTCTTCCGCCATCCGCGCGCGGCTCTTGAAGTAGAGAAACGGGTGGGAGTAGGTGTGATTCCCGATCGTGTGCTTCTCCAGATGAAGCCGGCAGACAACGTCGGGAAACTGCTCCACATTCTTCCCACAGACGAAAAATGTCGCGGGCACGTCGTGGTCACGCAGGATGTCGAGGATTTGTTCGGTAAAAGGCGGGGCGGGTCCGTCGTCAAAAGTCAGTGCGATTCGCTCCCCTTCGGCGGGCCCGCGCACCAGCGTGCGGCCGAGGAGCTGCGAGCTCGGCACCGCGCAAGCGTAGTAGAAGAGAGCGACGAGAAAGCCCAACCACACGAGACTGACGGCCAAGGCAATCGACAACATGATCTTCAGAGACTCCGGGCGGGCTTGGGCGATTCCTAAATCATCGCTATTCGGCGCGCGGCCGCGCCAACGACGGGGAGTCCTGAAGACTCGCACGATACCAATCCACCGTCTCCCTCAACCCTTGCTCGAAGGAGACGAGCGGCTCGTAGCCCAGCAGGCGGCGTGCCAGTGAGATATCGGCGTGCGACTGCCGCACGTCTCCCGGCCGCGGCGGTGCATACTCCGGTGCGGTCTCGCGCCCGAAGATCGTGTTCAGCAGCGCAATCGCCTGGTTCAAAGTGCTGCTCTTACCGACGCCCACATTGATGACGTGGCCCGCGGCTTCGGGTGCCTTGGCGGCGCGCAGCACCGCGTCGACCACGTTCGCGACGTGAGTGAAATCGCGCGACTGCCCGCCGTCACCAAAGATAGTCGGGGTCGTCCCCTCAAGATACGACGTGATGAACCTCGAAAGCACGCCGGAATAAGGTGAACCCGGGTCCTGGCGAGCGCCGAAGATGTTGAAGAAACGCAGCGCCACCGCCTCGAGTCCGAAAAGCCGGGTGAATACCTGGCAGTAATACTCGCCCGCCAGCTTGGTCACCGCGTAGGGTGAAAGCGGGCAAGGCTCCTGGGACTCGGCGCGCGGTAGCTCCGGCCGATCGCCGTAAACGGCGGCCGAACTCGCGAATACTAGGCGCTGGGCTCGAGCGTCGCGCGCCGCCAGCAGCACGTTCAGTGTTCCGCCGATATTGACCTTGTTCGTGATCTGCGGCTCTTCAATCGAACGCGCCACTGAGGAGAGCGCCGCCAGGTGGATAACGTAGTTCACACCGGCAAAAGCCTCGTGCCACTTGTCCAGGTCGCGAATATCAGCTTCGCACCACGTGATGCGATTGCGCACAGCCTCGAGGTTTTCGAGCTTGCCCGTCGACAGGTTATCGACGACGCGCACCTCGTGCCCCGCGCCGACCAGATTCTCGACGACGTGCGAACCAATGAACCCGGCTCCGCCGGTAACCAGATAGGACGCCATAGTTTTGGAACTCAACTCCTCAACTAGAATAACATGCGCTGATTCCGCCTCCAAATGCCCGGTAGTACAGGCGGCGCCGCAAGTTTTTGCCGACACCCAGCGTGCCGGCGAAAGGTTCAGCCCGCACCGGTTCGCAACCTCAACATGGCTACTGCATTGGAAACAAAACCGATGCGTTTTGGCCAGGTTTGGAACCAGACGCGCTCTGTGGATCTACGTAGCACGGACTCGGGGATGCACCTCGCCTCGAACGTTCGGCTATACGCCCAAGGGTGCGTCGTGGACAGAAGTCGGGACGCACCCCTGGACAATCGAGCTGTCATTCGTCTATGCAGACCCAATTGGCGCAGTCCGCGGCTGGCGTTGCAAAGGCAACCTGGAGGTGTGTGGCCGACGCCAAGGCGGTCGGCATACGCCTCCGCTTTTCCGAGAAGCTGACCCTCATCTTTCTGACCTATCTCTCTGCCGCCGCGACTTTCTTTCGCATCTCGGTGACCCAGGGCTTGAGCATTGCGACCCTCAACCTCGCCACCGGCGGAGTCATCGCGCTGCTCGCTCGCTTCAGCGCAGATCGAAATGTCCCAAGGCAGACTGCCTCCGGAGACCAGCGGACTCGCATGTCTCAGCCGCGCCTTCTGGGAATGACTCTGACTCCCAGGGACGGCAAGAGCGAGCTGCTCGCCGTGATTCGCGACTGGTTCCCTGCGATCGTGATTCTGCTGGCCTACCGCGAATCCGGGCTCTTCGGCTTTCCCGATCCGAGTCACCGCCTGGATCGTCTGTTCGTTGGTTGGGACCACGTGCTGTTTCAAAACGCCTGGGTAATCGCGGCACTCGATTTCGGCGCTCCATGGCTCCAGCGCTATCTCGAGTTCTGCTATTCACTCTGCTACCCGCTGGTACCCCTGGGTCTTGGCGCGCTGTACATTCTGCTCGCGCGATCGCGGCGCGATCCCGGCCGCGAGTTCGATGCGGAGCGCGCCCTCGACCACTTCTGGACCGCCACGCTGCTCGCGCTGTTCACTTGCTATGCGCTCTTTCCGCTCTTCCCCTCGACTCCTCCACGCATTCTCTTCCATGACCTCCCGGCCCCCGTGGTCTCCCCGCTCTTCCGCCGCGTCAACTTCTGGATCCTCGGCCAGTACGGCATTCAGTCGAGCGTCTTCCCCAGCGGCCATGTCGCGGCCGTGACTGCGGTGGCCCTCGCCGTCCGTGCGCACTGGCGGCGCGCGGGCACGGTGTTCGCAATCGCCGCGGTGAGTATCGCGGTCGCCACGGTGGTCGGGCGGTACCATTACGCGGCCGACGCCGTAGCGGGCGCGCTCATTGGGACTGCGGCGTTTTTCATCGCGACGCGGATTCACAAGCCTTAAGCTTCAGCTCGCGTCCTCGCCTTTCTTGGTTGACACCGACTGATGCGTCTCAAATAATGGCGACGCAGCCCGATCAGAAGTACCGTGGTTATCCGTGCGGTACGGCAGAGGAGACTCGCTGATGCGCCTACGTCCTATGGGTTCTTCACTCTTGCTCAGCACTTTAGTTCTCGCCCTCGCTGCACCCGCGCTTAGTGTGCCGTCGACGAGCAGCCTCTTTGACTTGACGGACTGGAACGGCGGCAAGTTCATCTACGGCGTCGACTACTACCCCGAGGCGTGGGATGAAGCCCGGTGGGAGAAGGACGCGGCGATGATGCAAGCTGCCGGCATCAACTTCGTGCGTCTGGCGGAGTTCTCCTGGGTGAAGATGGAGCCGGAAGAAGGGCATTTCGATTTTGCCTGGCTCGACCGCGCCCTCAAGGTCCTGAACGCGCACGGCATCAAGGCGGTCCTCGGGACGCCGACGGCCTCGCCGCCTGCCTGGCTGATGGCCAAGTATCCTGACATCGCGGCCATGGATGAGAACGGCGTGCGCTACCGCTACGGATCACGCGACAACCGCTGCCTCAACAGCCCGCATTATCTCGAAGCCACGCGCCGCATCGTGACCGCCATGGCCCAGCACTACAAGAATCATCCCGGCGTCATCGGCTGGCAGGTCGACAACGAACTCGGCGGGCCATATTGCTACGACCCGTATTGCCTGGCGGCGTTTCAGAAGTGGTGCCGCGCGAAGTATTCGACGCTCGATTCATTGAACAAGGCCTGGGGAACCGTCTTCTGGGGCCACACCTACGCCACCTGGCCGGAGATTCCCCTGCCCTGGAATACGCTCGAGAAGGTGTCGAATCCGAGCCTCCAGCTCGACTATGATCGCTACTTCAGCGATCTCACGCGCGACTACCTCAAGCTACAGGTCGACATCCTGAGAAAGATTGCGCCCGGCAAGGCCATCACCCACAACGAAATGGGACTGTTCGACCAGATCGACTACTCCGAGCTGAATGGGCCGCTCGACTTCGTGAGCTGGGACAACTACCCGATGTTCAGTGAGGACTATTCGAGCTATGCGGGCGCGGCGTTGGCACACGATTTAATGCGCGGGTCGAAGCACAATCAACACTTCATGGTCATGGAAGAGCAGGCGGGCCTGCCGGGCTGGACGGTTTTCTGGGGACGCCAGGTTGCGCCGGGCCTTTACCGCGTCTGGAGCTATCAGGCCATTGCGCACGGCTCGGACGGCATCTGCTACTTCCGCTGGCGGACGTCGCGTTACGGCACAGAACAGTATTGGCAGGGAATCCTCGATCAGGACGGCGTCCCGACTGCGCGCTATCAGGTGGTGGCGCGGATGGGCAAAGAGCTGGAACAACTGCGCGACTTGCTACATGGCTCGACCGTCGTATCGGCGGCGGGGCTGTTGATTTCACCCGACACGCGGTGGGCGTTCCACATCCAGCCGCTGGTGAAGGACTTCGACTATAACCGGCAACTGCATCGCTTCTACGATCCGCTGCGGCAGGCGGCAATCAACGTGGACGTCCTTTTCCCCGAGAGTGACTTCTCGCGCTACAAGCTGATCATTGCGCCGTCGCTGTTCGTGGTGACACGGGCCTTGGCGGCGAAGCTCACGAACTTCGTGCGCAGCGGCGGCACGCTCATCCTCAGCTATCGCTCCGGTGTCAAGGACGAACACAACGTGGTGACGGATGAGACGCTGCCCGGTCCGCTCCGCGAGCTGGCCGGCGTCGCCATCCACGACTATGATCCGCATACGAATCAAGCGCAGGAAGTGGTCGTCGTCGGCAACATCCCAGGACTCGAAACTTCAGCGCGCGACGAGGAATCGGCGGGCGGTCCGGCGCATCAAGTTCCGGCGCTGCCCGGTGGAGCCACGGGGGTGCGTTTCCCGGCCGGCGTATGGTTCGACATTCTCGATCCCACCACCGCGCGGGTATTCGCAACCTACAGCAAAGGCTACTATGCCGGCAAAGCGGCGGTCACCGAAAACAACTTCGGAAGCGGGCGAGTCTTTTACGTCGGAATGGAGTCAACCTCACCGCTCTTCTACTCCCGGCTGCTGGCGCGCGCTCTGCGCTCGACCGGCATCACCGCAGGACCGAAGATGCCCGAGGGGATCGAGTACGCGGTGAGGGAAAAGCAGAGCAAGCGAATCATCTTCCTGCTCAACTACACCGACAGACCTCACACCGTCTTCCTTAACGAGAAACACCAGAACGCGCTGACGGGAGAATCCGAGCGCCTGGGCGTGGAAGTAGCACCGTTCGATGTCAAGGTGCTGACGAGCCCGTGACCGACGGGAAGAACTGACAGAAAAGGTCCACGGCGAGGCGGCATCCCCCACCGTGGACCTTTACGTTCATCGGGACTGCTGCTGTTCAACCCGCAGGTTATCGGTGAGTGAAAAGAAGGTCGCGGCAAAACGCGCGTCGTTCTCAGCTTTGACGCGATCCAACTGATTGGCCACCACTCCATCCAGCGTCACATTACCGTTCTTCACGATGATGTGAATCGGTGGAAGGGCCTGATCGCGGTAGTGAACGAAGTAGGGGTCGTTGTAGATGGCGCGTGCGATCGCGATCCGCAGTTCGTCGTCGTAGTTCGAGGTGGGGAGCACTTCGAGATTATTCTGGAGCTCGGCGACACCTTTGACGTAAGTAAGGAACCGCCCAATGTCTCCCTTCTTGTAAGGCTCGCTCACCTGACCGCTGACGATGAGCTTGTTGCCCTGCGCTTCCAGCACAATGTTGTCAAAAATGGTGTAGAACGGATAGGTCACGATAGCCTTCCGGGCCTCTTCCAGAATCTGGCTCGGCGTCACGTCCTCGGCACGCACGGTAATGTCATCCACAACGTTCATGACGTCATCCACTTTGTGCGCGGCGCGTTCGGCGTCGAGCTTGGCGCCCAGGTTGTCCACTGTACCGGTGAGCGTCGCCACACTGTTCTCAAAAGCCACCTGCACCTGGCCGTGCTGGAACACGTGCGCGTGGTACAAGTGGTCTTGAATAGCCGCCGTGATTTCGGCCTTGGACATCGGCTCCCTCGCATAGCCGATTCCCCCCGCTAGCAGCAGGATCAAAGAGATTGAAACCAGTGTTCTACGCATAGGTCCTCCCTCCATAGGCAGTAGTGTTACGTCTCTGGTCGTTCGCTGGCCCGGACTGAATACAGCCCGCCACTGCGGCGCCAGTTTCGAGCTCAGTAACATCGTCTTCATCCACATGTTTTGATGAATGGCATAACCAACTTTGTTGCCTGAGGGTGCGAAATGCGGAACCGAATGAGCTGCGGATAAAGTGGATTGACGAGGGCATCCAAGCGGTGCTTGGCGTAGACCCCCCTTATACGTTTGGATGCAAATGCAGGTGCAGAGGTTTCGTCACACCAGGACGAGGTCGGGGTGATAGATGCTACCCGAAACGTGGCGGGCGACGGCGATCAACCGGCGCTCCGCATTCAGGATCTTGAGGAGGCTGAACGCCGGGGTGCGGTCCGGTGCAGCTCCGCGGTCAGGACGCAGAGCCTGCGCCAGTTCGAAGTTGTGCCCGTGGCGGACACCCTGTTCTTCGCGTCCGCGCACGACGAGCGCCGGGCAGTCGGGCAGCAGCGCCTCGAGCGGGACGAGGACGCTTGCGAGTCTTCCTTGCTCGACGACTTCGCGCAGCGCCTCGAGGGTGACAGCATGGCTCTCCTTGAACTCCGCCACTGCGGTGCGCCGCAGGCTCGCCAGATGCGCCGGCACCCCGAGCTTTGCGCCGATGTCGTGGACGAGCGACCGGACGTAGGTCCCACCGGAACATTCCACGGCGAAACGCACCTGGCCAGCGTCGATACCGGCGATTTCGAGCGCGTAGACTTCGACCTCGACGGGAGTAAGCTCGACCGGCTTTTGCTCGCGAGCCAGCTTATAGGCGCGAGTGCCGCCGACGCGCTTTGCCGAAAACGGTGGCGGCGTCTGCAGAATGCGCCCGGTGAAGTCGCGAAACGCTTTCTCGAGGGCGGCTTGCTCCAACCTGGCGGCGACGGGTTCGTTCGTAGGCCGTCCGGTGGCGTCGTAAGTGTCGGTCGCAAACCCGAAGCAGACCGTGCCCTCATAGGCCTTGCGCGACTTCAGGTAGAACTGCGCGAAGCGCGTGGCCTTGCCGATCGAGAGCGGCAGAACGCCCGTGGCAAACGGATCGAGCGTGCCGAAGTGGCCGATCTGGCGAATCTTCAAGATCCGGCGCGCCGCCGCCACCACGTCATGCGAAGTCACGCCGGCCGGCTTATCCATCACCAGGATGCCCGAGATGACGGCCTGTTCGTCCAAGGCTTGTTCGTCCATAAGGAAGGACCGAGGAAAAACGCAGCTACTCGCCGTGCTTCAGCTTCTCGAGCAGCCCCTCGATTCTCGCTGCGTCCTCCGGGCCGCGGTCAATTACAAACACCACTTCGGGCGCGCGTCGCAACCTCAGCCGATGCGTGACTTCGCGGCGAAGGAACCCAGTTGCGGACTCGAGGCCGGCCAGCGTATTGCGCCGCGCCTCTTCGTCGCCCAGCACAGAAACGAGGACGCGAGCGTGCCCCAGATCGGCGCTCAACTCCACGCGCGTGACCGTCGCGAAACCGATGCGGGGATCCTTCAGGTCCTCAGTAATCAAGCGCGCGACTTCGGTGCGGATCTGATCCGCAAGCCGTTCCTGACGGCGTCCTGGAACGGACATGGCACGTCTCCCCGGGCGCGTGGTTCAAGCCTCCTTGAATTGTCAGCTTTGAACCGCTCCTGCAATTGTGCAGCGAGGCCTAACGCTCAGAAAAAGTCGAGGGTGTGATAGGCGACGTCTTCGCCGAGGATCTTCTCCGACTCCGCCAGCACCTTCTGAAACACCGACTCGAGGAGGGGTTGGCTGTTCGAGATGGAGACAACGCCCAGCGTGGCCTGCTGCCACACGTCCTGGTGATCAAGCTCGGCCACGGCGACGTTGAAACGGGCGCGCAGCCGATCCTTGATCTTGAGCAAGACCGCTCGCTTTTCCTTGAGGGAATGCGCGTACGGAAGCTGGATTTCGAGCGTGAGCACGCCCACCGGCATGGTCGTAAGCCGTTCGAGGCGGTGATCTCTCGTCTAGACGAGCGCAGGCTCGGTGACGCGCTCCTTGACGAAGGCCTCGATCACGTCACCGATCTTGACGTCGTTGTAGTTCTCGAGCGCCACGCCGCACTCCATCGCGGACCGCACTTCGGAGACGTCTTCCTTGAAGCGGCGCAACGAGCGGACGCGGCCCTCGTAAACTACCACGCTGTCGCGCACCAGGCGGACTCGTGACTCGCGCGTGATCTTCCCGTCCTGTACGTAGCAGCCCGCCACCGTACCGACGCCCGAGACGCGGAAAGTATCGCGCACCTCCGCTCTTCCCAGCGTGGTCTCTTTGAAGGTCACAGCCAAGAGACCCGTCATTGCCTTCTTGATCTCATCGGTGACGTTGTAGATGATCGTGTGCAGGCGGATGTCGACTTTTTCCAGCTGAGCGAGCTCCGTCGCTTTGCGCTCGGGGCGCACGTTGAAGCCGACGATCACGGCGTTCGATGCCGACGCCAGCAGGACGTCCGTCTCCGTGATCGCCCCTACGCCCGCGTGGATCACCTTGATTTTCACTCGGTCAGTACTCAACTTATTCAGCGTGTCACTCAACACTTCGACCGAACCTTGCACGTCTGCTTTGATGATGAGCGGCAGTTCCTTGACGTCGCCCGCGGCAAGCTGTTCGTGCAATTGCTCGAGCGTCAAACGAGCGCTCTTGGCGAGGCCCGCCTCGCGCAGCTTGGAGAGGCGATGGATGGAGATCTGGCGAGCCTTCAGCGTGTCTTCGATCACCTGGAAGCGATCGCCGGCCTGCGGCACGTCCTCGAGTCCCAACACTTCGACGGGAGTCGACGGTCCGACGTCGGCGGTCGATTGCGCGCGATCGTCGAACATGGCGCGAACTTTGCCGTAGATGGCGCCGACGATAAACGCGTCGCCCACCCGCAGCGTGCCGTTCTGCACCAGGATCGCGGCCACCGGACCGCGTCCGCGGTCGAGCCGGCTTTCGATCACGGTACCGCTCGCCAGCCGTTTGGGATTCGCCTTGAGTTGTTGAAGGTCGGCGACCAGAAGGATCATTTCCAGCAGCAGGTCCAGGTTCTTGCGCTGCTTGGCGGAAACTTCCACCGTCACCGTGTCACCGCCCCAGTCCTCGGCCATCAGGCCGTGGTCGGCGAGCTGCTTCTTGACGCGCTCCGGCATGGCGTCGGGCTTGTCGATTTTGTTGATGGCGACGACGATGGGCACCTTGGCGGCGCGCGCGTGGCTGATGGCCTCGAGGGTTTGCGGCATCACGCCGTCATCCGCCGCCACCACCAGTACCACGATATCGGTCACCTTCGCGCCGCGCGCCCGCATCAAGGTGAAAGCCTCGTGGCCCGGCGTATCGAGGAAGACGATTCTGCGGCCTTTGATCTCGACTTGATAGGCGCCGATGTGCTGGGTGATGCCTCCTGCCTCGCGTGCCGCGACACTGGTCTCGCGCACCGCGTCGAGCAGCGACGTCTTGCCGTGGTCGACGTGACCCATGACCGTCACCACCGGAGCGCGTTCCGTCAAGTCCTCAGGCCGATCCGTCTCCTCTTCCTCGTGCAGCACTTCTTCTTCGTAGGTGATGACCGAAGCTTCGGCGCCGAAGGCGCGCGCGATCTCAATCGCCGTCTGGCTATCGAGGGTCTGATTGATGGTCGCGAAGATGCCCATGTCCAGAAGCCTCTTGATGACGTCCTTGGCCCGCACCTCGAGCTTCTCGGAAAGCTCCTTGATACTGATTCCCTCGCTGATGGTGATGCTCCGCGTGATCGGCACCTCGACGGGAGCCGCTGGCTTGGGAAGCATGACACCCGGTGCGCCCCGCGGCGCGAGCGGTGGACGAGCCGAAGGAGGCCGCGCGGCGGGTACACCGCCGGCAGCCGCAGCGCCGGGCGCAGGGCTCGGACGCGCCGCAGTAGGGTGCTGAGGACGCGGCTCCCTGCCGCGCGGAACCAGAGGCCGCGGGACACCCTTAGACGTGGCCACGCCGGGATAGATCGGCTGACTCGAAGCCGGTGATCTCGCGCCGCGCATCCGCGCAGGTTTGGCGGGCGCCTCCGGCGCTTTGCCGGGTACAGCGACTTCCGGAGCAGCGCCCGCTTTGATCGGCGGAACTTCGCGAGTCCTCACACCGGCCGCAGCTCCTGCTACCGCGATCGAGCTGCGCAGTCCGGGGACTCCCCTGGCTACTGGCACCGGGCCGATCCGAGGCGCCGCCGCGCTACCTGCGACCGCCGAGGTTGGCAAGTGCGCCGGGACGGGCTTGGGTGGCGGCGTTGGAGGAGCGACGGCGCGCCGAGCCTCCGCTTGGATTTCAGCCAGAGACCGCGTCAGGGGCCGGAGCTCCGTGTGGCTTTCGAGGAGTTTCTTCACCGTGAGCGCAGGAGAAGGCGCAACGTGACCCGCGGGTGCGCTCGGAGCTGCCGGAGCCGGAACAACCCGCGGTGCGGGCGCAGGCGGAGGCTCGGCTGCCCGTGGCGCTTTGCTCGGCAGCGCACTGGGCGCGCTCTCTTCGACCGACTCGGCCTCACCCTGGGCGTGGAAGTGCGCGCGCACTTTGTCCGCGAGGTCATCCTCGAGAGCGCTCGAGTGCGACTTCTTGTCCATGACATCGATCTCGGGCAAGTAGTCGATAATCGCCTTGCTCTTGACTTCCAGCTCGCGTGCCAGCTCGTTGATTCGAATCATTACTTCCTTCGACTTCCTCTCGTAGCCGGGCTCGCGCCCAGCAAATCACTAGTCAACTGACGTCGACCGCTTTCCCTCTCCTTGCTCGGGAGACGCTTCCCCTGGTCCTCCTTCCTCAGGCGATCCGGCTGCCGGCGATCCGCTGGGTTCCTCAGCGCCCGCCTCGCCTGATCCTATTGCAGCCTCGACGGCCTGTTCTTCAGGATTAATCGCTTCCTCGGACGGGCCCGCCTCTTCCGCCACGGCAGCTTCCTGACCGTCCGCCTTTGGAGACTCGACTCCCGGCTCAGCGGGTGGTGGAGACGCCGCTTCCGCCTCAGCAGCCTTGTCGGCGGACGCCGGCTCAGCAGGTGAGGCGGCAGGCTCGCCGGCAACTTCGCCCGCTGGCGCCTCCATTGCCGATTCCTCAACCGCCGGCTCGGCGCCCTGCTCGAAATAATCGGTGACCACTTTGCGGATTCGCTCCACCGTCCTCTCGCCGATGCCCTGAATCTGCGTCAACTCGTCGGGTGTCATCTGCGCCAATTGCTCGACGGTCTCCACACCATGGTTTCGCAGTTTGTCGAGCGTCTTGTCGCCCAGGCCCACGAGTTCGGTGATGGGAGCGCCACGCCGCGCCATCGCCGCCATCTGGGACTCGATCTCCTGGCGTTTCTCTTCCTCACTCTTGATGTCGATGTGCCAGCCGAGGAGCTTGGCCGCCAGCCGCACGTTCTGTCCCTTCTTGCCGATGGCCAGCGACAACTGGGAATCATCCACGATGACCTCGAGGTGCTTTTGCTCGGCGTCGACAACCGAAACGTGGTTGATCTTGGCGGGGCTCAGCGCGTTCGCCGCAAAGGATATCGGATCCTCGTTGTACTCGATAATATCGATTTTCTCGCCGCGCAGTTCCCGGATAATGGACTGCACGCGCATGCCCTTCATGCCGACGCAGGCGCCCACGCAGTCCACGTCGGCGTCTTTCGAAAACACCGCCACTTTGCTGCGCTCGCCCGCTTCGCGCGCGATCGCCCGGATGACCACCGTGCCGTCGTAGATCTCCGGCACCTCCATCTCGAACAGCCGTCGGACGAGCATGGAGTCGGCTCGCGAGACCACCACCTGAGGCCCGCGCGCGGCCTTATCGACCTCCTTGATGACGGCGCGCAGGCGGTCGCCGATCTGATAAGTCTCGAGACGCAGTTGTTCGCGCCGCGGCATCCGCCCCTCGGTGCGGCCCAGGTCAACGATTACTTCCGGGCCCTCGAGCCGCTTCACCGTGCAGTTGACGAGTTCGCCTACCCGGTTGCTGTACTCCGCAAAGACCGTCTCACGCTCGGCCTCCCGTACCTTCTGGAAAATCACCTGCTTCGCCGTCTGCGCCGCGATCCGCCCGAGCACGTCGGTAGCTTTGGGAATCCGGATTTCGCTCTCCAGCGCCGCTTCCGGCTGAATGGCGCGCGCCTGATCGAGGGTCATCTCATGGTCCGGATCCGCCACCTCTTCCACGACCTTCTTCACCGCGTACACTTCCACGGCACCGGTGTCCTTGTTGAAGTGCGACTGCAGATCCTCGTTGGACTTATAGTACTTCCGCGTCGCCACCAGGATCGCGTCCTCAACGGCGGAGATAATGATCTGCGGATCGATCCCCTTCTCGCGGCTCAGTTGATCGATCGTCTGGTAAAGCAAGCTTGTCGTCATAGAACCTCGGGTGCGGAGCCGCTCGGGAAAAACGCCATCGGTCAACGGCCCGTCACTTAAGAACCTTACAGCTCCAACACCAGTCTGGCCTTCGCGATGCTGGCCAGCTCGAACTCCTTCGTCTCGCCTTGTTCCATCTCGAGTCGCACGCGCCCTTCCTCAAGACCTCGCAGCCGTCCTTCCAGAACTGCTGACCCGCCGGCTTGGTCGCGTACCACCAGTCGGACGCGGCGGCCTGCAAAGTGCTCGAAATCGCCCGGCTTCTCGAGCTTCCGGTCCAGACCGGGGGAGGAAACTTCGAGCAGGTAACTTCCCGGAAATGGGTCCTCCACGTCGAGGATGGCGCTCATCTGCTCGCTGAAGTTCTGGCAGTCGGCGTGTGACACGCCTTCCGGCTTGTCGACATAAATCCTCAGCAGCGGGTTCGAGCGGCCGCCCTTGACCTCCACGTCCACCCACGCGAGCCCTTCCGACTTTGCGACGCGTTCGGCGATCGCACGAATCTTTTCCACGTCTACGGTCATGGCACCGGGGAAGACTTGCCGGCTGGCTTGCGATTGGCCCGCGACGGCCTTTAACGCTGAACCGCCGACTCAATCTGCTCCAACAAAAAAGTGGGCTTTCGCCCACTGGTTGCATTCAACAAATAGATTATAGCTTTCACGAGGGAAAAATACAAGGAAATCTGCCTTCATCTTTCGAGACGCGGGCGAGCGGAGCAGAGACATCACGCGCGGCATCACCACGCGATCAGGCGGCTGACCGCGCCGGTCTCCTCGGGAGGGAACTTCCGCCATTGGCGGGAAATACGGAGTCTCGAGGACGTCCGAAGTGCGGGCTAGAGCGATTGGAGTTCCTTACCGGGCTTGAAGCGCACAGCCTTGCCAGGGGGAATGTTGACTTCTTCGCCGGTGCGAGGATTCCGGCCGATGCCGGTCTTGCGGGGCTTCACGTTGAACACCCCAAAGCCGCGCAACTCAATCCGCTGACCGTTGGCGAGCGCTCTCTTCATCGACTCGAAAACGGTTTCGACGGCCACCTCGGCCTTGGTTTTGGTGAGCCCTGTGCGGCTGACGACTTCTGTTATGATGTCCAGCTTGATCACGCTAACCTCCTGAAAAACAAGGCTTCCATCGTAAGGAAGCTCTTTCTACGTTGTCAAGGTGTTTTCTCTTATACTATGATGCCGCGTTTTGCCCGCTGCTGATTGCAGATTGCTGATTTTAGTCGACCGTTGTGCCGAGGTGTCTTCCTATGGCTGTCAAGAATGATCGCTGGATTCGTCGCATGGTGCGCGAGCACGACATGATCAACCCCTTTGCCGAAAGCCAGGTGCGCGAAGGAGTAATCTCCTACGGCGTGTCGTCGTACGGCTACGACCTGCGCGTCGCCGACGAATTCAAGATTTTCACCAACGTCAACAGTACCATCGTCGATCCCAAGAACTTCGACGCTAAGTCTTTCGTCGAATTCCGCGGTCCGGTGTGCATCGTTCCGCCCAACTCGTTCGCGCTGGCACGGTCGGTCGAGTATTTCAAGATCCCGCGCACCGTGCTAACCATCTGCGTGGGCAAGTCGACCTATGCGCGTTGCGGGATAATCGTCAACGTCACGCCGCTCGAGCCCGAATGGGAAGGCTTCGTGACGCTCGAGATCTCGAATACCACGCCACTGCCCGCCCGCGTCTATTCCAACGAAGGCCTGTGCCAGATCGTCTTCTTCGAATCCGATGAGGTCTGCGAGATTTCCTACAAGGACAAGAAAGGAAAGTATCAAGCCCAACAGGGAATCGTTCTACCCAAGGTTTAGATGCCACGGTCGCGACGTTCTGCCACACCCACACGCGAGCGAATCGACACAGGAGTCGTGCTACAATTCGGTGAGCGGAAGGAGCGCGGTTGTGTCAAAGAAGGGCACTCAGGTTCTGGAAGAAGCGCTAACTCTCCCCCCAGCGGAGCGCGCACAGTTGGCGGAGCGACTACTCGAAAGTCTTGACATATCGCCCGACCGCAAAATGGACCAATTGTGGGCTCAGGAAGCGGAAGATCGCGTCGACGCGTTCGAGCGAGGCGAGATCAAGTCTGTCTCTATAAGAGAAGTTTTCAACCGAACTGATAACACGAAACGGTGATGGTAGTCGAGTTTCTAGCGCCCGCCCATGCTGAGCTGGCGGAGGCCATCGCCTATTACGATTCGCAAGAACGCGGACTCGGCTCCCAATTCGCCGAAGAAGTAAAACGCACCCTCGAAAGAATCCTACAATACCCTGAAGCCTGGCCAACAATTTCGAGCAGGACTCGCCGCTGTCGAATCAACAAGTTCCCCTACGGCATCATTTATCAGGTTCGCGGTGATGTTGTACTTGTGGTCGCGGTCATGCACCTTCACCGTGAACCGAGAACATGGAAAAGCAAGCTCGGCGAGGTGAAGGAATAATCCGCTCGCCAGCGCGTCGTCTCAGCAGCGCGCCCTTGCGTTTTCCCGCCGCTCTGCTATGTTTAGAAGGTTCGGTTCGGGTACTCTGCAGTCGATTCAACTGAGCGGACCAATCTATGATTCGGAGTTATGCGGGCCGCGTGCCGCGCATTGCGGCGTCGGCGTTTGTGGCCGACAGCGCCGACGTCATCGGCGAGGTCGAAATCGGCGAGAATGCGAGTGTGTGGTTCGCTTCCGTGCTGCGCGGCGACATTGAACCCATCCGCATTGGCGCGAACTCGAACATCCAGGACGGCTCGATTGTCCACACCATGCTGGGTGCGGCGACCACCGTCGGCAACTGGGTCACCGTCGGGCATCGCGCTGTGATCCACGGCTGTACGATTGAGGACCATTGCCTGATCGGCATGGGCGCGGTGCTCTTGAACAACGTGCGCGTGGGTGAAGGCTCGATCGTCGCGGCCGGGGCGCTGGTGCCTGAGAAGACGGTGATCCCGCCGCGCAGCCTGTACCTGGGTTTCCCGGCGCGCTTCCAGCGGCAGCTTACCGACGCCGACCGGGTCTTCATCGACATGCACGCCGCCCACTACCTCGATTACAAAGAGGTCTACCTCAGCGAGCGCCGCAGAGCAGTGACGAGCGGTAAGTGATAAGTGACAAGTGGCGCTGGTGAGGGGGGCGGGGCTTCACAGCCCCGCCGTCACGGCTGCCCTAACCCGGCCTTCGGCCACCCTCTCCCAGGGGGAGAGGGGCTGGGGGTGAGGGTATGGCGCGCCGACGGATTCAAAAATCGTCTCTCCTGAGACAATACCGTGTCGAAAGCACTCGAGCCCATTCGCGCTGTCAAAGGTACTCGCGACCTCCTGCCCGCGGAAACTTGGCGCTGGCAGAAGATCGAGGACGAGGCGCGCGCCGTGTTCGCCGCCTACAACTTCCGTGAGATCCGCACGCCCATCCTCGAGCGGACGGAGCTTTTCGCACGGAGTGTGGGCGAGGATACCGACATCGTGACCAAGGAGATGTACACCTTCGAGGACCGCGATCACGAGTCGCTCACCCTGCGTCCCGAAGCGACGGCGTCAGTAGTCCGCGCCTATCTAGAGAATCGCCTCTTCAACGAGGGCGGCATCCACAAGCTCTACTACCTGGGTCCGATGTTCCGCCGCGAGCGCCCGCAGAAGGGCCGCTACCGTCAGTTCTACCAGATTGGCGCCGAGGTGCTGGGCTCCGACCACCCTTCGATCGACGCCGAGGTGCTCGAGATGCTGGTGCTTTACCTCGAGCGCGTGGGCATCACGGCCTACACGCTGCTGATTAACTCCGTAGGCCACACTGGGTGTCGCGCTGAGTACGTCAAAGTGCTGCGGCGGGCGCTCCAAAGCGTCAAGTCGGGCATGTGTGAGGACTGCCAGCGTCGTGCGGACACCAATCCCCTGCGCGTGCTCGACTGTAAGGTGGAAGCTGATCAGCCGATCATCGCCGGGCTGCCCAAGATTCTCGACTATCTCGATCCCGAGTGCCGCCAGCACTTCGACCGCGTCACCGCGGAACTGAAGCAGCGCGGCGTCGCCTATGAGATTTCGCCGCGGCTCGTCCGCGGACTCGACTACTACACCCGCACCACGTTCGAGATTACCAGTGACGCATTGGGCGCCCAGAACGCGGTGCTGGGTGGCGGGCGCTACGACGGCCTCGCGGAGATGATTGGCGGCCCGCCCACTCCGGGCTTCGGTTTCTCGATCGGCGAGGACCGTCTGGTGCTGGCGGTTGCAGAAGCTGCTGCCCTGCCCGCCGCTGGTTCCGCCGTGCAGCCCGCCGGCTCGCCGCTCACCGCCTACGTCGCCTGGCTGGGCGATGCCGCACTCGCCCCGGCCTCGACGCTGGCTCGCGAACTGCGCCGCCAGGGCCTGAGCGTCGAGATTGGCTACGAGCCGGTCAAGCTGAAGAAGTCGCTGGGCGTCGCGAGCAAGCTTGGCTCCCGGTTCGCGATTATCATCGGTGAGGGCGAGTTGGCCAGCGGACGGTACCAAGTTAAGGACATGAGCACCGGCCAGCAGGAAGAAGTCGAGCCTGCGAGAATCGCAGAATACGTAAACTCAAAAACGCAGGTATGATCATCATGCTTGCTCCGGCGAAGAAAAGGCGATATAATCGCCGGCATGAGAAAACCCAAGCGTAAGGGGATGATGACGATCGGGAGATTTCGGGAGCTGTTCGGGGAGGAAGAGCGGTGCTGGGAGCACCTGACGCGGCTGCGCT
>DASZAI010000070.1:0-1533 GCA_035945295.1 Terriglobia bacterium | reverse complement strand
ACCAGCACCTGCTCCCGCTCCGGCGCCTGCTCCAGCACAGCCGACGGTGACGATCAGCGCCACATCCACATCCCTTCAGCCGGGCCAAAGCACGACGCTGAACTGGACTTCGACCAACGCCACGGATCTCGACCTACAACCTGGGGTTGGGAAAGTGGCGGCGGAAGGTTCGACCAACGTCAGCCCGACTGACACGACCACTTACACCATCACGGCGACGGGACCTGGCGGAACGGCGACGGCCAACGTGGCAATCACGGTTGCCGCGGCACCTGCGCCGACGCCGCCACCGGCAGCGCCGGACATAAATGCGCTGTTCAACCAGAACGTCCAAGACTCCTATTTCGACTACGATAAGTCTGACATTACCCCCGACTCTCGCACCGCCCTGCAGAAGGACGCGGAGTTTTTGCGCTCCTACCCGCAGGTGAGCGTGACGATCGAGGGCCATTGCGACGAGCGTGGTTCGGAAGAATACAACCTGGGCCTCGGGCAGCGGCGCGCCGACGCGACGAAGCAATTTTTGGTCTCGCTCGGTATCTCCGCTGACCGCCTCAAAACAATGAGCTGGGGCAAAGAGCACCCGTTCTGCACCGAGCATAACGAGGGATGCTGGCACCAGAATCGCCGGGGCCACTTTGTGATGGCTCAGCAGCAGTAGAAATGCAATCGAGCCGGGCGCTGCGAGACAGCGTGTTTCGCAGCGCCGCGGCGTATTCCAAGGAGGTTATCACCATGCGCACAAGAACCATCGTGCTGGCACTCGCCGTACTCGTTTTGGGCGCCATGGGAGGCGCGATGTTGGCTCCGCCGCCCGCCAACGCCGTTTCCCGCGAGATTATCCAAATTCAGCAAAGCATCGCGCAGATTCTGCAGAATCAGCAGGACCTGCGCACCGACATCGACACGCGCTTCGCGTCGATGCAAGTGCTGGTGCAGCAGTCGCTGACGGCGCAGAATCAGTTGAGCCAGACCATGGGCTCGCTGCAAAAGACCGTGCAGGATGCGGTGGCAAATAGCGGCGCGAGCACTTCGTCGACGACGCAGCAAATTCAGGGCATCTCCGACAACATGCAGGATATGCAAGCTCGCGTCGGGAAGCTCTCACAACAAATGAGCGACATTCAATCCACTTTGCAACAGATCAACGCGAAGGTTTCCGGAGCGGCACCGGCGGTGCAAGGAACATCCGGCGCGCCGATGGGAAGCAATCCCGGCCCCGACAGCTACGCGAGCCAGCCGCCGGGCATGACTCCACAGCCGGCGGCTCCGATGCAAGGAATATCGGGCGACACGCTCTATTCGAACGCGCTGCGCGATTTGAACAGCGCGCACTACGATCTGTCGCGGCAGGAGTTTAACGATTACCTGAAAAATTTTCCGGATGGCGCGTTCGCCCCGAACGCGCAGTTTTATCTTGGCGAAATTCTTTATTTTCAGGGACAATACAGCAGGGCGATCGAAGCCTATGACGGCGTGATTCTAAATTATCCCAAGAGCTCCAAGGTGGCGCCGGCGATGCTCGAAAAAGGG
>DASZAI010000069.1:0-38210 GCA_035945295.1 Terriglobia bacterium | reverse complement strand
GATCGTGACGGCGGGCACGCTGTCAAGGGTCGAGATGAACGCCCTGCGGGCGCCCTTGACAGCGTGCCCCGCCGCCCGCGGTGTTGTGCGCTCATTTTCGTATTGACAGATGCCAGCGTCGTCATAGAGGGAATGACGGTGCGTGGCTTCCCGCTTCCCGCCTGCGCGGGAACAGGCTATGCGGGACTGACGGTGTATACCGCTCTCCCGCAAGGGGCGAGGGGAGAGCAGGCATCAAAACGAACTGGATTCTTGCGCGAGTGACGAGGGGACCGCAGCCATCGGAAGGAAGAGCCCTCACCTCCGTCGTCGTCATTCCCGCGGAAGCGGGAATCCATCATCGCACTATGGCATGTGCATGAGGGTTTGAGACAAGTCCTTCCACCCAGGATTGGTTGATTCGATAAGCCGAATCTTCCACGCGCGGTTCCACTTCTTAAGGCGCTTCTCCCTCTGGATCGCGTCCTGAGGTCGCGCAAAGGATTCAGAATAGACCAAACAGTGGACGTTGTACCGCTTGGTGAAACCCTCGACCAGGCCTTGCCGGTGCTCCCACACCCGCCGGCTGAGGTTATTGGTCATCCCGATGTAGAGGGTCCCGTTGGGTTTGCTGGCAAGAATGTAGACATGATACTGCCGGCTCATGGGATTGTTATTGTAGTGGATTCCCGCTTCCGCGGGAATGACGTTGAGTGGATCGGCGCTTCCCGCTTCCCGCCTGGACGGGAACAAGCCTGCACGAGAATGACTGAGCGGTCCGGCCTCGACACGCGCCACCACCCCCTTGGCCCCCTCCCCAACTGCATTGACAAGTGACGAGTGACAAGTGACCAGTGACAGGTGACGAGTAGCGCAGGTCAAAAGATCCGCGCCAGCCGCGCGAGTCAACACTACCCCCCTGACCGCTTCCTCATTTGAGGAGGGGAATCGAAACGCACCACCCCCTGAGTCAGGAGCGAGGTGTCCCACTTTCCATCTCTTGCCGCAACGATTCCACGGCGGCCTTGAGCAAGTAGCGCAGAGGTGGGCGCCGTTTGCCCTCCTCTGCGGTTCTTCGGGGAACACCAGCGCTGATTCGCACGGGCCGCGCTACAGCAGATGCGGAAGATTGGTCGTGGTCGAGCGTGCACGATTACACTGGACACGTAGACGGGGCGCCCCTGACCGCCAGCGGACTAATTATCGACCGCGTGTCGCTGCCCGCCGATGAGCGCAGCCGCATTTGAGTCACTCGTGATCTTCAGAGAAAAGCCGCAGAGGAACGCAAACTACGCGTACCTCTGCGCTACCTAGCTTGAGGTGGCGATGAATTGCAGATGGCCAGGCGTGAACGTGCAAGAATAGAGAGGTACGGCACAACAGAGTATAATCCGGCACGCGGACTACAGGCCGATGCGTCGCAGACCTGACAAGGTCTGATGCGCCAGCCCGCCCGGCACAGACCTCCGCAGATCCCATGTTCCAAGATGGATGGGACTTCGACTACAATGTGGCTTTCACCTGCGCCGGTGGAACGTCTTCAAGGAGAGAAAGGGACGCTCGTACTCTGTGGATAGAGTGGACCTGCACTGGAGGTCAGCGATGAAGTGCGAGCTAACAGACCCTCGTGTGGCGGACCTCGTTGAGAATCGGTCAAACGCACAGTCACTCGCGAACGATGGACAGATCCGATGCCGGCTAAAGGAGTATTTGCGCACCCTCTATTCAAAGGACCCGGAGACGGTGATTCTCGACGAGCTTGGACTGCGCCACGGATACAGTCGCATTGACCTTGCCGTCGTAAATGGCAGCCTGCACGGGTTTGAAATAAAGAGCGACCGTGATACGCTCCGGCGGCTCGCGCGTCAGGCTGAGACTTACAACAAGGTCTTGGACTTTGTCACCCTGGTCACGGGACAGTATCATGCGGACCGCGCGTTGAGCGCCACACCTGAGTGGTGGGGAATTCAGGTTGCGCAAGGTGGATCGGACGAAGGAATACGCCTGGTTGAGGTGCGCAAGCCCTCGCAAAACCCCGGACTCGATAAGCTGGCCATCGTCAGGCTCCTGTGGCGCGACGAGGCTGTTTCTCTCCTCGAAGACCTAGGTGCTGCCGACGGAGTCCGGTCCAGACCGCGCCGCTTTGTCTACTCGCGGCTCGCAGACGTCATGGAACTCGACGCCCTTCGAGCCCATGTTCGCTCTTGTCTCACGTGCCGAAGAGACTGGCGATCTGACTCACGACCAATGTCATATGGTGGTTGAACCCTGCCTGAAGCCACGTCGAGGCATTGCCCGTTCGGCTCGGGTGGTTGGCTCGTGCCAAAATGTAGGCATCACCCGCGCTGAAGCCAGGGCCGCGAAACTCGTCCATTCCACATAGGAGCTGTGCGTTTGCGGGGTACTGGTCAAAGCCCGCTCCTCCCGGATTCTGCACGCCTTCCCCCCTCATGACGATCCACGCGTCGTCGCTCGTGTATCGGATGCTTGCACTGAAGTTCGGGAACCCAGGCGGCGGCTTGTACGTGGGATGGTATATGCCATAGTCGGAGAACGCGGGCTTCCTGACGACGCCTTCTGCAAGCTCGATCTCTCCGCGCCACGCTAGCCAGTCCCGTCTGGGCTCCCGGTACGTCCCAGGCGCCGTCCACTTAGTCAGATCAGGAGGAAACGCTCCGCTTGCGACCGCGAGGCCTCGCCACTGTCGTATTTCCGGAATTAGCGAGGACAGGCTGTCGAAATCTGGGTAGCTGGAGTCATGGCACTCGATATCCAGCACAACGTCCACTTGCTGAGGCTCCAAGCTGAATTGCCTTAATAGCCTCGGTACCTCGGACCTCAGGCTTGGGTTAGCGAGGTCATTTCTCAGTAACCTGAGACAGATCCCCCTGCCATCGCCCGCGGCAACCTGCCCTACGGCACGCTGATAAGCAGTGTCTCTGCGAAGGCCAGTCGCAGGGACCAATGATACGGAGTTTGCTCGCGCCTGGCAGGCTAGGTACAGAAGGGCGTGCTCAGTTTCGAGACGCAGTGCTGGATCAATATGGCGAAGGTCAACCAAGAGCGGCCTCGTTCCCCAACATTCCCTCATTTCAGCCGCAACCTTCTGGAAGGCTCGGCGAATCGAAGGGGCCCGCTTGCCAGTGGCTATGCTCTCAGGGAGGAGTTGTACCAAAGGGGTCAGTCCCGCTCTTATGTGGTCTTCCAAATCGCGCAGCGCTTGCCTTTCTGCTTGCTTCCAACGCAATATCGGCACGTAATGTCTATGGTCGAACATGGTTTCTCCTAGTTCCATTTCACCCCTGGGAACAGGCGGCGCACCTGCCCGTGCCCCACGAACTGGTTCAGAATCCGATAAGTTCTGCGCTCGTGTCGGTACCGTCCCGCCACGATCGCGGGATGGATTCGAAGCTGGTCGGCGAGCTGCCGAATTGCCTCGGGGGAGCGCAAC
Organism: Terriglobia bacterium; assembly: GCA_035945295.1. GTDB lineage: Bacteria > Acidobacteriota > Terriglobia > UBA7540 > UBA7540 > QHZK01. Next base: position 34,780 of record DASZAI010000069.1, on the reverse strand, counting down.
CGGCTGGCGGGGCTCCTTCTCCACGCTTGCTCGGGAATCAGAGCTTCACCCGCTGTGCTGTCAGCTTCCCTTTCCTTGGGGTCATCCTCAGCCGTAACGTCTAGGTCGTCATAGAATGGCGCTTGCTCTTGTTTCAGGTGCCGCGCCACGTGAACGAGTTCGTGCATCAAGGCAAACCAGAAATTGTCGATTCGGTCGTAGCGCAGCGTGAGAGCGATGACAGGGGTTCCGTCGGACGCGAGAAGCGCCGCTCCATCCAGGAACGTTCCGGGTAGGTGTGGCTCAACGACCAGCCGGATGCCGTACTTTTCAAGAAACTCCCCTGCCAGGCGTGGGCCTTCGTCCAGTACGCTGAGCCGCCCAACCTGCCTCATGAATTCCTCGTCGACGATTCCTCGCTTGTAGGTGCCCGAAGTTTTTTGTGACGCTAGCACCATGACGCGGGCCGTCCAAGCAGTCAGGGCGTAAGTGTCCAGTTGTCGCGCGGAGCGCACATGGCGGCTCTGACGGTAGAGCGCGGTCATGGGTTGGGGGCCCGTCTGGCCAAAAAAACGGCGTAGAACGTTCTTGGCTTGCGAGTGATAATCAGTAATCGTTTCGTGAATCCAACCTCGTTTAACCATTTCGCGAAGCGGAAACTTCTCCCACTGGACGTCACTCTCGTCAGGTGCAGCGTGTACGGGCTGCTGGACCAAGACTTGTGCAGGAATGCCCAAACCGGAATGAAGCGCCCGTATCATTGAGAGCGTGAGTGGCCGCCGGCCGGAAAGGACCTCGGAAACCTTGCTCCGGCTTCCGATGAACGGCACGAGGTCCCTTTGCGATAGATTCTGTTGTTCCATCCTGAACTTTATCGCCTCAATCGGATCGGGAAGGCCGATGTCGAAGTTCTTCGCCTCATAATCCTGAATCAAAACGGCGAGCGCCTCGAGCTCCTCGGCTTGGGGCGTGCCTGGCGCCGGATTGTGGCTCAAAAGGGTGCCGATCCTTGCCGTGGCGGCCTTGTGGTCGTCCGGCGATTTGATTACCTTGATCATGCGTCCCTCCTTAAAGCTCCCACTTTGAATACTCCGCGTGTGTGCCGATCTTCTGGACCATCACGACCCTAGCTTGGTAGCCGATTTGGACCAGCATTCGGTATTTCGTCCCCTTCAGGTTGAACACAACACGATTGCCGGCGAGCAAGCTCGCCGCGGGATAACGGCGTTTCACTTCGGCTGGCGACTGCCATTCAGAATCCTCCGCTTCGGCGAGCCAAGCCTGAAGCTGCGGCCTGACATCCGCGTGTGCTTCAGCAAATTGGGCAAGAACGTCGCGACCCAGGACTATCAATGCTCAGCCCCTGTGATCCCCGCATGGGAACACAATAACTGTTCCCTATCAGGGAATATTAATCTGAGCCCGAATCCGTGTCAAGTGTTTTCTTGGCGGGGTAGCGCAGAGCGCAGCTCTGCGATTCAGGATTCGAATTCGTCCGGAGACATGGACGGCCGACTTCACTACTGAGCTACTGGAGTTGCTATGGATTCTGGAAGCAACGATCGCAGAGTATCCCCGCCAAGCGAGACTGCTGTCGGCCGTAGTGAGGGGCTGGGAGATTCGTCTGTAGGTTCGGAAGCCGAGAAACCAGCCGAGGGTTCACCCTGCTTCACCGAGCGCCAACTAGAACGCGAACTGCCGCCCATCCCGGACTGGATGCGCAAACCGCCGCCATCGTCGCAGCCGACACTTTTTTGACGAAGACTAAGCGCGTCCCTTACAGCGCAGGCTATGATCGCTGCTACAACGGTGGTCGATGGTGGGTTCTTATCGAGCAGGGCGAGCGGCGTTGGTTTCAGTCTTCCCCCTCATCGCCGGCTTGCATCCGGCAAGCCGTGCTGGGAAACTCGAATCAGCGCGATTTCGGAGGCAGGACGATGAGCGTGGATTGGAAGAAACATGGCGTGAAGATCGTGCATGCGCGGGAGCTCGACTCCAACACGCCGCAGACGCCGGGAATGACGCGCGCCGCCGCCATTACCCACGCGCGCACCGGAGCGAGCAAGTTGTGGGCCGGCACCGTCGTGGTTGAGCCGCACGCCAAGACGGGTCCGCACCATCATGGCGAACTGGAGACGGTGATTTACGTCGTCCGCGGCCGCGCCCGCCTGCGCTGGGGCGATCGGTTGGAGTTCTCGGATGAGGCCGACCCCGGAGATTTCATTTACGTTCCGCCCTACGTCCCGCATCAGGAAATCAATGCCCGCCCGGATATGCCGTGTGAGGCGGTGGTGGTGCGAAGCGGGCAGGATCCGATCGTCGTCAATCTGGAAATCGAGAGTCCCGAGCCGGCGAGCGGGCGCCGCGGCGCCCAACCGTTTCATCCCCGCCGTGCCGCGAAGCGCGACGAGTAGGCTATCGCCGTCGATTGCTAGGCTAGTTAAGGCGGCGGCGGGTTGGCCCCTCGGGAATCAGCGCGCAGCTGGAACTGGCCCTCGGCTCCTTCGCCCTGCTCGCGGCCGGTCCTCTCGCCCCGCCGGCTGGAGGGCAATATCGTGCAAAGGCGGTTTCTGGAAGGTTTAGTAGAGATTGATGACAAAAAATGTCAACCGGGACCTTCCTAGGCCAGAGGTTATTGATTCTGAACAACTTACTCGTCGGCAGCGGAGTGACAATTTTTGTCAACCCGGCTCGCAGAGGTTACGCAGCGCGATCCATTGTTTTCAACGGGTTACAAACCTCGTTGCGCCAGAATGAGACCAATGAGACGCATGAGACACACCTCGACCGCGCCGTCATCGGGAAGCAAATTGAGACTCAGACTAGTCCAAACGGACGTGCCTGAGCGGTTCACATCCTCCGCTGATTTGGAAGAGTAGCTGCACTGCAAAAGTATCGGCTCGGCATTATCTAAGACAGCGAGCGGAGGGATTAGCGATGACCGAAGAAGTCTGCGCCATGCTGGTCCATGGTGAAGGCAGTCCGCTCGCCGCGTTGAAGCTCGCGCTCGAGCACCAAGGCGTTCATACATTTCGGGTGCGCAACTGCGGGGAAGCCCAGATGCGGCTGGAAGACGGCGCTCTGCCGGAGCTGGTTTTCACGGACACGAACCTGCCGGACGGCAATTGGGCCAATGTTCTGGCGCTTGCCCGCCGGCTCGCCCCTACTTCGCAAGTCATAGTCGTATCACGTTTTGTCGACACTGCACTGTATATCGAGGTACTGGAAAGCCAAGCTTTCGATTTTATCGTGCCACCCTTCTTGGACTCCGACCTCGCCCATGTGGTGCGCTGCGCGACATGGCATGCCAAGCAATTCCACGCGCGCGTCGCCTGAACATGCGCGTGCTCCCGATCCTCACTTGCCTTTGTCCCGCCCTCTCGCTTGCAATTCCACTCGTTGAACTTCCCGTGGGATCGCCGGTTTTCGGTTCTACGGCAATTACTCCCCGCCTCCCTGGCAGTGACGACATTTCGTCATGTATGGCGGCGCCAAGTCACTTTGGCTGACAATTATCGTCACCCGAGCCGCCAGCGGTCTACTCGACGAAATCTAAGTGACGTGTTTCCAATGAAATCCGATGCACACGAGGGCGCTGGGCGATTTGGCGCGCTGATTGCCACTCAAGGGGTGACGCGACCGGGGTTCGGGTCACCTCGATTTAGGAGAGAGGAACTAACTTGCTACGCATCAGCTACGAGACCAATCCGCGAACCACGACACTCAAGCTCGAAGGCAAACTTTCGGGTCCTTGGGTGGACGAGGTAGCCCGGACTTGGTTCGACATCAACGGTGAGAAACCGGCCAAAGAAGTGACCGTGGACCTTTCTGGTGTTACCTATGTCGACGGCGACGGCAAGAAGCTGCTTGGCTGGATGTTTCAGCAAGGAGCTCAACTGCGCAACGGCCATCTGATGACCCAATACATCGTCGACCAAGTCATGCGCGAGACGGCCCAGCCGCAATCGCACGAAGGGAGATAAGCATGCGTTCGCCTTACGGTTTGGACCTTACCGAAAGCTGCCGCAATTGCAAGCTGCGGTCACAGGGGTTCTTCTGCGATCTGCCGCCCGCCGCACTCAAAGCGTTTGAGGCCATCAAATATACGACCGCGTATCCAGAAGGCGCGGTTCTCTTTGTCGAGGGGCAGCCGCCGCGTGGCGTTTTCATGCTCTGCCGGGGCCGGGTCAAAATTTCCATCACTTCGAGCGAGGGCAAGACCATTATTCTTCGCATTGCTCAGCCGGGTGAGGTTCTGGGTTTGAACGCTGCGGTCTCCGGCTCACCCTACCAGGCCACGGCGGAGATGCTCGAACCCTGCCAGGTCAACTACATCAGGCGCGAGGACTTCCTGCGTTACCTCCGCGAACACGGAGAAGCTTCGATCCATGCGGCGCAGCAACTGAGCGCCAGCTACCACACGGCGTGCGAACAGATCCGCTCGTTGGGCCTTTCTCAGTCGGCGCCGCAGAAACTCGGCCGCTTCCTGCTCGATTGGGCGTCCAAGGGCCAGCCGACGCCGCAGGGTATCCGCGTAAAGCTCGCCCTGACGCACGAGGAGATCGGCCAAATCATCGGCAGCTCGCGGGAGACGGTCACGCGTACCCTAGGTGAGCTCAAGCACAACGACCTCGTGGCGTTCCACGGATCGACCTTGCTCATCCAGAACCGGATGGCGCTCGAAAGTTTTGTGGGTTCTTAAAAGTCCTACCTTACCCCGACCATGGCGCCGGTCCTTCGGGGCCGGCGCTCCCACCTTCATCCTTTCGTTTCCTTCCGCCTTCCAGATTTCGCGCGCTCATCACCTCCGGCCCCCCGCTCTGTGACCACGGTCACAGGAAGCGGTGAGCAGGCTCACGGCGGAACCGCGAGATGCCGGCTAAATTGGCGTCGGCGCGGCTGCGCGCACCACAACGATACGTGGCGACTGGGCGGGCGCGAAGGAGTGATGCCGGATACTATCCGGCGCGCAAGGCTTCGCACCTGGACCCCATCCAGGCGCTGCACTACGAATAAGGCAGCTCAACGTGAAAACGCGGGCTAGGACCAGTCGGTCAGGTCCGTGGGCGCAGGATGATCGCGGACGGTGAGCACCGGACATGCCGCTTCGGCGACCACTTGGTAGGCGGTGGTTTCGAGGAACATCGCGAGGGCGCCCGGCTTGCGGACGTCAAGGACGATCAGGTCTGCCAATTCCTCCCTCGCCACCTTGAGGATGGTTTCTGCCGGATCCCCGTGGTCGACCAGGTAATCCACGTTGCACCACGGCTCCGCCTCGGCGGACACCAATCGCTGCATTTTCTGCTCGAGTTCTCGCGCCAGCAGCGTGTTGGTGACGATGGGGTCAGGCGAAATGTGCAGGACGGTGAGGTGCGCCGAGTATTCCGCCGCCAGCGAGACGGCGTAACGCGCCGCGACTCCGCCTTTCTCAGACAGATCGGTGGGGTAAAGGATGTGGCGGAAGCCTGACTCCGTGGCGCCGCGCACCTTAAACGTGCGTGGTCCTACGGTCAGGACCGGGCAAGACGCGTGACGGAAGATCTTTTCGGCGACGGAGCCCAGCAGGAAGCGCTTGAATCCACTGCGTCCGTGGGTTCCCACAACCACCAGATCGATCGGCCGTTGGCGGATGACCTCGCTGAGCACACGGCTCAGTTCTCCATGCAGTACGAGAATTTCATGCGGGACGTCCGCCAGCAGTCTGGAATGGGAGAGGTCAACCAGCCGCTCCCGGAAATCCTGATCGACCTCACGAAACGTCCCCGAAACCGGCCCGAGGCGGAACATCGGAGGATACGCTTCGGGCTCGATAACGTGCGCGAGATACACCTTTGATCTGTAGTGCCGCGCCAATGCCGCCACGTGAGGCAATGCCGCAAGCGAGGCCTGAGAAAAGTCTGTGGCAAAAAGGATCTGCTTGAGCTTGATCAGCTCGACCGGTATCTCTTTGATGTGTGATGCGATCGACGCCATACGTCACCTCGCCGCGCCCTCCCGTCCGTGCTTCGGCACGTGGGACACTCACGCCCAAGCTAGCCCGTGACCCGGGGCGCCGCTGTGACGCTTATCACAACCAAGAGTGAGCTTGCGCACAGACCAGAGGAGCCAGTCGGGCGAGACTCGACCTGGGCGAGCCTTGAAAGGATGTGAAGCGCGCCGGCGTTCTGCCAGATCGACGCGCCGTCCGGAAGTCCGGACTCGCCCATCGAAAGCAGGCGATGCCAAGGCCGGCCCTGGTTCCTGCCTTGGCGTCGCCGGCTGAGCTTCCCCAGATCGAGAGCAAGTGGCTCCGTCGGGATAAGGAAGGAGCACGGCGATGAGAGCTGAATCAGCGAAACCACAAACGGCGAGAGGTTCGTTTCCGATCAAACTTGTTCCAGTTGAAGAGCTCAAGGCGCGGTGTAAGGAAGTGCACGGCCGGATCGCTCGGCGCGCTTACGAGTTCTACGAGAGCCGCGGCCGCAAGAGTGGCGAGGAGCTGCGCGATTGGGAGCGAGCTGAATCGGAACTGCTTTCGACCGTGCCCGTCGGCTTCATGCAGTCGGACCACACGTTGATTCTCGATGCGGCGGTGCCGGGCTTCGATGCGGGACACCTCCAGGTGGGCGTGGAGCCGCGGCGGATTACCATCAGCGGCACGCGGGCGCGAGCATTAGGGCGCTCTTCGCGGCCACTCGAAATTTTCCGCGTCGTCGACCTCCCTCTGGAAGTCGACCCGGCGCGGACGACGGCTACGCTGAAGTGCGGCATCCTCGAGCTCGTCGCGCCCAAGGCAGGCGCGGCATGCGCGGAGGCCAAGGCGGCGTGAGTTCCCACGCGAACGAGCCGTTCAATCGCGAAAGTTTCATGAGGAGAAGCGTGCGATGATCGAAGCTAAAGTGACTCTGACGCAACCGAGTCGTCCCCTGCGGCAGTTCGTGGCCACGACGGGCAGCGGGCATCACCTGCTGCTCGACGACATCGTGGGCGGAAGCGGGCCGAAACCTATCGAGCTCGTAGGCGTGGCGCTCGCCGGCTGCACGGCTTTCGATGTTATCACCTATCTCCGTTTCAAGCGCCATCAGGACGTCACCGGTTATGAGGTGCGAGTGGAGGCGGATCAGGCCGAGAGGCCGCCGCAGGTTTTTACCGAGGTCCGCGTTCACCACATCGTCACCGGGCACGACGTTGATCCGGCGGCGGTCCAGGCGGCCATCGACCTGTCGACAGGCAAGTACTGCTCCGTCCAGGCGATGCTCCGGTACACCGCGAACGTCGTCACGACCTTCGAAGTGGCGAAGGAGACGACGGTACCGGCAGCCGCCTAGCCTTGGGGCATCCTGGGGGACGGGCAACACCTGCCCCAGGGCCGCCGCCGGCTGGACATGGCACACCCTGAAAACTCTACGATGAAGCGACTGCTTGCCAAGATGGTAAACGCAGGTATCAGCGAAAAACAGATTCTCAGCAGTCTCTCGCCGGGGGCGGTGCGGGCGTTTCACGCGCTTCAGCGACCGATGGCCTGCGCCAAAGGTGAAAAACTCTTCACCGAAGGCGGCGAGCCCTGCGGCCTCTTCGTCCTTTCCAAGGGACGCGCCCGGGTTTCGATCTCTGACCTGGAAGGCAGGGTGGTCCTGTCGCGCAAGGCGGCTCGAGGAGAGGTGCTGGGACTGAGTTCCGCCGTCTCGGGCCAGCCCCATCAGATGACCGCCCAGGCCCTCACCTCATCCGAACTGAGTTTCATCCGGCGAGAGGATTTTCTGCGCTTCCTGCACGAGCACGCAGACGCTGCCTTCCGCATCGTCGAGCTGCTCAGCGGCCACTTGCCCGAGGGCCACGGGCGCCCAGGGCGCGCTCGCGTCCGTCGCCTCGTCGGGTAGCACGCCCTAAGGCATGAGGTAATCCCTCGCCACGCATTGGCATCAAGCCCCGCTCTGCGTCAACCATGACCTACACCTGAGCCGACGCATGCGCATACCTTGCATTTCTACCGGTGTTGGAGCTAAGCTGTAGAAGCGCGAGGTATAGGCGAATGGCTGCGAAATCAGACCTCCCGCAAGGCACCCTGGATCTGCTGATTCTGAAGGTGGTCGCGCTCCGGCCGGTACATGGCTACGCGATCGCGCAGCGACTGCAACAAGTGTCGCGCGATGTGGTCCAGGTTCCACAAGGCTCGCTCTACCCGGCGCTGCATCGGCTCGAGAATCGCGGCCTGCTGGCGGCGGACTGGAAGCGGACGGAGACCGGGCGCGACGCCAAGTTCTATCGCTTGACGCGGAAGGGGCGGGCGCAGCTCGTAGCGGAGGCCGCGAGCTGGGGACGATTGAGTGAAGCCGTCGGCCTGATCCTCAGAATGACTGAGGGAGGTGCGCGATGACTTGGTGGGGGCGCTTGTGGCGGCGAAAGCGAATGGAAGAGCAACTCGAGAAGGAGATGCGCTTCCACCTCGACCAGCACGTGAACGACTTGATCGAGCAGGGCCGCGATCCTGAGGAAGCGCGACGGCTCGCCAGGCTCGCGTTCGGCGGCCCGGAGCAGGTGAAGGAGGAGTGCCGCGACGCCCGCGGCACGCGCTGGCTCGAAGACCTCTGGCAGGACTTCCGCTACGCCGTTCGCACCCTGCTCGAGCGACCGGGATTCACGGCGGTCGCCCTCATGACGTTGGCGCTCGGCATCGGAGCCACAACCGTCATGTTCACGGTGGTCAACGGCGTTTTGCTCAAGCCAGTACCCTACCCGCAGCCCGAGCAACTGGTGGCGCTCAACGAGCAGACGAAGGAAGTAAGCAGTCCGGTTTGGGGCAATCTCTGGGCGTTTGCTTATCCCAATTTTCTGGATTGCCGGCGCGAAAGCCGGTCTCTCGATATGGCGGCGTTCGCTTACAGCGGGGGCATCGTCAGCGAGCACGGCGAAGCGGCGTTCGTCGACGGATTCGAGATTTCGTCCAACCTGTTTTCCGTCCTGCGTATTCCTCTGGCACGCGGGCGCGCCTTCCTCCCTGAGGACGACCAGCGCGGCGCAGCCCCGGTGATGATCATCAGCTACGGTTTGTGGCAACGCTTCTTTGATGGAAACCTGGAAGCAGTGGGTAGGTCGCTCCAGTTCGACGAGAAGCCTTACACCATCGTCGGCATCACTCCCGCCGGGTTCCGGTTGGAGGGGGAAGAGGGATTGGAAGGACAGGATGAGGATGTCTTCACTCCGCTCGGTCAGGATCCTTCCCCGGTCATGCAGCGCCGCGACCGGCATCCCGGCATCCAGGTTTGGGCGCGGCTCCTCCCCGGCGTGAAGCTGGCGGAGGCGCAGACGGAACTCGCGCTGGTGGGCCGTCATCTGGCGGAGCAGTATCCCGACACCAATAAGGATCGCACCTTCATCGCGCAGCCGCTGCGTCCGGATGTGGGAGACGTCGGGTCAACGCTGTGGCTGCTGCTCGGCGCAGTCAGCCTGGTGCTGCTGATTGCGTGCGTCAATGTGGCAAGTCTGCTCCTGGCCCGCGCCATCTCCCGCGAGCGCGAGTTCGCCATGCGCGCCGCGCTCGGGGCGAGCCGCGGCCGGCTGGTGCGCCAATCCCTGACCGAGAGCGCCGTATTGGGGCTCGCCGGCGGCGTGCTCGGCATCGGCCTGGCCGCCCGGGGTATCGGCCCGTTCCTCGCGTTCTGGCCGGGCGTTCTGCCGCGCGCGGAGGGGATTCATCTCGACCCGCGCGTCCTGCTGTTTGCCGTCGCCGTATCCATCGCGAGCGGACTGCTTTTCGGACTGGCTCCGGCCTTGCGTGCTCCGGCGCGCAACCTGGAACAAGTGCTCCGGAGCACAGCGCGGACCATGGCAGGAAGCTCGCGCCGTTTGCACGCCGGGTTTGTCATCTCGGAGATCGCGCTCGCCGTCGTGCTGCTGGTCTCGGCCGGGATGCTCGGGCGCACGCTGCTCGAGCTTGCGGCGCTTGACCCGGGGTTTGACTACCACAACGTGCTGGTCACGCGGATGGCGCTCTCGCCCGACGCGCTCGCCAAGCCGGCGCAGATCCGCGCCGCATGGCAGGACGTCCTGGATCACGCGCGCCGCGTGCCCGGAGTCGAGGCTGTCGCCACGGTGGATACCGTCCCGATGCGCGAAGGCAGCAACCAGCTCGGCTATTGGACCACGTCCGCCGTGCCGCCCGCGAACGCGCAACCCCTCGCTTTGGGAAACAGCGTCACGCCGGATTACCTGAAGGTGATGGGCATCCCGCTCGTCGAAGGGCGATTCATCAATGATGGCGACCGGCGAGGCAGCGAATACGTCGTCGTGATCGATGACGTTTTGGCCCAGCGCGCTTTTCCCGGGCAGGATCCCGTCGGCAAGTACCTCTGGCTCCCTGACACGAGCAGTCCATTCTCGTCAGGTCCGACGGCCCCAGACGCCGCGCACATCGTGGGCGTGGTGCGCCACGTCCGGCAATGGGGCCTCGCGAGCGACGATCAGGCCAAGGTGCGCGCCCAGTTCTATTATCCTTTCGCTCAGGTCGCGGACCCCTTGTTGCGGCGCTGGTCAGAACTGATGTCGATCGCCGTGCGCACCAGCATCCCGCCCTTGAACGTGCTCGAGCCGCTGCGCCGGGAGCTGCGCGGCGCGACGGGCGGAGCTCCGGGCGATCAGGCTCTCTACCAGGTTCGCACCTTGCAGCAACTGGTGAACGAATCGCTCGCGCGGCAACGTTTCCTGTTGCTCTTGTTCGGCATCTTCGCCGGGCTCGCCATGCTGCTCGCGTGCGTGGGCATCTACGGCGTCCTGGCCTACCTGACTGGCCAACGCGTCCCGGAATTCGGGGTACGCATGGCGCTCGGCGCTCGCGCCCGCGACGTAATGTGGCTGGTGCTGCGGCAGAGCCTGGGCATGATTCTGGCGGGCGTCGGTCTGGGTATCGCTGGCTCGTGGGCGGCGGCGCGCCTTTTGCAGCATCTGGTGGACGGCATGCGCCCCGCACTCCTGCTGAGTTTCAGCCTCACAATTCCCATCCTCCTCGCCGCCGCCCTGTTTGCGAGCATCGTGCCGGCGCGTCGCGCCAGCCGCGTCGACCCCATGAGCGCCTTGCGGCAGGAATAGCGCCTCCGATTCGTGCGCGCGTCGTCGATTCAGGACTGATCAGATCCGAGGCTTGCCGGCACATAGTAGGTAGCATGCAGAGTTCAGCTATCGAAGGTGTGGAAACAGGTGGGCTAGATGGCGTACCGATGACAGCCGCTGACCCGCCGGTTGACCGCGCGTTCTAGTCGAAGTATTCTTGCGCTCGAGGGGCTAGCTTTTATGGCGAGACCCCTTAAGAACCCCGCCGCGGTCGGCCCAGAATGCGGACAAAAGGGCTTAACCTCCTTCGCCAAGCTCTACAAGATCGTGACGCCGACTTCCGTGACGGACAATGGGAGGCAATCCTCGCCTTGGTCCAGCGGCGCGCACGGTTACTCGTTGTTCAGCGAACCGGATGGGGCAAGAGCCTGGTCTACTTCCTCGCCACAAGATTCCTTCGCGATCAGGGGGCCGGCGGCACGCTCTTGATTTCGCCTCTTCTTTCGCTGATGAGAAACCAGATCGCGGCCGCGCGAAACATCGGAATCAGAGCGGAGACGATCAATTCCAGCAACAAAGCGGATTGGCCTCGAATCGAAGACGGACTCCATCGAGACCAGTTTGACGTGCTCCTGATATCTCCGGAGCGGCTAGCCAACGACGAGTTTGTCAATCAGTGCCTCCTCCCTATCGCCACCAGGGTCGGCCTCTTCGTCGTTGACGAGGCCCACTGCATCTCCGACTGGGGCCACGACTTCCGGCCCGACTACCAGAGGATCGCCAGGATCCTGAGAGCCCTTCCCCAAAACATCCCCGTGCTGGCCACAACCGCAACCGCCAACGACCGAGTGGTGGAAGACATCGTTCGGCAGCTCGGGCCCGGCTTGGAAGTCCAAAGGGGCCCGTTGACCCGGGCGAGCTTGAGTCTCCAGAACGTTTATCTTCGTTCGCAGGCGGAGCGGATGGCTTGGCTCGCAAACGTTCTTCCAGGCCTGCCCGGAAGCGGCATCGTCTACACCCTGACGATTCGGGATTCGGAGCACCTGGCCGATTGGCTCAAGTCCCAAGGCATCGACGCCGAGCCTTATAACGGCGCCATGGAGACGGAGCTGCGGGAAGCCCTGGAAAACCGGCTTCTCAAGAATGAAGTTAAAGTGTTGGTGGCTACGGTCGCTCTCGGAATGGGTTTTGACAAGCCGGACCTCGGGTTCGTCATCCACTTCCAGCGGCCCGCCTCCGTCGTGCATTATTACCAACAGGTGGGGCGAGCTGGGCGCGCGGTGGATCACGCCTACGGCGTCCTGTTGAACGGAGAGGAAGACGACGAGATCGCCGACTACTTCATCCGGACGGCCTTCCCAACTGCTGGTGACGTGGAGCGAGTCCTGGCGGCGATGCGCTCCGCCAACGGCTCACTGACCGTCGCCAACCTTCAGCAACGCGTTAACCTGTCGAGAGGAACCATCGAGAAGGTCCTGAAATTCTTGCTGCTGGAATCGCCAGCGCCAATTCAAAAGATCACCTCCGGTTACATCCTGAACCCTGTGCGTTGGCAGATGCCCATGGAGCGGATCGATCGGATTACGAGCCTGCGCCGGCAAGAGCAGGGACGAATGAAGGTGTACATGAGCAGCCGGCACTGTCTGATGCAGTTTCTGGCCGAGGAGCTCAACGATCCAAACGCCGCGCCTTGCGGGAAGTGCGCGAACTGTAGCGGCGGGCGCCTGTCGGAGCACTATCCGAACGATCTTGCGCACGCGGCCATAGGGTTCCTCAATCGTATAGAGAATCCAATCCAACCACGAAAGATGTGGCCCGCCGGCCTGCCCGATCCGGAAATGAGAGGGAAAATTGCGGCCGAGCACCAGGGGTCGGAAGGGCGTGCCCTCTGCCGATGGGGCGATCCTGGCCTCGGCGCACTCGTGCGGCGTGGCAAGCAGCGGGATCACCGTTTTGACGATCAACTCGCCGACGCAGCTGCGGGCTTAATCAGGAATCGCTGGAGGCCTCGCCCTACACCGGGCTGGTTGACCTGTGTCCCATCGAGACGGCATCAGACTCTTGTCCCGGACTTGGCGCGACGGCTTGCCCATCGGCTGGGACTTCCATTTGTGGAATGTATCCGAAAAGTGAACGACACCGAGCCTCAGAAGACGCGGGTCAACAGCTTTCAACAGGTTCAGAATATTGCAGGGGCTTTCGTCGTCGACCCGCGGACAGTCAGACCGGAGCCCGTTCTGTTAGTAGATGATATGGTGGATTCAAAATGGACGTTAACGGTCCTCACGGTTCTGTTGCGAAAAGCCGGCAGCGGACCCGTCTACCCATTTGCACTTGCGGACAGTTCATCGGAAGATGGTGATTAGGAGATTCGAGTGGAGTCGACTCTGACGCCGGACACACAAGCCGTTCTCCTGCTTTGCGGAGAACTCGGCCAAAGGGGTGGCAACGGTCCGAAGCCCTTGGGCCTCCGCCAGTACAACGTCCTAGCATCGTGGCTGAAGAGCGCGGGCCTACGACCGGGGGATCTGTTGAGCACAGATGGCCGGATGAGGCTCGCGGGGTTCCAGTCGCCGGAATTGGATTCAATTGGCGTCACCTATCTGCTGGACCGCGGTGCCGCACTCGCGCTGATCGTGGAGAGGTGGGAAAGAGGCGGATTGTGGGTAATCAGTCGCAGTGACGCGTCTTATCCGGAACGTTTGAAGAAGTATCTGGGGCAAACAGCTCCACCCTTGCTGTACGGAGTTGGCTCCAAGTGCCTGCTCAATCGTGGGGGCCTCGTGGTCGTCGGGTCCCGTGACAGCTCGGAAGAAGATGCTGAGTTCGCGCGTCGGGTTGGCGAGCATTGCGCGAAGGAAGGGATTGCCGTTATTTCTGGGGCAGCCAAAGGTATTGACCGCGAGGCGATGTCTGGCGCGCTTGAGACTGGTGGGTGGGCTTTGGGAGTTCTTGCGGAAGGCTTGGCCAGAACGGCCACTTCGGGGCAGTACCGCTCAGGCCTCGTGAGTGACCGTTTGACGCTACTATCGCCTTACGACCCAGACTCGAGATGGTTCGTCTATGCCGCTATGGAGCGAAACAAACTGCTTTATGGTTTGGGCGACGCTGCCCTAGTGGTGGCAAGTTCGGCTGAAACGGGAGGTACGTGGGCAGGGGCCACGGAAGCGCTTCAGCACGGCCGCGTAAAGGTGTTCGTCAAATCCACCGGAGTCATAGCCCCCGGGAATTCTAGGTTACTGCGGATGGGAAGTATCCCGTTTCCCCCGGAGCCGTGGGAGAACCTTCGGGGACTGTTCACTCCGCCGGAAGAGAAGAATGGGCAACTGTTTCCTTCGACAGCCCAGCAAGCCCTTGCAATGGATGAGCGAGCAAACCTTGTAGCTGAAGTCCTCAACGATTCTCCTTCAACAGAAGCAACCGCGGCTGCGGTTCCAACGTTCTCAGAAATCGCCACACTGACAGAGCCCACCACGGCACAGCGAAGTTCTGACGCTTACTCCCTGGTCATCGAACAAATGTTGAGTCTCCTTACGGAACCTCGAACGGAGGAATGGCTTGCCGACAGGATGCACGTGCGTGTTCGGCAGATCAAGGATTGGTTGGCTAGAGGCGTCCGCGAAGGCCGCATAACGAGGCTGAGGAAGCCGGTTCGCTACGTCGCGCACACTTCCACTCTTTTCAGCAAGTAACGCCCATTCGAGATGGTTTCAAGTGCCTGCAAATCGGACGCGTGCTCCGGCGTCGATTGAGCCTCGACTTGGGGGAGCGTGGGCTGGCTGGGCCGCTCACAGCGCCCGCTTCAGATGCGCGCGAAACGCACCGTTTCCGCTACGCTTCCACTACAAAATGGCGAAATACCACACGCTCCTGACCCTTCCCGCTCGGTGCCCTGGGATTGCACTCCAACTCGCTGAGTCTAATCCCGAAATTGTCCTGTCTCATCGTGCTGCGGCGCTGGTTGCGCGTCGACTTCGAGGAGCGTGGGCTGCTCGGGCGGATAGGTGACACTCGTCCCGCGGACGCGCGCGAAAGGCGTGAGCGCGTGAGGCTGGCGGCGCGTCGCGCTCAGGATGTGCTCCACCCTGATGCCGCGCGCGAGGAGCGCATCGGCAATCAGCGAGCGGTGACACCGCCAGGGCACCGCTTCCGCGCACATGACAGCGACCTGCGCCTGGCCCGCCAGCTTTACGAGTTTCTCCAGGTTCGCCGCGAATTCCGGGGTCTGCATATAGTCCGCGTATCCGCGGAACGAGGCGTTGCGCCAGCCCGTGTTGGGCGAGTCGCGACACGCATGGCGCAGGCCGCCGAGCCCGGGCATGTGGACGTAGCGGATCCCCGCCGCGCGCAGAGAGTCCGGGAGCGCGTCGCGGTTGAATTGAGGATTGTGGCGCGAGCGCGGCACGGTGCGCACGTCCGCCAACCGCTTGACGCCGTGGGCGCGCAGTAAGTCGAGGAAAGCTTCGAGGGACCGGGTGGAATGGCCAACGGTGAGGACGAGCGGTGGGATGGAATCTTCAGCCGGCCGGCATGGCGCATGCTTGCTGAGGTCCAGTGTAGCACGCACGCCTCGCGCGACGAGGCAGGAAAAAACCGGGGAGAGCGATGGAGGGAGCACCTCTCGCTCTCCCCAGGGCGGCGCCGAAGAATCTGCCTCTTATCGCGCCTTAAACGCGAAATCAGCGGTCGCGGTGCCTCCGGCGGCCACGCTTACTTTCTGTTCCCGAGTGCCAAAGGTGGCTGTCAACGCCTCGATCGTGTACTCGCCCGGCGGAAGTCCGCGAATCGTGTACGTCCCGTCGCGGCCGCTCACGGCGTAGAACGGATTGCTGGTCACGCCGATGTACGCCTTCATCCAGGGATGCTGGTTGCACTTCACGGGGATCATCACCTCGGGGCGCGTGAAGCGCCAAGTAAGGGGCGCGGCGCCCGGCGGCTGCGACTGGTTCCACTCCTTGTTGTGCTTCGGCATCGGATGAACGTTATGCGTGGTCGCGTCGCTCGAGACCACTTCCAGTTCTTGCCCGACCATGATGCCGAGGACGTGCGGATGGTAGACGCACCCTCTCTGGTCAAGGACGACGGGCTGCGCGGGCGGCTTCCACGAACCCGTGGCTCCCGCCTTGACGTAGACGAAGACGTTGGGCAGGGTGCCGTTCGGGTTCACCTCGCCGTCCTCGGGGTAGGCCGGAGGCCCCTTGTGCTTGGCCTCGCACACCGGGTCCTTGCTCATGTCGATGGGCTCGAGCTTGGGCTTGGTTCCTTGAAACGCCACGCGCCCGGTGATCTGGCTGGCGCCCTCGTCCGGCGCCGATGCGGCCACAAGGCCGGCAGGGGCCGCGGAAGCAGCCGCGCCGTGGATCGTTCTTGCTCGCGAACGCGCGGCGTCCTGGAAGCTCAAACCGGCCATCGCAAAAGGAGCGATGAAAGTCGCGAGCAGGATGATTTTCTTGGGAGCCATTTTTGAACCTTCAAGTCGGATTTGTCCCCACTGTAGCGCCGTTTTATGACCGGTGTGTCGATTCGTAGCGGCGCTTCTCTGAGCGCCGAATGACGGCGGCCAGAGGCCGCCGCGACAGCACTAAAAGACGAACCAGACGAGCATATAGAGCGAGTTGTTGTCCGAAGCGTTGCGTCCGGAGCCGTCGTAATTTGTGCCGCCGCCGTTGAATTTCAGATACCCGGTATACTGCAGAGCCAGTTGGATGTTCTGCACCGGCCAGTAAGACGCGTTGGCGATGTATCCCCGGCTGTGCGGATCGCCCGAGGCGCTGCCGCTCACCGCCCCGGCCGGGAAGAGTACAGGATCCGTGGTGCCGCTGGTGCCGAAGACCCCGAACGTCGCCGCGTACTTGTTGCCGAAGTGGTAGACGGCGTCGGCGCGCGCCGTATTGAGATGGTGCGCGGGGAATCCGGCTCCGCCCGCCATCGTCGTGGCGATCAAGTCCGAGTTCTCGTGGATGTAGGTGCCGTATACGGTGAGCAGGTCGTTCCCCAACGTGGGAAAGACACGCTCATACTGGAAGTCCGCCGCCACGTCGGTGAAGAAATCCTGGGGACCGACGACCGCGCCCGGCGTCGAGGCGACGTGCATCCCGAAGGTGCCCACCTCGAGGTAGTTGTTGCCCCTGCTTTGCTGCCAGGCCAATCGCCAGTAAGGCGCGACGCCGCGAATATTGATGCCAAAGTTGGTGCCGGGATTGGGCTGCGGCCCGCCGATGTGTTCGGAGCGGTAGACGGTAGCGGCGCCATAAAGGTGGTTGTCCCACATGGCGTAGCCGCCCAGCCCTGCGACGTCCTGCGCCAGTCCGCCATCGATCAGCGTGCCGGCCGCCGGAGTCGGCGCCAGGTCGTTCGAGACCCAAGGGAATCCCCAGGCCGGCGTGCTGTGCCACAGATCCTCGACCGTGGGATTGTTGTTGAAGGTCACGCCGTAGAGCAGCTCTTTGCCTGCCGCCTTGGTGCGATTGGCGTAGCGGATGTCCGTGTTGTCCCAACTGAAGTGGTCAGCCTGGCTGCTGTAGGTCACCTGGATGAACCCGCCGACGTGCGTCGACATCTCTCCGGCGAGAAACAGGCTGGCGGCCTGCGGCAGCTCGAAGTTCCCGTTCTGCGTTCCGGGCTGCGGCTTGGCGCCCCAGGTATTGGATACCTGAACGAAGGCCGAGAGCGGCAACCAGGTGTTGATGTTCAGCCCCGAGGTGGTGGGGCCGCCCTGCGAGGTGATCTGGGTGATGCCGGTCATGGTGTAGCCGTTCAGCTTGAACAGCCGGCCGAGCGGCGTGAGCTCGGGGATCGTGGTGTGGCAGGAACTGCAAGGCAGCGTGGTCTGCCGCGCAAAACTTGCCACCGCGTGGGCGCGGGGCGCGGCCAGGAACAGCCACAGTGAGACAATTCCCAGTGCTGCGGCCGCCCGCGTGATGCGTCGTATTCCGTCCGTCATGTTGTCACTCCTCATCATGTCTGAGATAATCGGTCGAACCAGGCTCGCCAGCGTAAAGGGCTCTTATAGCTTCTGCCGACGCGTTGCTTCAGTAACTCGCGTCACAAAGGGTTGTGACGGGGGTCACATCAGCGCAGTTACCAGCAATGGCAAGTTTCGCCGCACGTCTTTGCGCCGGGCAATCCCACGCGCGGCCGCTCAACGTTAGAGTTATAGAGTCCATCAATTTAATCGATTGGACGGCCACGCGACGTTCGATTATCCTGAGCTTGGTACTGCGATGCGACATGTCCTCTCACAACCCCCTGTTTCGCTAACGACCTTGGGGCGGCGCTCGGCTAACCTCCGCTGCTCAAGCCGCAGGAACATCTTTTGATTTCTCGCATCTAATCGCAAGACTGCAAACTTCCCTTCATCGGCCCATAACTGACGCGGTTGATTTGTACTCATAGGAGGAATCGATGGAAATCAACGGAACGGCGCTGGTCAAACAATATCTGATCGCCAGCGACTTCGATCAGACGCTGAGTTTTCACGACTCCGGGCTGGTCTTGAGCGAGCTGGTGGGGATCCCCGGCCGCGCATTCGAGGCCAAGACAGCGATCCTTGCTGCGCAGAACCTGGTCCAGCAGGGCGGGGAACTGGCCTACCTGCTGCTCCACGACAACGAGTATCGTTCGCGAATCCGCAAGGAACATTTGGCTGAGGCGGGCAAACGCATCCGCCTGAAGGCCAACCTCAAGCAACTCTGCGGGCTGCTCGCGAGCGGCATTGACGGATACCGGTTCGACTTTCACGTGGTCTCGGCGGCGCCGCAGGAGGTGATCGAGCCGGCGCTCGAAGGCATTGTGCCCGCGGACCACATCCACGGCACACAGTTCACTTACGACGCTTCGGGACGCGTCGAACGGCTGGTGCGCGTGACGGCAGGCTACGGCAAGGTTGCGGCGCTCGACGATCTACAGACCGAACTCCAGATCGGCTCGGACCGCATCATCTATATCGGCGACGGCAGTTCCGACATTCATGTCATGCTGCACGTCAATCATCGCGACGGTTTCACCATCGCCGTCTCCGAGAACCGCAGCATCGCCCAGATCGCCAAGCGAACGGTGCTGAGTGACGACGCGTTGAGCGTGCTCGTGCCCATTCTGGAAGAGATCGTCGGCTGGGAGACGCCGCGCATTCGCGCCTTCTTTGAAGCCCACGGCTTGCTTATCCAGGAATGGGACCGGGTGCGCGCCGACTGGCTGATCATCAGTCCAAGCCTTTCGGCAGGCCAAGCCGGCTCGACCGGAACAGCCGCACCCTGCGGATCAGAGAGGTTGGCCGATGCCGCTCATTCGTGAAGGAATCGGCTGGGCGGCCACAGCCATCTTCGCGGTGTCGTATTTGTCGCGCGACCCGGGCCGGCTGCGCAGAGTGCAAGCCGCGGCAGCCTTGGTGTGGATAGCCTATGGCGTCGCGATCCGCTCCTTGCCGGTGATCGTCACCAACGTCATCGTGTCGGCACGGGCAGTGTACTCGGCACGTCGCGCGCGTCCCCCCGCGCGAACTCGACGATGAATAGCGTGGTAGCGACGACGCGCCTTTTGTGCCATGGACCGACCTTTCGCCGAGAAGGAACCACTACCAGTCGGTGCAACCAGAACCCTTTTCCACAAACTCCAACCGCTTGGGCTGTCCTGGGTCCACTCTCCGGTTCCGCCGCAAAAGTCGCAATGTCGATGTCCCAAGACTCGATCGGCGGATCTCGGTTGACAAATCAAGCGGATTCACCTACTATAGTTAACGCACGTGAAACTCCACCCAGGCACCCTTCCCGGTTACCTGAACTAAGTCAGGTCATCTGAAATCGTGTCCTTCGCTCGGCCCGAGCTGGGTGGCCGGAGCCGTCAGTATTCAGCACGCTCTGAAGGGGAGAAGGCGCTGGCAGCGACAATCAACGCGGGAACGATCCTTGATCGCTCGCGAGGAGGGAACAATGTCGGAAAGAACCGGTGACAAAGCCAGGTTCGGCCGGGAACGCCGGGCCAAGATTCTCCGGCGGAAGCGCGCTCGAGATTTCCGGAAAGCGCTCGAGATACGGCTGCAAGCGACACCCGCACCGGTCGTTCCCAAGCCTCTGGTTTTCGTCGGTTAAGCAGGCTTGACCAGCGCCGCCAAGAGAACCGTGACTGGCGCGCCGTGAGTGGCGAAAGGACTGTAGCATGTATATCCAGTATGTCGGTTTCGATGTGGCGGTCAGTTCTCGAATCTATAGTTTTCATGTGATCGACGCCTTAAAGGAGGCGCGCGAATTCACCGTCAACATCCGATCCGATGCCTTTCGCACCGCCCGCTTGAAACTCCAGGACGGTCCGGACATCTGTTTTGCGCGGTTGAAGCAGGAGCTGCAGGAAGAAACGGCCGCATCGCCGGCTGGAAACAGCTTGCTCATCGGAGATCGTGACATCAGGGAATACTGGGAACGGCACCATCCTCGTCCGCCGCTCGAACATAAAACAGAATCTCGGCATTGGGTCGAGCTGAATGAACGGTACCAGCAAGGTTCACCGCCGAATCAGTCCAACGCACCCACAACGGCGGAACATCAAGTTTTGGACGCAGAAAGAACTCGAGGCCGGGGCCTTTGAGATCATTGACGTCTTGTATGACGTGCCCAAGGCCGCTGAGGCTGCAAGCCGCCCTTTTGGGGACAACTTCTCTCGAGCAGGTTCGGTTGTCTCAGGAACCAGCAGTGTAGGTAACAGGGCGTGCCGCAGGGCTGCCCCGATCTGGAGGATCAAATGGCTTCGAAACTGTACGTAGGTAATCTTCCGCATGCCACCACCGATGCGGCTCTCAACGAATTTGTAACCGCGGCGGGATTTCAAGTGGCTTCGGCGGTGGTGATTCGCGACAAGTTGACCGGTCAGGCGCGGGGATTTGGCTTCGTCGAGCTGGCCGAAGGTGAAGACCTGCAGCGCGCCGTTGCCGGGTTGAATGGCCAGTCTCTCGACGGCCGTGCTTTGACCGTCAATGAGGCTCGCCCCCAGCGCACGGGCTTTGGCGGAAACCGCGGCGGCGGAGGTTATCGCGATCGCGACGACCGCCGCCGAGACTACTAAACGGAGCGTGCATTCTAATGAAATTGAAGCGCGGACAATACGTGCGCCATCCCAAGTACGGTTGGGGCACGATAATGGAATGCAACGGCACTCGGACGATGGTCTATTTTCGCACCGTCGGCATCAAGAAGCTGGCGACATCTTCGGACAACTTCGCCATGGTGGGAGGCGAGTCAGTCAAGAAGAAGGCCGTCGCTTAACAGACCGCGCCGGACGCGCTCTAACCTTGGTGAGTCTTCGCCGGGGCGAGCTCGGACTGCGGCACACCGCTGTTCTGGAATGGCTCGGCTCCTTCAGCCGAGCCATTCGTCATCCAAGCATCCCGTTTATAAATCCTGGGACAAGGCTGTCAGGATCACACGCACGCCGCGGATTCTACCGGGCGCACGTTTCGGCTACTTGGGGGGATATTTCTTCAACGCCTTCTTGACCATGTCGTCCAGCTTGCTTTCGAGCTTGATAGGGTCGCTCTTTTCCTCGCTGGCGATGGCGCGCCAGACGAGCGAGCGAGTGCTCGAGTCGTGCAGATCGATCACCAGAGTGCCCTCAGTGTACGGCACCCTTACGACACGCGTCCCCAAGCCGCGCCATCCGGCAGGGTACCTCTCGACCTCGGTCCGGCGGGCCGCCCCGAGCCGGTAGCGCACGTTAAGATCAGCGCGTCCCGGCACCATCACCAGTCCCTTGGCCGTCAGGCCCTGCTCCATGTCCGCCTCGATGCGTTTCTTCACCAGCTCGCTGTTCAGCGCCGGATTGCGGCTCGACAGTTGGCCGCCGCGGATGGCGAAGGTCTTGTACTTGCTGAAATCCGCCGCCGGGTCGAATTGCACTGTGATTTTCTGCGCCCGCGCACTCGAAGCCGCCAACAGGATGAGGGTCACGACGAAGATGCGCATTTTCATGGGTGGGACTTTAGCATATGGCCGAGCATACTGCGCGCGCTGATTGGCGTCGGCTTTCCTCAGAGGTCAGCGGCGCGTGTTAGCCGGAGCCCGATTCCTCGAACGCCTACCACCGTTGGCGATTCGATTGTATTCGGGAGCAGTCGGGGGTATGTTATCCGTTCGGCCCGGAGTTCATAGTACAAATTCCGGTTCAAGCCAGGGCCTGCTGTCAGGGTTCCAACTGGACGTTCTGGAAATCGAAAGGATCAAGAAATGAAACGGATCTTGCTGTACCTGTTATTGATAACGACTGCCCCTCTCCTGCTGCTTGGCCAGCACCCGAACGACGGCGCTCGCAGGCAGCCGTTCGACCCCCGGACGATGCCTCGGAAGACGTCGAGTTCGGGCCCGCAGATCTTCTATCACGGCGGCCCCGTGATGACCGGGGCGAACAACCACATCTACGTGATCTATTACGGCGACTTTGCGTTGTCGACGACGAACATTATCGACACCTTCCTTGAGAACCTCGGCGGCTCGGGGGCGTACAACGTCAACACCACTTACTACGACGCGCAGCAAGTGTCCATCCAGAATGTGCTCGCTTACAATCCCGCGAGTGATTCCTACAACGACACGAACTCCATGGGAAGCAAGCTGGGCGGTAACTTCGCCGTCCCGCTTCTGCAGTCCGCGTTCAGTGGCACCCATTTGCCCGTCGATAGCAATGGTATCTACCTCGAGATCATTTCGCCTGAAGTGTCGATCTCGAGCTCCAACTACTGCGGCTACCACACGCATTCGACCGCGGTCGTGCCGGGCGTGGACATCAAGTACGCCGTCATCCCCGACCCCGGGCCGAAGCACTACGCTTGCTCGGGCAACGTTGCCGTCTACGGGGATACTACCAGCCCGAACGGTGATATCGGCGCCGATTCGGTCTGCGATACGGCCATCCACGAGATCTCGGAGACGGTTACGGATCCCGACCTCAATGCCTGGTTCGGGCCGCACGGCGAGAACGGCGACCTCTGCAATTTCGTCTACGGCACCACGTTTCTTGCCGCGAATGGCTCGCACGCCAACCACAGTTTCGGCAAGATGGACTACCTCGTCCAGACGATCTGGGAGAACACCGGCAACGGCTTCTGCGCCTTGAGCCTGCCGTGAAGGTTCTGCGTCGGGTGAAACCTGCGCTGTAGCGCCGTCTATGACCGGCGGCCGTGCCGCAGGACTCCGGCCGAAATCACCCAAAATGAGACAAATGAGACGCGTGAGGCAAGTGCGCGTTTGCCACATCTGAGATACAACCCTGTCTAGATCAAAGGCGTAGGGACTTATCAAATCAGGCCGCTGGACGCAGTCGGTTCCGGTCCGAATTATTTCTGATTCGCCTCGGGTTTGCGCAACTCGATGGTATGCAGGTGGGTGATCTCGCCGGTCGAGGGATCCATCTCCGGCGTCACGTCGTAGGTCTCTAGCCGCGCGACGTAGCCCTCGGCCTCGAGCTCGAGGACGCGGCGGTGGAACGCGTCAGGGTCCCATTCGCGCACCAGGATGACGTCTGTCATGGTCTGTTGTCTTGCCCTTCCGCTTCCCGGCCGCGCTACGAGTGGCGCACGAAATTCAGCAAGCCTCCGGCCCCCAGTACCCGTCGCTGGCGTTCGCTCAAAGCGTACCGCACCGGAAACTCGTACCCCTGGGTCACGTTCTTCACCGTCAACGGCTCGCCCGCCGCGAGCCGCGCCCGCGCCTCGGGGATCTCCAGGCGATCGTCGGGCTTCACACGGTCATAGTCGGTTTCGTTCGCAAAGGTCAGCGGCAGAATCCCGAAGTTCACCAGGTTCGCGCCGTGGATACGTGCAAACGACTTGGCGATGACGCCTTTCACCCCCAGCGCCATGGGCGCCAGGGCCGCGTGCTCGCGGCTAGACCCCTGGCCGTAGTTCGCGCCGCCCACGATGAATCCGCCGCCCGCCTCGCGCGCCCGGCGCGCGAAGCTGGGATCGAGCGGCGCGAACACGTACTCTGAAATCGCCGGGATGTTCGAGCGCAGGGGCAGGATCTTCGCGCCCGCCGGCATGATGGTGTCGGTCGAGACGTTGTCGCCCACGCGGATCAGCACGGGACCCGCAAGCTGCGCGGCCATGGGACCGGCCGCGGGCAGCGGCTTGATGTTCGGCCCGCGCACGATCTCGACCGATTCGGGATGCTCGGGCGGCGCGAGGATCATGCGATCGTCGATCAAGTAGTGCTCCGGCCAGGCGATCTCCGGGTAGTCGCCGAGCTCGCGCGGGTCGGTGATGACGCCGCGGATGGCGCAGGCCGCCGCCGTCTCAGGGCTAGACAAGTAGACGCGGTCGTTAGGCGTGCCGCTGCGCCCGGGGAAGTTGCGGTTGAAGCTGCGCACCGAGACGGCGCCGGTGGGCGGCGCCTGACCCATGCCGATGCACGGTCCGCAGGCCGACTCGAGGATGCGCGCCCCGGCGGCGATCATCTCGGCGAGTCCGCCGGCGCGCGCCACCATCTCCAAGACCTGGCGCGAGCCCGGCGTCACCACGAGGCTGGTCGCGGGATCGACCACGCGGCCGCGCAGCACCGCCGCGACGGTCATGAGGTCGTGGAAGGAGGAGTTGGTGCAGCTTCCCACCGCCACCTGATGGACCTTGGTGCCGGCGAGCGTGCGCACGGGGACCACGTTGTCGGGACTGGACGGCTGGGCCATCAGCGGCTCGAGCCGGTCGAGTTCGATCGCTAGGCGCTCGTCGTAGTCGGCGTCGGGATCGGGGCCGAGCGCCTGCCAGACGGCCTCGCGTCCCTGGCCGCGCAGGTACTCGCGGGTCCGCTGGTCGCTCGGGAAGATCGAAGTCGTGGCGCCCAGCTCCGCGCCCATGTTGGTGATGGTGCCGCGCTCGGGTACGCTCAACTGGCTGACTCCCTCACCGCAGTACTCGAAGATGCGTCCCACGCCGCCCGTAACCTTGAGGCGTCGCAGCATTTCCAGAATGATGTCCTTCGCCGTCACCCAGCGCGGGAGTTTCCCACGCAGCTCGACGCCGACCACCTTGGGCATGGTCGTGTGGAATGCCCCTCCCCCCATCGCCACCGCGACGTCGAGGCCGCCCGCTCCGATCGCCAGTGATCCCATACCGCCGGAAGTGGGCGTATGCGAGTCAGAGCCTAACAGGGTAGCTCCTGGCGCGGCGAAGCGCTCGAGATGCACCTGGTGGCAGATGCCGTTGCCGGGCCGCGAGAAATGGATGCCGTAGCGCGCCGCCACCGATTGCAGGAAGCGGTGGTCATCGGCGTTCTCGAACCCGGTCTGCAGCATATTGTGGTCGACGTAGCTGACGGAGAGCTTGGTTCTGACGCGGGGAATCCCCATGGCTTCAAACTGCAGGTAGGCCATGGTGCCGGTGGCGTCCTGGGTGAGGGTCTGGTCGATCCTGATGCCGATTTCTTCACCCGCCTCGAGGCGGCCTTCCGCAACGTGTTCCGCAAGAATTTTCTGGACGAGATTCTTTCCCATTCGCAGTCCCTTCCGGCGCCAGCCGCCGCTCGGACCTCCCCGCTCGACGTGTGCCTTGGCCTTCCTCGGCCCTAGGGTTGCGGGCGCAGCTCGCGACAGATGAGTGGCGCAGGCCAGGTCATCCGAGTCCTGCGCTTGCCTCGCTACGCAGCCGGCGCTGCGGCCACCTCGTGCGGCGCCTCCGCCGCGGGCGCGGTTCGCGCCAGCCCGAAAAGGTCCCACATCAGAAGGACCGAGCCGACGAGGAAGAGCAGTCCCGCCACCAGGCGTACCTCGAACCAGAGGCGCAGGTGGGTTTGGACTTCCAGAAAATCCATGCCCATGATGCGCTGCAGGTATACCTGAACCACTCCAGCGATGAGCAGCGCCATCACCAAGAAAATCATACCAAAATTAAGGGAGACAAAGGCCGTGAATCCCACTTTGTTGCTTCTCTCGGCAGAATGACCACTGATTTCCGGCAGGACGGTATACATCAGAGCGATAGCCAGCATGCCGTACGCGCCCCAGAAGGCAAAGTGGCCGTGCGACGCGGTGATCTGCGTGCCGTGCGTCCAGCGATTGATTTGCGGGAGCGTCTGGCCGAATCCCCAGACGCCGGCGCCCATGAAGTGGACAAAGGCGCTGGCCACCAGCCACGCTAGCGCCATGACATTAATGACCGGCTGCTTGCGCGCCGGCAGGAAATGGCGTCCGGCGTCAACCAGCATCATCAGGATGGGGATGGGTTCGAAAGCACTGAAGATGGCACCCCACCAGAGCCAGTAGTGCGGCGTGCCGATCCAGTAATAGTGGTGGCCGGTGCCGATGACCCCCGTGATCAGCACCAGAGCGACCTCGGCGAACACCCATCTTTCCACTCGCCGCCGCGGCACGCCAGTCAGCTTGATCAAGGCCCAGGCGACCAACGACGCCGCGATCAGCTCCCAGGCGCCCTCCACCCAGAGATGGATCACCCACCACCAGAAGTAGTACTGGGTGCTCAGGTTGGACATGAAGGGAATGCCGAATAGAAACATGACCGAGAGCATTACCATGCCGCCGAGCAGCGTGGCCGTGGTGCCGGTAAGCTGATGATGATTGTGGAACATCGTCAAGGCGATATTGGCGAGAAACGTCAACGCGGCGACCACGATGACCAGCTTGATGAGTGTCGGCTGCTCGAGGAACGGCATGCCGAAGCTCCACTGAAAGAAATACCCGACGATCGCGGCGACGCCCGCCACCACCAGGATCCCGAGTTGCAGCCTGGCCAGGCGCACGCTGTAAAGCTCGGTCTGGATTTCCTCCGCCACCATGTAGTAAGTGGCCCCCATCAGCGCCAGCAGCAGCCAGAACACCAGCAGGTTCAGATGAATCGTGCGGGCCACGTTGAAGGGCAGGATGGTGAGCAGCGGGTCGTATCCCCAGACGTACTTGACGCTAGCCAGAATGCCGAACACCACCTGAAGGAAGAACAGCGGGAGGGCGGCCAGGAAATACTCACGAGCGACCTTCTGGGACTGGTATCGCATCTTGGCTACTCCTCACTTGAGATCGGCCAGGTACTCGGCAAGTTCTTCCTTTTCGGACGCTGGAAGTTGAGCGAAGCTGGGCATGATCGAATCAGGTTTGTGAGCGCGGGGATTGTCGAGCTGTTCGAGGATCCACGTTTTGTCGCGGCGACTTCCCACGTGCGTCAGGTCGGGCGCCAGCGCGCCCCCGCTGCCTTGAATGGCATGGCAACTATTGCAGTGCTCGGCGAGGAAGATCTTGTTACCGGCGGGCTCCTGGCGCGCCACTCCCTCGGGGGCGGGCGGCCAGCCATTGGTGTCGATCTCACCCACCCACTTCAAGTAGGCGGCGACGTTGGTGATTTGCGCGTCGGTGAGGCGGAAGTTGGGCATCTGCCGGCCGGTCGGGTAAACCGCGTGCGGGTCCTTCAAGAACTGGCGCAGCCAGGCCTCTCCGCGGATGGGATAGCTTTTGGTGACATCCGGCGCGTAATACCCCCCGATGCCGAGGATGGTGTGACAGTCATTGCAGTCGTAGTGTTGCCAGATGCGCTTGCCTTCAACCACCTGCTCGGAGAGCTGATCCGAGTGGGTGCGCGCCGGCATCTTGCGCAGCGTGTCGACGGTCATCGCCAGGAAAACCAGCGTACAGAGCAGCGTGACGATCCACAGCGAAGTCCGTCCAGCAGGCATCGGTCACCCCCTTTGGCGTCGAGCCTCCGAGCTGAGAATGGAGATCCTTCTCCGGCGCGGGATCAGGCGTAGGTGGGGAGCGCTTTCGAGTGCGTCAGATAATCGCGCACCACGGAGGCGACCTCTTCCGGCTGACCCTTGCTGACGAAATAGTGCGCGCCCAGCCGCGCGTAGCGTGCGGCGGCATCGTCGCTCAGCCCGGCCGTCTGCATGACCAGGACCGGAATCCGGGCGGACACCTTCATCAGTTGACGCAGGATTTCTTCGCTCGTCACGTCGCCCAGAAAATCGTCGAGCAGGACAAGGTCGAAGCCGCCCGAGCGCAGCAGACGCAGTGCTTCGCGTCCGCTCCAGGCGGTGGTGGTATCGTAGCCTTCGGTTTCGAGCAGAGCCTCGAGGGCGATCAGTACGCGCTCGTCGTCATCGACCACGAGCACGCGTTTGCGCCCACTCTCGCTCGGCGGCGCCTGCCACCACGAGCCTCCCTCCGTCGAGTGCGTTGCGGCGCGCGCCTCCTCGATGCGGCCGATCGCCTCGCGCAGCCAGACCGTCACCGCTTCCTCGAGGTCGGGCTGCTTCTGTTGGGCCGCGAGGCTCTCGACCGTCTCTCCTCGCTCGTTGAGCGGAATGCGATGGCAGGGGAGCTGCTCGCCGCGCTTGTCGGGCGGCACGAATTCCATCAGCAGGCAGTCTTCGCAGGGCCGCGTCAGCTTGGGATCGTCGAAGTTGATGCAGGCGGGCGAATCACGGAAGATCTCCGTGGGCTTCCAGGGCGTCCGCACCGACCGCCCGTAGCCTCCCTTCTCGACAAAATCCAACTCGGCCTTTAAGACTTCCAGAACGTCGCGATCGTCTTTCGCCATATAGTCCTCCCAGGGCATGAGGTCCGCCGGACCCGGAGTCAAAAACGCTTTCATCCCCAAGGATAGGAGGAAGCAGATCGGAAACCAGTGACTTTGGTCACAAGTCACTGTGATGTTCGTCACAAAGGACTCGGGATGTGTAAACCGGGTAGTCGAGGTTCGGTGTCCGCCCTGCGCAGCCGGGTCACTGTCCTGTGCCGACAAATGACCGTGCGCGAACAATTTCAAGGACCAAAAACAGAAATTGTAAAACCTCTTGCCGGTGCTAACGTTTAACG
Organism: Terriglobia bacterium; assembly: GCA_035945295.1. Lineage (GTDB taxonomy): Bacteria > Acidobacteriota > Terriglobia > UBA7540 > UBA7540 > QHZK01. The sequence goes on along the minus strand of DASZAI010000069.1, from coordinate 5,983 downwards.
CTAGCATAGTCTAACTATGTCAAGGAGGCTGGCGGATGCACCAGGACGAAATCCCTCCGGGAACGCTCTATCTTCTGATTCTCAAAGCGCTGGCTCGGGGCGGCGAACTTCACGGCTATGAGATCGCGAGCTGGATCGAGCAGGTTTCGAACGACGTTCTGCAGGTCGAGGAGGGCTCGCTGTACCCTGCACTGCAGCGCATGCTCGTCAAAGGCTGGGTCAAAGCGAAATGGGGTGCAACGGCCGGAAATCGCCGGGCGCGCTACTACCGCCTGACGCCGCTGGGCCGCAAGCAACTCGAGGTCGAAGTCTCCCAGTTCGAGCGGGTCGTGCAGGCTATCACGCGGGCCATTGAGACGGCGTGAGGTGATGCGGGCTATTGAGTGATCGAGCGATTGAAAAACGATTTCGGTAGTTGCCATGGAATGGTTGGTTCAACTCGGACGACGAATTCTGATGCTCCTGCGCCAAGGGCATTTTGACCGCGACCTGGCCGAAGAGATGCGCTTGCACCGGGAGTTGCGCGAGCAGGAACAGGTCGAGCGCGGCTTTTCACCCAAAGAGGCTCGCTACGCCGCGCAACGACGCTTCGGCAACGACCTGGTACTGCGAGAGGAGAGCCGCGATATGTGGGGATGGAAGTGGCTTGAAACGCTTCTGCAAGATGTCCGCTACGGCCTGCGGATGCTCGCCAAAAATCCCGGCTTCACCGCCGTCGCAGTCATCACGCTCGGCTTGGGGATCGGAGTGAACACGACCGTCTTCAGCTTTGTCCAGGGCTTTTTGCTCCGCAGACCGCCCGTCGCAGACCCGGATCGCGTCATGATGCTGTGCGGTACCAATCCGAAGGGCGGTTGGATGCCGGACATGGCTCCGGTCTCCGCGCCCGATTTTCTCGACTGGCGCCGGCAGGCGAATTCGTATTCCGGCATGGCCGCGGCCTCCTTCGACAGTTTCACGTTGAGCGGCAGCGGCGAGGCGGAGCGCGTGCCCGGCGGGCAGGTGTCGGCCAATTATTTTCAAGTCCTGGGCGTCGCCCCTATTCGTGGACGAGATTTTGCGCCTGGCGAAGACCAGCCGGGCCACGCGAAGGTAGCAATCATCAGGGAGGATCTGTGGCAGCAGCGTTTCGGCGGCGATCCGGCGGCCATCGGCCGCACCGTCAAGGTCGATGGCCAGAACTATACCGTCATCGGAATCGAGCCGAGCCGGTTTCGAATCTGGATCTTCCCCGCCCAGCTTTGGATTCCCCTCGATTTCAAGCCGGAGCAGCTTGGCTCCGAGGGGCGCAAGAACCACTGGCTCCTCAACGTATTTGCGCGGCTGAAGCCGGGCGTCAGCCGAGCTCAGGCGCAAGCCGAGCTGGCCGCCATTGCCAGCCGCCTCGCCACGGACCATCCGGATAGCAACAAGGGCTGGGGCGCCAACGTTCTGACGCTCGGGAAGTACATGGCCGATACGTCCAACACGCGTCCAGCCATGACCGTTTTGATGGGCGCGGTGATTTTCGTGCTGCTCATCGCCTGCGCCAACCTCGCCAATCTGCTGCTGGCGCGCAACACGGCGCGGCAGCGCGAATTTGGGATTCGCGCCGCTTTGGGCGCGGGACGCTTGCGCCTCGCTCGGCAACTTCTTTCGGAGTGCGTGCTGCTGTCGCTCGCAGGCGCTGGGATGGGGTTGGCCATTAGCGTCTTGGGGCTTCGCGTGCTCCGCCCCCAACTGAATTGGAACGAATACGCATGTTTTGTGGCCCGGGAAATTTATGTTGATAAGTCGGTTTTACTCCTCACCCTGGCAATCTCGGTTCTGGCAGCGATGGTCTTCGGTACGGCGCCGGCGCTCCAGCTCTCGCGCTCGGGGCCGGCTGCCGGACTTAAAGAAAATTCGCGCACCACCAGCGCCGGGCGTGAGCGTCGTCGATTACAAAATCTGCTGGTGACCGGTGAACTCGCTCTCTCCCTGATTCTTCTGGTAGGCGCGGGCCTGTTCGTCAGAAGTTTCATCGACGATCTGCGGAACGCCCCCGGCTTCAACCCCCGCAATACCCTCACCGCGTCTGTTTCGCTGAGTGGCGCCACGTACAAGGACCCGGCGCGCCAGACCGCCTTCTTCCAAAATGTGCTGCGCCAACTCGCGACCGAGCCCGAAGTGCGGTCGGCTGCCCTCACTACCGATCTCCCCTTCGAGTTTCCGGGCTCCGCTTCGTTTGCGATTGAAGGCCAGCCGACCGCAGCGCCAATCGAGCTGCCGTCAGCAGGGCATTTTCTGATCAGCCCGAATTATTTTCACACGGCGCAGATTCCGCTGCTCGAAGGGCGCGAATTCACGCAGTCCGATAACGCCAGCTCCGCGCCGGTGGTCATCGTGAACGAAGCCTTCGTCCGCAAGTACTTTCCCAAGGCGAATCCTCTGGGCCGCCACATCAAGATCAACCACGGAGGCCAGACCGGCCCCGGGAGTGAGATCGTGGGCGTGGCGGCAAGCATCAACGAGTTTCCAGGGCAGGCCGCGCCGCGACCGCACATTTTCGAGCCCTTGTTGGCTCAGCCTTCCGACACTGTGAAGATCATGGTTCGGACTCGTGGCGATCCGGCAATGGTTTCCGCCGCTCTTCGCCGCGCCGTCTTCGCTGTGGATAAGGACCAAGCCGTCACCAATCTGCGGACCATGGAGCGGGTGATTCAAGACTCCGGACAAGGCGACGACGTGATGGCCGAACTCATGGGCACCTTTGCGGGCATCGCGCTGCTGATGGCGGCGGTCGGCATTTACGGGTTGCTCGCCTATCTGGTGGGTCAGCGCACGCAGGAATTCGGTGTTCGCATGGCGCTCGGCGCCGGCCGCGGTGAAATCGTTCGGCTGGTCCTCCGCAACGCCATGGTTTGGGTCGCGACCGGCACCGGCATCGGGTTCCTGATTTCGCTGGCTCTGCCACGGCTGTTTGCCGCGAGCTTCACCGGCTTCCACGTCCGCAGCGGACTCATTTTGATCGGTGGGCCCGTCGTGGTGATGCTTGTCGCGCTCGCTTCATGCTACATCCCGGCACGCCGCGCGACGAAAGTGGATCCCATGGTGGCGCTGCGTTGCGAGTGACAATTTGTCTGACCTCGGGGCGCGTTACTTCTTGAGATCCGCCTTCCAGTTCGTGACGAGGGTAAACGGGACAGAAGCGCCTTCTTCCTCCACCGGCATGAGCAGTTTCTTCCCGTCCGGAGTTTCGGCCAAACCTAGCGGCACAGCGCCGGGAAGCGGCTTTCCGCCAAAGAGGGTTTGGGTCGCGCCGATGGAAAAATCGCTTCCTTTGCCGTTCACTTCGACGGCCATCCACTTGTGGTCCGGCGTGACATAATCGAGCTCAGCGCCGCTTGCGACCCACACCGGCCAATCCCCACCGGAGCTCGACACCTGCCATTTGCCGCCGCGCCCCGGAAACGGGACCACGTAAACTTCGCTGCGTCCGGATTCATCGGACGCGAAGGCAAACCAGCGGCCGTCCGGCGAGAACGTTCCGGCTGTTTCATCGGCTTCGGTGGCAACAAATGGAAAGGGCTTGCGATCTCCGGCCATGGGCAGGATCCAGATATCGAATTTCTTGGTGGAGCGGCTCTGCGTTTGATAAGCAATGAAGCGGCCGTCGCGCGACCAGTCGGTGGGCATACTCTCGCCCTCTCCAGTTACGATGGGCTGCTCGCTCTCCACGCCGCTCGCGGGCTTGAGGTAAATCTCCAAACGGCCTGCACGGTTGCTAGAGTAGGCTACTTCTTTACCGTCCGGAGACCAGACCGACCAGCCATCGGAGGAATCAGTGAAAGTAAAGCGGCTCGAAATTCCGCGTGCCACATCGAGCATCCAAAGGCTGTCTTTTCCGGTGGCGCCGCTGATGCCTGCGACCACGCGCTTCCCGTCGGGAGAGAGCGCGGAACGCGCAACTTGTGCACGCTGTGCGGGCCCGCCCAATGTTCCGAGTTGCTTGCCTTCGCGGTCAAACCACGTCAGTTGCGCCTTGTTGCCGGCCCCGCCGGCCTGGTAAACCAGCATGCCGCCGGAGGAAATGGAGAAGAAAGCGTTTCCGCGGTCTGTATCGAACTGAATCTGCTCGACCACCGGGAAAGCGTCGCCGCTCAGGGCCAATTTCCCCGTGTCGAAATGTTGCGCCACCAGATTCCCATCGCGTTGATAGAGCAGGTAACCGGAGGAATCGTAAATAGCGCTGCTGCTGATCTCGGCAACGGTCGTGACCTCTTTCGATTCCAGCGACGCCACGTTAACGAGGTCCTTTTTCCCCGAGCCGGCCAGGGACAGGTACAAAAGATGCTTGCCGTCGGGCAGGAAGCTTGGGAAGCGGTCGGAGGTTCCCGGAGTCCCCGGAGAAGTCAGTTGTACCGGCGTCCCGCCAATGGCCGAAACCCTGGAAATCCCTGTGAATACGCCGGGCGCAAAGGCAATGACGCCATCGCGGCTCCACGTGCCGCCGCGGCCATCCGGGGCGTCGCAAATCGTTTGGGCAGGCCCACCCGAGGGGTCAATCTTCCTCAGCTTTCCTTCCGCGAAAAACCCAATATACCGGCTGTCCGGCGACCAGAAGGGATACGTCGCCTGCTCGGTTCCGGCGAGGGATTGAGCGGCGAGTGAATCGAGGGGGCGCACCCAAAGCTGCAACTGCCCGCCGACGGGAGCCGCAACGAAGGCCAGACGCCGTCCATCCGGGGAGATCGAGAAAAAGCCGAGGGGCGGCGCTGTGGTCTGTGGAGGAAGGCCGATCGAGGCGCGGATCAGCGATTGCGGCTGCGGCGCGCGCAGGACGAAGCCCACCGCGAGCAACGCCGCGAGAACGGCGAGCGCTCCGGCGACAGCCCACGCGACACGCTCGCGATTCTTCCTTCGGGCCACGACCGGCGCGGGCACGCCCGCCTGCGAACCAGCCTCGGCGATCCATTGAAGCTGCAGCTTCAAATCGTGGGCCGACTGGAAGCGTTCCTCGGGATCCTTCGCCAGGCAGGTCTTGATGACTCGCTCGAGCGCCGGCGGCGTCATGGGCTGGAGCGAGGTAATCGGCGCCGGCTCGCGCTCCAGAATCGCCGCAATCACGCTGGCGCTGGTCTTCCCTTCAAACGCCCGCTTGCCCGTGGCCATCTCGTACAGCACGGCGCCGAAAGCAAACAGGTCCGAGCGGACGTCGGCTTCCTTGCCTTCGAACAGCTCCGGGGCCATGTAGAGGAACGTCCCGACGATTGCGCCTTCCGTCGTGAGGGGCTTGGCCGCCGTCGCCATCGTGGTCAGGGCAGCCTCGGACCGTGGCATGGGTTTTGCCAGGCCGAAGTCCAGAAGCTTCGACCCGGCCTTGGTCAGCATGATGTTGCCGGGCTTCAGATCGCGGTGAATCAAGCCCTGTTGGTGCGCTTTCTCGAGCGCGTCAGCGAGCTCGATCGCGATCCGCAGGAGTTGGTCGGAGGGCAGAGGTCCGCGCTCGAGGCGCGCGGCCAAGGTCTCGCCTTCCAGATACTCCATCACCAGAAAATCGATCTCATTCTGGTGGCCGACGTCGTAAACCGTGCAGATGTGTGAATGATTGAGACTGGAGATCGTTCTCGCTTCGCGCTCGAAGCGCTCGCGAGTGACCGGGTCACCGGAAAGCCGCGGGGGCAAGATTTTGATGGCCACCGCGCGGTCAAGGCGCGTATCGCGGGCGCGGTAGACCTCGCCCATCCCGCCCGCGCCGAGTGGTGCGAGAATTTCGTAGGGTCCCAGTTTGCTTCCGGACGCTAGCGGCATTAGTTGTCCCCCCGGCAAACGCGCGAGGCATTGTATCACTCAGCTCTCGCGCCGGCCAACTCGCTCCTCTGGGTGTCGCAGCAACGTGAGAAGTTCCTATTCCAGCAAAGTAGAAAGTTCCTGTTGGGAACCGTCAAACTGGCGGGATGAGAAAACAGGAGATGCTGGTGATGAGCACGCGAGACCGGGACCGGTTGAAAGTGTTGCATGC
>DASZAI010000068.1:0-15010 GCA_035945295.1 Terriglobia bacterium | reverse complement strand
GCATGCAACACTTTCAACCGGTCCCGGTCTCGCGTGCTCATCACCAGCATCTCCTGTTTTCTCATCCCGCCAGTTTGACGGTTCCCAACAGGAACTTTCTACTTTGCTGGAATAGGAACTTCTCACGTTGCTGCGACACCCTCCGTAGTTGAGGGAGCGATGAAGTGGCTCGGTGGCTAAGGCGAGCCAGTCGCGGAGTCTTACCGGTCAGTAGGAGCGCTTCGTCAGAAACTGCGGTCTGGGCTGGGGTCGCATCTGTTCTTCATCATTGTGGGTGACTCAGCGCGCGAGCTTCATAAGCCGGGTGAGGTGGGTGAAAAGGGCTGTTTCGAAACGGTACCACGGCACATTGCAATGGATAGCTGCGGATAGTCAAGTACGAGTGTCCGTGCTCACCTCAATACGGCAAGACGACTTTGTGCTCGTGTTGTTCCCCGCCTTCGATGAACAACCCCGGGAATATTTGCCTGATGGGGACGGTCTGAGTAGTTGAAGGCGTTAAAGGAGTTGGATCGTATGAAGACATCGCGTTCCCGAGCATTACCGCTGACTGCGCTAATTCTCGCGGCCACTGTACCTGTCAGTATGAGGGGGGCGAGCAGCAAGACCGACGTCAATGAAATCGGTAGCCGCAAGGTTGCACATCGCAGCATCGTTTCCCAGGAAAAGGAAATCGCCATCGGCAAACAGTTTGCGGAGGAGGTTGACCGTTCCGCGACGTTAATCAAGGACCCCGTCATCACTGAATATGTGAGTCGTGTCGCTCAGAACCTGGCCCGCAACTCAGACTTGACGATACCTCTGACGGTGAAGGTGATCGACGACCCGACGATCAACGCCTTTACCCTCCCAGGCGGCTTCCTTTATGTCAATAGCGGGCTGCTGTTGGCAGCCGATGAAGAAGACCAGCTTGCAGGTGTTATGGCGCACGAAATCGCTCACGCTGCGGCTCGCCATTGGGCCTCCCAGGTAACCCGGGCGACCTTACTTCAGTACGCCACGCTGCCGCTCCTCTTCACCCCCCTGTCCTATCCGGTTTATCTGGGCGTCTCGCAGGCATTGAACTTCGGCGTACCACTGACCTTTCTCAAGTTCAGCCGCAGCGCTGAGGCGGAGGCCGATTTTCTTGGCCTCCAGTATATGTACAAGGCGGGTTACGACCCGAATTCCTACGTGGCCTTTTTCGGGAGAGTACTCGAGGAAGAGCGCCGCTCTCCAGGCAGCGTCCCAAAGGTTTTTCAGGACCACCCTCCGACGCCGGATCGTATCCTGAAGTCACAAAAAGAAATCATGGAAATCCTTCCCCAGCGGGACCAATATCTCGTGTCAACGTCGGAATTTGACGATATCAAAGGGCGACTGCGAGCCGCAATCAGCCCTCGGCAAAAGCCGGAGAAGGTCGGGCCAACCCTCCGGAAGCACGAGGCGGCCGACACGAGTACCCGGGCGAAGGCCAGCGGCCAGGGCAAGGATCAGGGTGACGATCAGCCTCCCGTGCTTCGTCGGCGCGACTGAGTCGCTGGTCGGCAACCCCCCAACAGAGATACGACGGCCCGGCCAGAACTTCGACATACGGGCGATCGTAATCCAATCCAGCGGTAAGATCGTGTTGGGTGGGCGCGCACTATCGCGAATTTTCGTGGCGCGACCAAACTCGCAAGGAAGTTTCGGCTAAACTTTCGGCATCGTGCGGATCGTAACCAACAGCCTGACGCCGACCCAGGCTGAGTTAATCTGGTCTTCACACAGGTCCACTATCACCGTTGTGCGGGTCTCAATAATCACTCTTTTTGGAGGGGAGCCGCCAATGTGAGGGCAGCTATCGCGGTCGCAGCTCCAACCGGAATCCAGAGCACCCTCAAAGGCCCTTTGTCTCCAAGCCATGCGCCTGCCGTGGGACCGACCATGCCCCCGACGGCGGCAACTGTCATGAGGGCGCCAAACACGGTACCGGTTTCACCAGGAAAACGATCTCCTGCGAGCCCAAGTGCGGTGGGGAAGATCGCGGAGAAACCCAGGCCGATCACAACGATGCCTATCACCATGTATGGGAATTCCCTGCTAACATGAATGACCAGGGCACCGGCTACGGTCGCTGCGGTTGAGAGCCTGATGACGGTGCGCCCATCAACCCCGCGTAACCCGAAAGCGGCAATCCAGCGACCGATTCCATGGGCGGCACTCAACGCCACCAGTGCCAAGTTGGCCCGGTGTGGGCCTGTCCGCAAAACGTCGGCAACAATCTTGCTCGACCACACAAACATGCAGTTTTCGCTGGCAGACTCAAAAAAAAGCAGCACGCCAAAAAGCCAGAGCGGCCCTTGATTCAATGCCCGAAGCAGCTTATTGACGGGGGTTCCCGGCCGTTTCGCAGGTGGAAAGCGCAAGAGTAGAACCAGGAGCAGGATCACTGCAATTCCAACTGCGAGTAGACGGAGCGCAACTGAGGAGGGTAAGCGGTCGCCAAGGGATAACAACAGCGGCACTGAAATGGCCCCGAGGCTGAGAGAAAGACCCAGCAGGTTCAGCGCGGCGGCTCGGTCGGACGGATTCAAGTCTGAAACCAGCGCATTGGTAGCAGTGTTGAGCAGTCCTCCACCCCAGGCCCAAGGTCAGGGCCGCCCCAGCAAGCCCCGGATAGCTGTCGAGCGACAGTATCACTGCCAGAGGCACTGCAATCGGCGCCAGCGCTATGGCCAGGACGGGGCTTGCTCCGAACATGTCCAGGATGGGACCCACGAGTATCGTCGCCACAAGAATTCCAGCCAGCGGAAACGAGCCCAGGTGGCCGGCCTGAGTGTAATTCACCTGGAGCGAGGGCAGCAGCGACCCCATTAGGAGTAGCAATAAGCCGAAGACGAACATGCAGGCGTTCGCGGCCGCAATCAGCGCCGTCCGGTGAACCTGATCCCCTTCAGGCACGCTGTTCTCGTTTCTTTGCGATGAGGCAACTCCCCAGACAAACTATTTCGATCGGGGCGCCGGCCAACAACACATAAGCCGGTAAAGAAGGCGGACGACACTTCTCCTCTTCGTTTCTCGCAGCGCTCCCACGAGTCCCAGTTTGGGCTTGCGGGCCGGGGAATGCAAGACCTCGCCACCGACGCTAAAGCAAGGGCTGCTAGCTTAGCTAGCTAACCTAGGTTTCCTTGTGCCAGTCTGTCTAGGCGTGATTGCCGCTGGCGGGCTTGAAGAGGAGGGAGCGGCGGAGCGGGTTGTTCAATCAAGTTTGGTTTTCGGGACACGGTGACCATGCTGATGGTGACTGGGTAAGGTTGACAGTTTCATCGAGGAGGCAGACAATGAGCCAAGATCTGGTGGCCGTTCGGCCTTTCGGCTTGGAGCCTTCGAGATCGACCCTCGGGCTATCATGGAGCTTTCCGAAGACATCACGGAGAGCAGGCGGGCGGAAGAGGAGCTCAATAGCCGCCTGATCGCCTCCAGTCAGGACTGCATCAAGGTGCTTGACCTGGAGGGCCATCTGCTGTCTATGAATGAAGGAGGCATGCAAGCGCTCGAAATCTGCGACCTGGGCCCACTCGTGAACCGCTCCTGGATCGAGTTCTGGGAAGGCGAGGACCGGGCAGCCGCGCAAGCTGCCGTGGAGGCGGCTCGGAACGGCGGCACCGGTCGCTTCATCGGCTATTTCCCCACCAGGGCTACAAAACAGCCCAGGTGGTGGGATGTCGTGGTCAGCCCAATTCGCGACGCAGAAGGTAAACCAGAACGCCTGCTCGCTCTCTCACGCGACGTCACGGACCGTAAGCTAGCGGAAGGAACTTTGCGTGAGGCGCACCGGCACGTCGCGCGGAGCGAAGAGCGGTGGCGGTCCGTCTTTGAGAACTCAGCCATCGGCGTGGCGCTGACTGACCTCAACGGCTGCTTCCTGGCCACGAATCCCATTTACCAGAAGATGGTGGGTTACACGGAGGAGGAACTCCGCGCTCTCTCTTTTCTCGACATCACCCAGGAGGACTACCGCGAAGCCAACTGGTCACTCGCCATCGAACTGTTGGAGGGAAAACGGGAACAGTTTCAGGTTGAAAAGCAGTATCGGCGCAAGGATGGCAGCTTGATCTGGGTGAGGAACAACGTTTCTCTGGTACCGGGCAGCGAGAGCGTGCCGAAATTCATCATGGCGCTCTCCGAGGACATCACAGAGTGGAAAAGGGCGGAAGAGGCGCTGCGGAAGAGCGAACGGCGGCAGCGCAGTCTCCTTGAGATCAACAACGCCATCATTACGAATCTCACCAAAGACGCACTCCACCACGCTATCTGCGAGGCACTGCGAGGCGTCCTACCGGTGGACAGGGCTTCCCTCACGCTTTACCAACCGGACCGGGACACCCTGCGCATCATCGCTCTGGAAAGGGACTGGGGCTTGGACTATTTCGGGGTCGGAACAGAGATGAACCGCAACGACAGTCATCATGGTTGGGTGTTCGACCACCAGCAGCCTCTCCTTCGCCGCGATCTCGAGGCCGAATGGCAGTATCCCATCGAGCGGCGGCTCTTGGGTACGGGCTTGCGATCGTTTTGCATTGCTCCGTTGATTCTGGAGGGAAAGAGTATCGGCACGCTCGGCATCGGAAGCGACAGGGCAAATCAGTACTCCGAAAGCGATGCGGAGTTCCTGTGTGAAGTAGCCGGTCAAGTGGCACTGGCCGCGGCGAACATGCACGCGTACGAGGAAATTCGCGTGCTCAGCGAAAAAGTGAAACGTACGGCCGAACGCCTGCACACTCTTCTCGTTACTAACAATGCGGTCGTTCAGAACCTCACCGAGGAAGCACTCCTCCGATCCATTTCGGAGACGATGCGCCCGCTCATCCCCTTCGACCGCTGTGCCATCGCACTCTACAAGCCCGAGACAGACACTATCCGCTTCCTAGCCGTCGAGGGGTCTGTGCAGTCCGCCTACTTTCAGCCTGGGCTGGAGGTCCGTCGCTCCGAAACGCCTGGCGGCTGGGCCTGCGATCATCAGCAACCGCTGCTACGCCGCAATCTCGAAGAAGGGCAGGTATTCGAAAACGAGGCGCGGCTTTACGCTGAAGGCCTTCGCTCACTCTGTGTAGTCCCGCTAGTCCTGCAGGGAAAGAGCATCGGCACCCTTAGCGTGGTGAGCCGTAAACAGAACCAGTATTCGGAAGGGGACGCGCAGTTCTTGCAGGAAGTGGCGGCCCAGTTGGCGCTGGCGATCGCTAACATGAAAGCCTACGAAGAAATCGCCGCATTGAAGGCCAGACTGGAGAAAGAGAATGTCTACCTCCAGGAGGAGATCCGCGCTGAGCACAACTTCGACGAGATCGTCGGCAACAGCCCTGCCCTTCTGGCCGTGCTCCGCAAGGTGGAACAAGTCGCCCCAACAGACTCTACCGTGCTCATCTCCGGAGAGACGGGGACGGGGAAGGAACTGATCGCACGGGCCATCCACGACCGCAGCGCGCGCAAGGATCGCGCCCTGGTCAGGGTGAACTGCAGCGCCATCTCCGCCGGTCTGGTGGAGAGTGAACTCTTCGGCCACCTCAAAGGGGCCTTCACCGGCGCCATCGAGCGCCGGATTGGGCGCTTCGAGCTCGCGGACGGCGGCACCATCTTCCTCGACGAAATCGGGGAACTGCCCTTGGAGACCCAGGTGAAGCTGCTGCGCGTTTTGCAGGAACACGAGTTTGAGCCGGTGGGCAGTAGCCGTCCTCTGCACGTGGATGTGCGGGTGATTGCCGCCACGAACCGCAACCTGCGGGAGGCAGTCGAGGCGGGCCGCTTCCGTTCCGACCTCTTCTACCGCCTCAACGTCTTTCCTCTCGAACTACCACCCCTGCGAGAACGTCGCTCCGACATTCCCCAGCTTGTGGCGCTCTGCGTATCGCGGTTCTCTCAGCGGTTCGGGAAGAAGGTCGAAAGCGTTTCACAGGGGTCCATGGACAGGCTGATAAGCTACCCATGGCCTGGGAACGTCCGCGAGCTCCAGAACATCATGGAACGAGCCGTCGTCTTATCAGCGGGTCCGACGCTCCGATTGGACCAGGATCTTGTGCCGATTGCGGTCTCCTCAAGCCGCCTGGATGCCCCCGAGATTACCGCTCAAGAGACTGTGCCCGCCGACCCGACATCCTCGAGACTGCCCACACTGGAAGAAATGGAGCGAAGCCATATCCTTGCCGCCCTTCAGCAGACAAATGGAGTGATTGAGGGGCCTAAGGGTGCAGCGAGAATCCTGAATCTCCACGCCAACACCCTCCGCCACCGAATGGATAAGCTAGGCATCAAGCGCTCTCGCCACCGCCCGTCGTAGTTCCCTCCATTAGCCCTCACCTGCGCCTACCAAATGTGGTGAAGTGCCGCGTCGCGTTGCTGATCGCGTTATTAAGGAAAGGGGGAGTCGGCGTCGCATTCTGCTCCGCACTTCAAGGGCAAGACAGTGAACCCAAATCCTCGCAAGTTGTTGATTGGCTTTGGCAGTGAGTCCTCAGACCGTCCCGTTGGAAACCGACGCGACGCCCTTTGTAGATCCCTTCGGTTTTCTGCAAAGTCTTCCGACCGCAATCCGGTCTTGTGGCTGGCATGCCAACTGCTTCCTATGACGGCGGGAGCCAGATAGGCGGAGCGGAATGCTAAGGATAACGGTTGTCGAGTCATCGAGCAAGGCCGTAAGACTTCGTGTGGAAGGTCGGGTGGCGGGCCGTTGGGTCGAGGAGCTTCGGACATCCTGCGATCTGCAAGGTCTTGGCGACGGGATGCGGTTGACCCTCGATTTGGCGGACGTTTCATTCGTCGACCCTGCCGGGATCGAACTCCTCAAGGAACTGAGAGGTCGCTGCGTTACTCTCCTGAGCCCGTCGCCGTTTGTAACTGAGCAACTCAAAGGTGTGGCGTCCTGTGCCGACACCTTGGGGCTCGATCAATCCGTTGGAACAGATTCATCGGAAACCAAGAGAGACAGACTGTGCTGACGCATGTGGAAACCGAAGCCGCCTTGGTGGCGCAAGCTCAAGCGGGCGACGGGGACCCCTTCGCGGGAGTCATCGCTGAGGAGAGCAGACCCATGATGGTTACCACGTCGCAAAGAGAACCATCTGCAGCAGAAGAAAGCGGACTTGCATCGTTTGAGCGTCTGCTCTTGCCGCATCTGAGTGCGGCGTACAATTTGGCCCGCTGGCTAACCGGAACCGTCCAGGATGCGGAGGATCTAGTCCAAGAAGCGTATTTGCGGGCCTTGAAATCGTTTGGCGGTTTTCGCGGCGGCGACGGACGCGCCTGGCTGCTGACCATTGTGCGTAATACCTGTTATACCTGGCTGCAGCAGAACCGCTCGAATGAGCTCACCACCCCTTTCAATGAGGAAGTGCACAACCCTGAGGAGGAGGCGTCCAATCCGGAAACACTACTGCTGCGAAACGCAGGGGGCGAGCTGATCAAGAAGGCCCTGCAGGAACTGGCCCTGGAGTTCCGCGAAGTGCTGATCCTGCGGGAGTTGGAAGGCCTGTCGTACAAGGAGATCGCCGGCGTCGCGGGCATTCCAATCGGGACCGTGATGTCCCGTTTGGCACGGGCGCGCAAGCAGCTAAGCAGATGTGCCACGAAGCACCTCTCGCTGGAGGCAGAGCGATGAGACAGTTGAGGGAAGTCACAAAGAAAACGACGAGGACCATGGCGGTGTTTGCTCTTCCCCTGGCGCTGATAGCGGCGGGGTTAGCGACCTTGGCCAGGACGAGCGCTGCTCAGGAGGCGGCTGCAAGCGACCTGCCGACCGGGTTGCTCATGGTGGTTCGCGCTTGGGAGCCCAAAACCGGCGAACTGATTGGCTGGATGCCGATGCACCGCGTGGCCCTCACTCTCCGGCAGGTGGGGAAAGAGGAACGAACTCCGACCTTCGACTTGAATGAGGCCGTGACCTTGGATTTTCCTTATCGTCCTAAGGACGCAGCCAAATACGGCCGGTTGCTCATCCATCATGAAACCGCGACTTTCCAGGGACGCGAGTGGACGCCATTAGAGCAAGCTCCAAACCTCGTACGCATACGTGGCTTCATTTTTTGCGTAAAGTCGATCGACTTTGTCGAGTCGAAGTGGCGAGCACCCGCAGTAGTCGGTCCTGTCACCCAAATGCTACGGAAGTAAGGGCGCGTCCTGGGAATATTTCGTCCGGCAAAAAGGTATAGGAAATCGCAGGGCGCTAGGAGAATTGACACGAGACCACGAGCCACCCCTGCTGAGCAAGAGGCGACACACCATGGGCCACTGGCACGAATGCAGGATATGTAAGCAGTATTTCGAATGCCACTGCGAAGTACTCTGCCGCCTATCGTCGTGCTGCCGGGACTGTACGCAAAAGCTTCGCGAGACGCTTTTTATGGATAGCGCGCTGAAACAACTATTGGGGCTGCCAACCAACAACAATTAGGGCGCTGGGAACCGAGGATGGAGTGCTCCAACACGTCTACGGCGAGTAGTGCAGCAAAGCGAAGCGGACTGGCTGAACCGGGGGAAGCGAAATGAGACCAAGAGAATCCTCAGAAGTACCAACCACTCTGGCCCGTGCCTCCGATGCGGACCTTGTCGCGCGGGCTCAGCGGGGAGAGGAGGCCGCGTTTGCCTCCCTCTTCGAGGCACACCACCGCGCCGTTTACGCCCTCTGTCTGCGCATGACCCACAGCCCCGCTGACGCAGAGGACATGACTCAAGAAGCTTTCCTGCGCGCCTTTAGAAGGATCACAACCTTTCGCGGGTACGCCGCCTTCTCCAGTTGGCTCTATCGGTTGACCTTTAATGAGGTCCTCATGCGCCTCAGGAAAAAGCGCCCTGCGTTATTGTCCATGGACGACGTTGGTACTTCACAGGCAGAGCCGGTCGCTCGCGAGTATCGCCATGATGACCAGCGACTGATAGGAGCCATCGATCGTATCAATCTGAACCGGGCAATTGCTGACCTACCTCCAGGTTATCGAGCCGCATTCATCTTGCACGACCTGGAAGGATACGAGCACCACGAAATAGCTCGAATGAAGAACTGGTCCGTTGGCAATTCCAAATCACAGTTACACAAGGCGCGACGCAAACTCCGCGAATGGCTCCGCCGGCGCGGTCGAAAAACATCTTCCGCGAAGCGCGCGGAGGAGAACTCAGAGTGCGGCCTAAAGAGAAGCCCTGCCTCAAGAGACCGCGCACGAACGCGCGAGATGGGCGGTCTGGAGCCCGGCATTTTGACCCACTAACATCGGTCCAGCGGGCAGGCCTGTCGAAGCGGTATCCGCTGACCCGTTACATTTTGGGAGACGGGTTTCAACTCTATGTGGCTCATCGGTCGATTACGGTTTGGCGGATTAACGGCCGCCCTGTTGGTTCTCATCGCTGGCCTTCAGCGGGCGGTCATCGCCCGCCCACAGGGGTCGTCAAACCAGGAAGCAGGCTCCGAGATCAGCGTTCGGAAACCGCCCATCCACACCGCTCCTATCCAGGTTGATGTCAACCTGGTGCTCCTGAACGTGACGGTTACCGACCTCTACGAAAGGGTTATCACCGGCCTTGACCGGGATAACTTCCGGGTGTTCGACGAGAAGGTCGAACAGGAGGTTGTGTCGTTCTCGACCGAGGACACACCCGTCTCGGTTGGTGTGATCTTCGATTCGAGCGGCTCGATGGCGGCCAAGATCCAGAAGTCCAAGGAAGCCGTCGCGCAATTCTTCAAGACCTCGAATCCCCAGGACGAATTCCTGCTCATCAACTTCAACGAGAGGTTCAAGCTGGTTTCCGGCTTCACCTCGAAATTCGAGGATCTCGAAAACAGTCTGCTCGGTGTGAAGGCGGGAGGTAGGACGGCGTTGCTCGACGCCATCTACTTGGGACTCAATGAAATGAAGAAGGCCTCCACGAACCGGAAGGCCTTGCTGGTCATCTCAGACGGCGGAGATAACTACAGCCGGTACGCGGACAAGGACATCAAGCAAGCGGTGAAAGAAGCTGACGTTCAATTGTACGCTGTGGGGATCTTCGAGCCTCTAGCTTCTCGCGCACGGACGACAGAAGAAGCCAACGGTCCGGAACTGCTGGCTGAGCTCTCACGGGTTTCGGGCGGCCGCATGTTCAGCGTCGAGGACCCGAACGAGTTGCCAGACATTGTGGAGAAGATCTCGATCGAGCTGCGGAGCCAGTACGTAGTTGGATACAAGCCATCAAACCTCGTCCGCGATGGCCGTTGGCGGCGCGTAAAGGTCAAGCTGACTCCTCCAAAGGGTCTGCCGCCGCTCCAGGTGTACGCCCGCACGGGTTACTATGCTCCTGCCCAGTGATAGGCTGAACCAACCGGCATAAAGGCAACACACCGCTCTGGTTCAGATAGTTGGGCGGTCCCAAATCGGTGACCGAGGGAATCAACGCCGCCCCCGACAAAGTCCGGACGAAATCACCAGATTTGGGACCCGCGATCGACAGCCATCATTGTCGAGGACGTCCACTCAGGACTTAATCTTCTGACTTTCGCATTGGCTCCGACAACTCTCCCTTCAGTTTTTCACTCGAAAGCAAAGACCAAGTTAATTGTCTCACGTCTCATTCCCAAAGCCGCCAAAATCGGCTCTAAAGCTACTGTCCGGGAATATCTAGCGGATAAATCAGTCTAGGCAGTTGTAGGGCTGTTCAACGGCTTAGTACGTGTAGCACTAGCTGGAGGTACTTACACGGTGGCAGTGAGAGTCCGAGGACACCATGCGCACAATTCTCAGCGTGACCCTGGCCAGTTTGTTTGTGTTCTTGGCGGGGTTTAACGTATGGAACATGTTGACCAGCCGCGGTACATCCCCCGCGAGCAACCGGCTCTGGACGCGAATTCATCGAAGTGCAGGTTATGCTTTCATCGCGCTCTTCGCCATCCTTTGCTATTTCATGCTTCTGCGCGTCAAAGGATGGTCAGACGAGCTGTCACCCCGACTCATCTTCCATATGGCGCTGGCGTTGTCGCTCGCTCCTCTGCTGTTGGTAAAGGTGATCGTCGCACGATATCAGAAGGTCGCGCGTGGTCTGTTGATGGCCTTGGGGATTGGGATGTTTGCGGTCGCTTTCACACTGGTAGCCCTGAATCTTTCCATACACTTTCTTCGCGCAGCTTCGACCGAAAAGGTGCCGGTGGGGACTTCGGTGACCGTCGTGGTTCTCATACTGATCTCAGTCCTAGTTGCATTTTTCGCGCTGGCCACACGGTCCAAGACCATATCCGATACGGGAACGCGCTCTCTCAATACGCCAGCAAACCAAAGGAGCAGCAACCGCACCGACGTTCTAGATTTGACCCTGGCGCGCATTGAACCGCAAACGCACGATGCCAAGACCTTGCGCTTCCTTCTGCCACGGGGCCAGCAAATTGCCGCGCGTCCAGGACAATTCCTGACCTTCGAGTGGATGGTCGACGGAAAGCCGGCCGCCCGCTCGTATTCGATTTGTTCGTCTCCTACGCAGGCGGGCTATATCGAGATCACACCCAAGCTAGTCGAAAACGGCTATGTCTCTCAATTTCTGAATGACCGGGCGAATGTGGGACTGACCGTTAAGGCTCGAGGTCCCTACGGACAATTTTGCTTTGACGAGAGTAGGCACAAGCGGATCGTTTTGATCGCCGGGGGAAGCGGGATCACTCCGATGATGGCCATGTTGCGCTACATCGACGATCTGTGTATCCCGGTGGACGCCACGCTCATTTACTGCGTTCGGGCCGAGCAAGAGGTGTTCTTCAAGAACGAGTTTGCAGCCCTGCAGGGTCGATTGAGCAAGCTTCGCTACGTTTTGGTTTTGTCTCGGCCGAGTGCGGACTGGACGGGCTGGAAAGGCCGTTTGCGGCGCGAGATTCTGGAGCGCGAAGTCGCAAAACCTCTCGAATCGACCTTTTTCCTGTGTGGGCCGCCGGCCTTCATGGAGCTTGGCCGCGCCTTGCTCAAAGACATGGGAGTGGATCCGGGGCGAGTCCTGCAAGAGAGCTTCGGAGGCGCCGTAGCCGCAGAGAGAAATTCTGCCCCGAGTACCGGCCTGTTGACGGTCACCTTCGCTCGGTCTGCGGTAACTTGCAACATTTCGCCCGACGAAACCGTATTGGAGAGCTCGAAAAGAAACGGTGTCTTGATCCCTTCGGGTTGTCGGCAGGGGATCTGCGGTACTTGCGCCACCAAACTGCTCAGCGGAAACGTGCACATGGAACGAGAAGAAGCTCTTAATGACGAGATGCGGTCTGAGGGGTACATCCTGCCATGTGTTAGCCGCCCTCTAAGCGACATCACGCTCGATACGTGAGGCAAAGAGCGCGAAGCTTTGTTTACAGAAATCAGAAAGCAACTGGGATGTTCGTATAATGCAAGAAAAAACCAGGCTCGCGCAAAACGGCAGCGCCCAAGAAACATTGGAAGCGCTGGGGACCCTATCTGAGTGAACGGACCCTATCTGAGTGAACGTGCCTAGGGAGTCCGCGAGGGACTACAGCCCTGCGGGAATCCTTGGAAGTACTTTCGCCACGATCACGCTCGGTCAAGGGCCTATCGCTGGAGCGAGGAGGGAGTGGCCGGAATCTGCGACTGGCATCAGTTCAGTCTGCTTTGAGCACTTCATCTACATCATCCAGGCCATGAGCCACTGTGGTCAAGATAGCATGGGACTGTGGAACGAAGAAGACGGTTTCTTCTCCGATGTTTTGAAGCTTGCCGGACGGATCACACTTCCCAATGCACATCCGCTCTATGGCTGGACTGGTCCCGCTATTTGCGGTGGAGACGTTGGAAACCTACGTGCTGGACAACCTGCCAGATTTTAGTGGAGCTTCCCGGCTCTCAAGGTCCGGGAATCAATCTAGGAGTCTCATATCGGTTCGTCTGTGGGAAGGGCCGACATTCGTATTTTACAAGGAGTGCTCCGATGTCTAAGGACCGGCGGGGCGAAGGCTCACAGCAGTCATTTAAACCCAGATTGCTCTTAGTCGATGAAGACTTCGATGATTTGCGGCGTTATTCGAACATCCTCAGCCAAGCAGGTTATGAGGTCCGCTCGTTCGCTTGCTATGACGCGGCAGCGGCTTGCTTAGCACTGGAGGCGTTCGATTTGATCATCGTGAGCCAAGGAAGTTCCAACTTTGAGGGACGGCGCGTGCTGGCCCGCGCGATGGAGAAGGATCGCCGCACGCCAGTCCTCGTACTGACACGTTCTGTCGAGATGCCTTGCTACCTGGAAGCGATGCAATTGGGCGCACGCGACTACATGGAGAAGCCCTTGCTTCCTTCAGAAATTGGCAGGCTCGCGGCCAAGTATGTGCCAACTCGACTGGGCGCAGCTTGACACTGTAGGCGCAATTAGTGCCCTTCTGACGTTGGTCTGGGCAGGGGATTCTGGCCGCTGCGCCGCAGGATGGAACTGTGATGGCCTGACAGGAGGTTTCCTTCGGTCTCGGTCTTTATGCGACTGGTCTATTTGGGCCACACCTTCGCTCAGACTGAGTGGCAACAGTGTGGGGACAATCCTCGTCAGCTTCAGACCAGCTTTGTCGAACGATATTCGGCCTCGCCGCGCTGCTGCCCGCCCGAGATGACGAGCATGTTTAAGTCCAACAGGCCGGCGAAGGAAGGATTGTCATCCGGGGACACTACCGTCTCGACCACAAGCACCCTCCCGTCTGGAGCTAGCGCACGCTGGCAGTTTCCGAGGATCGTGACGTTGCGATCGTCATCCCAGTCGTAGATCACGTTCTTCAAGATGTAGACGTCTGCCTCGCCGGGCAACGACCTGAAGAAGTCCCCGGCAACGGCTGCGCATCGCCCAGCCAGCCCATCGGCGTTTATGGACTTCGTCGCTTCTTCGATAACGGGCGCAACATCAAACAGGATGCCGTTCAGCTCGGGGTTGGCCATGAGAATCGCTCGGAGCAGCGCGCCTTGCCCACCTCCCACATCCACTACGGTCGAAAAGCTGGAAAAGGGCTACGCCAAAGCAACTGCCAACGACGCTAGTGCGGTCACGTTGGCCATCGCCTGATTGAAGGTCCTGCCCGCCGCCGCGTTTTGCGCCAGGTAATCAAAAAGAGTGGTTCCGTAAACACGGGCGAAGGCCGGCCTGCCCGTGTAGATGCTGTGGAGAAGGTGCGCCCACGCCTCGTAGTGCTCCTCTCCGAGCGTAAGCACTGTGGCACGCATCGAGCCGGTGGTGTTGCTCTGAAGGCATTGGCCGGTGGGCGTCAGCCCAAACCGATTCCCCTCTTCTGTGGTGAAGACTCCAAGGCTGACGAGTGCACGCATCAGCCTGCAGAGCGAGTTGGGTCAGTATCGGTGTGGTTCGCCAGATCGTCGCAAATGCGCGGACCTTTTTCCAGCAAGTCGGCGATACCCAGCTTGGCCGCAACGTAGACGGCCTGGGATACCCAGTACCCCGTCGCCATCTCAAGCAGCGCCAGTGGAGGAAATCGCGCTCGATGAAACCCCCAATAACAGGTGGAGCCGCAGGTTTCCTTTGAGACGCGCGCCGTCCAACTGCCATTGCCAGGCCAGGAGGCCGGTGGCAACTGCCGGAAAAGTGGCCACCGCCGCCGCCATCAGGTTGTAATAAGCGGCGATCGCGAGACCCCGATTTCCTCTCCAGAGCGCGAGCAGGTCGAAGGCGAGGCTCGCCATAAAGAGCGCAATCGGAAAATGGATCATCACCACATGCTGAGCGTGTTTCGCGAGCAGCGCAGTCCTTACATCAAACGGGTTCAATCTGACCTCCAGGAACAACTAAGTCGTACTCCTTGCGCGGAACGCAGGCGACCGATCACCGACCCCTTCGGCGCTCGACAGAAGCTAGTGCAGCAAACAATGGCCGCAGATATGGTCGAGACGGAAAGAGTAGCCCACAGCCAAGAACCGCTTATTGAGATTCGTATAATATAGTGCAACCAGAGGGGCACTGCTGGCATCTATGTCAGCATGGGCAACCCAAAAGGAGTACGCCGAGACTTCGAGGCTTTGGAGCGCCGCCGCCGGCAAGCGGTGGCTTTGCTGGATCAAGG
>DASZAI010000067.1:0-81178 GCA_035945295.1 Terriglobia bacterium | reverse complement strand
GCAGATCGTAGAGGCGCCCTTCAGGGCGGCATTTGTAACGAGTAGTTTGCCCGCCTAAAGGCGGCCTCTACCCCGTCGACTCGGGTTTCACCCAGGGTCTCGCGCCCTGGGCTACAGAGATTTCGCCCCTTCGGGGCTGGGTGCCGCGGAAGCCAGGCGCTGCGCCAGATCCTTGACCGATTTCAGATCCAGCTTGCCGCTCCCGAGCACGGGCAGGGTGTCGACACGGAAGAAGTTCTCGCGCTTGGGCAGCCAGAGCCTGGGCAGGCTGGAATCGCGCAACCGGCGTAGCAGTTCGTCCACGCTCAAGTCGAGCTCAGTGTGCAGCACCACGAGCCGCTCGCCGCGCTGCTCGTCAGGAATGCCGGCCACCACAAAGCGGGGCTGAGCGGTACCCAGCGCCTTCTGAAGCGCCTCTTCCACCTGGGCGTGCGGCACCATCTCGCCACCGATTTTGGAAAAGCGCGTGAGGCGATCGGTGATGGTGATGAAGCCGTCGGCGTCAAGCCGAGCGAGGTCGCCGGTCACGTACCAGCCATCGTCGCGGATCACCTCACGCGTGCGAGCGGGATCGTCGAGGTAGCCCATCATGACGCTCGGGCCGCGGATGAGGAGCATCCCTTCCGCGCCGGGCGCGCTATCACTGCCGGTCTGAAGATCGACGACGCGCGCCGCGACGCCGGGGATCGGCCGTCCCACAGTGTCGCGCCTCGAGCCCGGCCCGAGCCCGGCGCCCTCGAAGTCGTCGGGCGTCTCGACCGAGACGACGGGCGAGAGTTCGGTCGAGCCGTAGCCCTGATAAAGCTCGTGCCCGAACTTTTCCTTGAAGGCGCGGGCGAGTTCGAGCGTCATTTTCTCCGCGCCCACGATGGCGAGGCGCAGCGAGGCGAAATCCTCCCGGGCCAGGCGGCGCACGTACTCCCAGGCGAAGGTCGGCGTGGTGACCAGTATCGTGGCGCGATATTTCCGGCAAAGCTTGGCGATGGTGCGCGCCTCGCGCGGGTCGGAGTGGAACACCACGCTGAACCCGGAGACCAGCGGCAGCCACAGTCCCACGGTGAAGCCGAAAGCGTGAAACACCGGCAGGATGCCGAGGATACAGTCGCTCCTCGTAACGTGGATGGCCTGCTGGACCGCCTCGATATTCGAGATGATGTTCTGATGGCTCAGCATCACGCCCTTGGGAGCGCCCACGGAGCCGCTCGAGAAGATGACGGTCGCGAGCGATTGGAAGCTGAGGCCGCGCGGAATGAGCCAGCGCGCGAGGATGGAGCGCGGCAGCAGGCGGGCCACGGCCCAGTAAAACGCCTTGTGCGCTCGGGGCATCGCCTGGGCAAAGTCCTCCATCATCACCAGGCGGGCGCCGCCGAGCGTCTCAGGAAGCGAAGCGTGTTCGGCGAGTTTCCGCGAGGTGAAGATGCTGCGCATGCCGCAGCGTCTCACTGAAATCTCCAGCGACTCGAGGGACGAGGTGTAGTTCAGATTCACGGGGACGCGGCCCGCCATGCCGATGCCCGCGTTGAGCAGTGCGGTCGGGACGCTGGGCGGCAGCAGGAGGCCGATCATTCGCTCATCCCGAGCGCTCGGACACTCGTCGAGGACGAGCCGGCGAAGGAGCATCGCACCGACCAGCGCCTCGCCGAAACTCAGCCGGCGTCCCGTGGAATCGGCCATGGCAAAGCGCCGCCAGTTGCGCCGCGCGGTGTCGAGGAAAAGGCGGGGCAGGGTACGCTCGTCCCGGTGGGAATCCGTGGGAAGGGAAGAGTATGGTCGAAGCGAACTGGGCATGGCAGAGGTCCACGGGCGAGCAGCAAAGCACCTCCGGTGCCGTCCGTGAAACCCGGCCTTACGGTACTGCCAATCCTGACGCAATTCAACTCGTTTGGACGTATCGAAGGCGGGTGACGGCCGTTTCCCCCCAAGACCTTTAGGGGCGAATCTCGACCCGATTGGATACTATATGGAGGATATAGTACGAATGGATATAGTATATGCGCGGTTATTCGCAAGGATAAAGTCAGCTGTTACAATCAAACTGAAATAAACATCGTCCGGGCCCGTGTGGATCGCCTCCGGGCGTCAAGAACTGACTGTAAGTTTACCGTTAGTTGCTCTACCCGATGCAATTTGTGTTCGCGTCCTTGGTCGCGTCCGACAGTCAAGCATGGAAACGCTCATCGAATTCCAGAATTGGTCGAACAAGTGGCTGCGCGGCATGATCCACCGGCCCGCACGGGTGCGGACACGCCGCGGCGGGCCGTCGGTGGTCTTCTTCCACGGCTTTACCGGCGACCGCATGGAGTCCCACTGGATTTTCGTGAAGTGTGCGCGCGCCCTGGCGCAGGCCGGCGTCGCCTCGTTGCGCTTCGATTTCTACGGGTCCGGCGAATCGGAAGGCCAGTTCTCTGATGTAACGCTGCGGGGCGAGATTGCCGATGCGGCTGCGGCAGTGGAGTTCTTCCGGCGGCAGAAAGGGATCGATCCCGACCGGGTGGGCTTGCTCGGACTCTCGATGGGCGGGGCAGTCGCCGCGAGTATCGCCGTGCCGTCGCGCGCCCAGGCCCTGGTGCTCTGGGCGGCGCTCGCGCATCCCACCGACCTCCGCGCTCTGGCCGCCACCAACACCAACCCGGTGCCGGGGATGGAAGGCGCGCACGAGTACGCCGGTCACCTGGTCTCGTCGCGTTTTCTCGACAAGCTCGAGCAGGTTGTCCCGCTCAAGGCAATCGCCGCCTTCACCGGTCCAACGCTCATCATCCATCCGGAGAAAGACGAGTTCCTGCCACTCAACCACCCGGAAGACTACTTCCAGGCCGTAAGCGCTAAGGTCAAGGAGAAGGTCATCATCCCCGGCGCCGATCACACTTTTACTTCCGTCGTCTGGGAACTCGACGTGATCAGCCGGACCGTCGACTGGTTCACCCGCCACTTGAAATAGTCTGAAACGGCAAGCCACGACACCATCCAGCCGGCGCGGCGGTTATTCTCCCGCGATCTCGGTATAGCGCAACTGCTGCCGCACGATGTCGCGCGGGTAGCGGATTTCGACCTTCTCGATCCGGCCTTGTGGGCTGAAATGCGGCACGAGGTCGGGATTGATACCCACCCAATAAGTCGGCAGGTGGAGCTTCTCGTAGCGCGCGACGACCTGATCGCGCCAGGCGGTCGAGAAGTGGATGCCGTACTTCGAGATCAGCGCCTTGGCGGCATCGTAATCGCCCTCCGCCTTGATGCGCATCAGCTCCGCGAGCAGCATGCCGACGCCCTGGTGCATCTTGGCGTAGTCCTTCACCACCAGGTAGACTCTCCCGTCACGCTCCACAGGCTCAATGGCGCCCGTCTTGTCGCGAATGAAGTTGACGATGAGCTGCGTGCCGCGCCGGTGGTCCTCCTCGATGGTGTCGCCCGTGGGCACTTCGCGCAACTCGACCAGAGTAGCGCGCGCCTCGGCGTCGTAGGCGGCTCTGGCGACTTCGTCGCTCGGCATGGCGCTCATCTGGACCAGTTTGGGATCGAAGAGGTCCCAAAGAGCGACCAAGTCGGCGCGCGTCTCTTCCAGCGTTGAATAATATTCCTTGAGATAGGCTGCGGGTTCCTCGGTCAGCTTGGGGTCCATCTTGCCTGAGCCGTGCCCGATGACCTCGTGCATGGCGGTCTCGAGGTCTTCCGCAAGGTCGCCGTATTGATGCGCGCGTTCGAACTCCTCGGGCGAATAGCAGAACTCACGCCGCGCCGCATCGCCGGTGGCGGTATCAAAGGCGCGGGTCGAACCGGTGAAGATGAAGCTCTTCGAGCCGTATTTGTCGTGGATCTCGGCTTCGTTGGGGAGGTTCTCACCGATGGTGGTGACGTCGTAGCTCGCGGTCTCGATGACGGCTTCAACGGCGTTCGCCACAGGCGGCTTGGGCTGCGCGAGCTTGTACTTGTCCAGCCAGGGCGCGCGCTGCTCGAAGTAGGCGGCATTCGAGGCGAACTCCTGCATCAGCTTGTTCATCTTGTGGTCGATGACCGTCACGTAGGCTTGCGACGCGCCCTTCATGCCGCGCGGGTCGAGATACACCTCGATGAAGCCGTTGGTGAAGTCGACGGCGGGATTGTCATGCACCCAGTCGATATTGAACTGCCGCCAGTCGGCGGGCGCGCCGGTCTGGTAGTAGCGGATCAGGTCGCGGAGCACGCGCTGCTGCGGCGGCTCGGCGTAGGGGATTGCCTGGGCGAGATAGCGATTGGCGCGGCGGAGCTCGGCGGCGTAGAGTCCGGGCGGAACTCTGCCGTCCGGCGTCCCCGCGCGATACACTTCCTCCACCAGCTTGCCGTTCTTCTTCACCAGACGCGAATCGAGCGCGAACTTTTCCGTGAACCCCTTGAGGTCGGCAAGAGTCACGCCCTCGTAGATGTTCGCGGCGCTCGCCTGGAGCGCGTCCTCGCCGGGCGGAGGATTCTTCACCGTGAGCATGGGCTCGAACTTCGGGTCGAAGATCGGGCGGTCGAGCGCCTGAAGCTCGCGCTCGAGCCGCGCGCGCGGTCCCAGATGCGCGTGGTTCTGAAGCGCCTGCTCGGCGGCCGCCTTGAGTTCCGCCGGAGTGAAGTCCGGCCGGAACTTCGCGGACGTGAACGCGTTGTGGTTGCCGCGATTGCCCCAGAAGAGCTTGGTGTAGTCGGTAATTTTCTTGAGCAACGCGGGATCGATTCCCTTCGAGTGGGTGAGGATGGCTTCGAGCAGCCGCTTTTCGCGCCAGCCGTAGCGTGAGTTCTGGTCGTAGATGATCGGGTTGACGGCAATCGCCGCCATGGAGAGCCAGTAGGCGTCAAGCTTCTCTTTCAGGGGCAACGCATCGAAGCTCGGCGCCTCGAGCTGGATGAATCCCGTCGCGCCGATTTGTTCTACCAGGCTGGACCGTTCAGGCTTGGTGGGTTCTTGAGCGTAAGGGCGAAGCGAAAAGAGAGCGATGAGGCATGAGGCCAGAAGGAATTTACGTCGCAAGAGAGCTCCTTTCCTAAATAAGCTTGTAGCCTCGCGTTCTTGGGAGTCGGTACGAATAGGTGGCGTTCCCGGAAAGGTGGCTTCACTGCGGATCGACGCTGTCGCCGACGGCGATCATCCCCTCGCTCAGAATCTGGGCGCACAGTCCGCCGCGATGCGTGAGGCCGCGCAGGACGCCCTGCTGGGTCAGCCCCTCGAGGTGCGAACAGGGCTCGCAGAGCTTTGTGCCGCGCAAGAGTACTTCACCTACCTTGAACTCGCGTCCCACCAGATGATTGAGCGCCACACCGCGCGTCACCAGGTTGCGGCGACTCTGGCGCGGCTCGAGCGCGATGCCGCAGTCGCGCTGCAACGCCTCGAGTGACTCGACTTCGATCAGGGTGATGGCGCGATTGGGCGTGAATGTGGGAGAGAAGGTCCCGACACGATTGAAATAGCGGTCTCCCTCCAGGCCTTTGTCGGGCACTGCGTGCACGCGCTCGACGCAGGTGATGGGCGCGCCGCCCGTCTCGGCCACGTTGATGGAAACGACAGTACCCTTCGACATCGCTACGCTCCTTCCCTCCGGCCTTTAAGATGATTACCACAAACGGCGGGGTCGAGGATAGAACCAATAACGAGGCGGCTCAGGGGGTCGGATCTTTAGCTCCGACAATTGCGCCAAGGCACGGGGTGGCGCATACATGGCGTTGGTGGCTATGTGTGCGTGCATTGCGCACAGCAAGAACCGATGTGTGCGCTATCCCGATGCCGCAAAAGGACGCGCCTTCGATGGACAACGGGCGGGCCGGTGATGCGCTCAGGTGCGAACGAATCTCAAACGAAGGATCGCCTGGAGGCTCGGTCAAATCGAGAAAGAATGCCTTAGCCTCGAGCGTTGAGTAGCGTATCCCTCGCGCTGTCAATTAGTTAGAGCGCCCAAAAATTTCTTGCGCAGTGTTCATGCACCTTGGAGGGCAGTCGGAGCCAACTCGTTGGAATATAACCGAAAGAACTTCTTGACAGGTTTCTTAATTGGCGCAAGAGTTCACAAACCGCTGTTTTCTACAGGCGGGGGTGATGGCGTGCGGACGTAGTGACCTGTTCAGGTCGCTGGGGGGACGGTTCCCAGCCCTCGTAGTCGTCTTGGAGGAAAACCATGCCAACCACTCGTAATCAGGCAACTCAGCGCTCGCCTTTGAGACATCCGCCTCGGGTCTTGGTAGTAGACGAAGATTCCGCCGATCGCGATTACTGCCGCAGCGTCCTCGAGAAGCAGGGCAATGAAGTGATGACCTGTCCCTCGTTTGGGGATGCGATGAAGCACTTGCTGTCGGAGAAGTTCGATTTTGCGGTGATCGATCAGGGAAGCGACCGCTTCGAGTGGCGGGCCGTCGTCGAACATGCCTTGAGTCCAGATCGCCGCACGCCGGTGCTGGTGTTGGCGCGCTGCCACGATATGGCACGCTACCTTGAAGCCATGCAGTTGGGCGCCGTCGACTATTTGGAAAAGCCGCTTACCGCCTCACAGTTGATGCGGCTGGTTAAGACGCATCTGCTACCACGTTCAGCCGCTGCCTGAGCCGACTGTCGGTGGCTATGAAGTGGAGAAGGGCGGGGCGCGCCGGCGGCCGCATGAAGTTCGACCGCAAAGTGCGCCCTCTCGAGGCGAGTCATCGCCCTCACTCCCTAAGCACCCCAGACCCGCTTGGTGCAGCGTTACTATTCGCGCGGTGGACGTCCCTGGCCACGCCGGAACTGACCCGAGGCGACACGCGTCGCCACGAATTGCCCGTTGGTCTCATCGCCCGAGGCGAAGATGCGGTCGCCCACCTTCAGGTCCTTGAGCGTGATGGACTGGCCGTCCTTGGTAAAGGTCGTCTGGTCGTTCACGACGATGGTTCGCTCGCCCTGCCGAGGGTTCTGAATCTTCAACTGATTGCCCTCAATCGAGACAATCTGGCCGAAGGCGCGGTGCGCCTGCATCTGCTGGAAGCGCTGCATGTCCTCCTCAGTCACGCGCCTCACCATTCCGGCGGCAATCTGGTTGTTGTCCGCGCTCTGGCCCTGCACCATGACGCGGTCGCCGGGCTTCAGGTCCTCCAGGTGGATGTCCTTTTGGTCCTCGCGATAACGCGTCTGATCGCTGACCGTGACGGTTTGTGTGGTACCGTCCTCGCGCTTCACTTCGAAGCGGTCGACGCCCACGGAACCGATGGTCCCGAACAGGCGCGGGCCACGCTCAACCCCCCGCCTGCGGCCCTGGGGTCCAGAAGCTGCTGCGCCGGACGTTTGCGCGTCCGAAGACTTGGCGGTCTGCGATGAGTCCTGGCCGGCAACCCACGCCGCGCACAGAGTGAAAGCCATTAAGGTGACGACGGCTGCAAAAACGATCGATCTTTTCATGTTACCCTCCTCTGGGCTTCTACGTATGTCAGCGTTGATGGGTTACAGGTTACCGAATCGGACAACTGCACAACAGTATAAATACCGGTAACCTGGCCGGGCGGCGATCCGTCAAACTAGCTTGTACCCAGTTTGTCCCGCACTTTAAGGATACACTGATGCCCGTGCGCTCCCGCCTCGCAGTCCTCACGCCACAATCGAGCCACAGTCCTGCTCTGGATATTGTTCTCCGTTATCTTGTCCGCTCACAGGGCCGGTATCTTGTCCAATCGCAGGGGTTGACCGCGCTGCTCGTCGCCGTGTCGGTCGCGCTCGTGGCGGTGTGTACGATATTCCCCGGCCGAGCGATGGCGCAGTCGGCGGCAAGCGTTGCGACGGGTACGCTTACCGGCCATGTGCGGGGGCCCGGTGACGTCGCGGTCCCGGGTGCGACCGTCGAACTCATCAACACGCAGACCGGCGAGCACAAGGAGACATGGACGGACGCGGCAGGGAACTACACGCTCGGTGGCGTTCCGCCGGGGACGTACAAACTGCAAATCTCCCTTCTGGGATTCCAGACTGACGTGCGCGAGCCGGTACCCGTCGCCGCCGGCAAATCGCTCAAGGTGAATTCTGCGCTGGTGCTGACGCTGCCGGGCAGAGCCGTGGCGGGACGCCGGCCGGGCGGCTCGTTTGCGTCTCTCTCACCGGAGATGCAAGCGCGCATCCGCGCGATGATGGCGCAGGGCGGTGGCGGTGGTGAGGGAGGACTGGACGGCGGCGCGATGGGAGGGATGGGAGCATCGCTCGCCGGGGCGGGGCAGGGCCAGCAGGGAGAAGTTCGCTTCTCGGCTTCGGCGGCCGGCGCGCAAGCGGCAGACACTTCGGGTCAGGAGACGGACTCCTCCTCGGCAGAGTCGGGGGCGAGCGCGGCGAATTCCTTTCTGCTCTCAGGCAGCGTGGGGCAAGCGCCGACGCCGCAAGGCGAGGACCAGAACCAGACGCGTGAGCGCTTCCGGGAATTCCGCCAGAGCCAGCAGGGAGCGCCGGGCTTCGGCGGCGGAGGAGGATTCGGCGATGCGGTGATGTTCTGGGGGGGCGCTGGCCGGCGCCGGCCACGCGCCAATCGCCTGCGCGGCAACGTTTTTGAGCGCTACTCGAACTCAGCGCTCGATGCCCGGCCGTACGCCCTCAACGCCGCACCATCGCCGCAAATCGCTTCCCATTCCGAGCAAGCCGGGTTCGCGGTGGGCGGTCCACTGGTGATTCCCAAAATTTACCACGGCGCGGACAAGACCAGTTTCTTCGTGCATTACAACCTGCAACGCAGCCGCAATCCCTTTGACAACTTTGCCACCGTGCCGACGCTCGCCGAGCGCGCCGGGGATTTTTCCCAGACGGTGATTCCTTCCGGGCCGCTCGCCGGTACGGTGGCGGCGATTTACGATCCGCAGTCGAATCCGTTGGGTCCGCGCACCGCGTTTCCCAACAATCAGATTCCCACCGCGCGCCTGGATCCAGCCGCTGTCGCCCTGCTCAAGTACATCCCGACGCCCAATCTGCCGGGCAGCGTGCAGAACTTCCACTTGCGTGAGGCGCTCCAGTCGAACAGCGACCGGGCGATGGGGCGCATCGGACACCAGATTTCCGACAAGGACAGCGTCAACGTCTTCTACTTTTTCAACTCCGCCCGCTCGCTTGGCGTCTCGAGTTTTCCGGAGCTGACGTCCAGCCGCTCAGTGCGCAGCCAGAATCTCAACCTGGGCGAATCACATACGTTCAGCCCGCACGTGATCAACAGCATCACCGTGAACTTCAACCGGCAGCGTGTCTTGACGCTCAATCCCTTCGCCTTCCAGCAGGACATCGCCAGCCAATTGGGGATTCAAGGTGTGTCCACGAATCCTTTTGACTGGGGCATCCCCATCGTCGGTTTCACCAACTTCAACGGCCTGAATGACACGATCCCGTCGCTGGTGCGCAACCAGACGGTGCGCGCGCTCGATTTCGTCACCTGGAATGCCGGCAAGCACAATCTGCGGTTCGGCGGCGAGATCCGGCGCGTCCAGGACAACACTCTGACTGATCCTGACGCGCGCGGCACCTTCACCTTTACCGGCTATACGACGAGCAACTTCACGGCGAGCGGCGCCCCCGTGGCGGGCACAGGATTCGACTTCGCCGACTTCCTCCTCGGGTTGCCGCAGACCACTTCGGTGCGCTTCGGTACCAGCAGCAACTACCTGCGCTCCTGGGTCTACTCCGGCTTCGTGCAGGACGACTGGCGCGCCAGTTCCCGCCTGACGTTCAACCTTGGTCTGCGCTACGAGTATTTCCAGCCCTTCACCGAAAAGTACGGACACCTGTCGGACCTCGCTATCGCGCCCAACTACGCTACGGTCGGCGTGGTGACTGGACTCGCGCCGGACGGCTTCCCCGCGTCACTGATTCGCGGCGCACCGAAGAATCTTGCGCCGCGCCTGGGGCTCGCCTACCGCCCGTGGTCGTCGCACCAATTCGTCGTGCGCGCCGGCTTCGGCATCTTCTACGACGGCTCCATCTTCAACCGGCTGACGCCCAACCTCACCGACCAGCCACCCTTCGCCGAAGCGTCCACGCTGCTCACTTCGGCCACTCAGGTGCTCACCCTCGAGAACGGATTCCCGGTGATTGCCTCGAACGTGGCGCGCAACACCTACGCCGTCGACCCCAATTTCAAAGCGCCCTATGGCGAGTCGTGGAACTTCAGCATGGAGGACCAGATCGTCCGCGACGTGATTCTTTCGGTGGGCTACGTCGGCACCAAAGGCACGCATCTCGATTTGCTGCTCGCGCCCACTACGGCGTTCGCGCTCACAGGTGCAGCAGCGAACGCTTCCCAAAAGGCGCTGGCATTCACCTATGAGACTTCGGGCGCTGACTCTATTTATAACGGTCTGCAGGTGAGCCTGCGCCGCCAGTTCCACAACGGGTTCTCCCTCAGCGGCAACTACACTTACTCGAAGTCGATTGACGACGCCTCGAGCGTGGGCGGCGTGGGCAATATCGTGGCGCAGAATTTCCTCGACCTGCAGGCCGAACGTGGACTCTCGACCTTCGATATGCGCCATAATTTCCGGATGAACTACAACTACGAGTTCCCTTTTGGCGACCGCAAGCGGTATCTGAACCGGGGCGGCGGGATGGCGCGCGTCCTGGGAAACTGGCAACTTGCCGGCTACGGCACGATCCAGTCGGGCACGCCGTTCACCGCGCGCCTGCTCGGCAACCAGTCGAACAACACTGGCGCCGGGCCGTTCTTCGCCAATCGTCCCGACGCTACCGGACAACCCGTGGCGCTGACGGGTTCCCAGCAATCCACGCTGTTGTTCTTTAACACGGCGGCGTTTGCGCTGCCGCCGCCGGGCGAGTTCGGCAACGCGGGCCGCGATACCATTTCCGGGCCGCACAACATCAGCTTCAACACGTCGCTCGACCGGCACATTGATATCAACCGCGAGAAAGGCGTGCGCCTCGACTTCCGCATCGAGGCCAACAACATCTTCAATACGCCCAACTTCGGCAGCCTGGCGACGGTGATTAACGCCACGAATTTCGGACGCGTCCTCAGCGTCCGTGGCATGCGTACTGTAGACGCGTCGCTGCGGCTGCGGTTCTGACGAGGAACTGATGAAGCGTCGCTTGAAACCGACCCCCTCACCCGGCCTTCGGCCACCTTCTCGGAGCGGCAAAGCCGCTCAAGTTCTCCCCTCGCCCCCTTGGGGGAGAGGGTCAGGGGGTGAGGGGGTTCGTGTCGCGCCATCCAAACCGCGAAGGCTACTTCCCGTTCTCGTGCTGGCCCTTGGCTTTTGGATTCTCGACTTCCCGGCGGCGCTCGCGCCCGCAAGCCCACAAGTTTTGTCCGCGCAACAACCGGCTGCCGACGCCACGCAGCAGGCTGCTCCGCCATCGAGAGGGTTCGTGCTGCACAGCCAGACCAGCCTCGTCCTCGTCGACGTGCGCGTGTGGGACAAGAGCGGCCGGCCGGTCACCGACCTGAAGCAATCGGACTTCAAGGTGTTCGAGGACGGCGAGCCGCAGACCGTCACGTCGTTCAGCTCGGAGAACGTCGAGCGCCTCGCGACTGCCACCGGCGAGACGGGCGCGCCGCCCACTATCGATCTCGCCAAGATTCCGCCCTCGACGCCGCCCGCCCAGGTCTCACGCGTCCTCCAGGACCATCGCCTGCTCGTGCTCTTCTTTGACATGAGTTCGATGCCGGTCGACGACTTGATGCGGGCGGAAAAAGCCGCCACCGACTTCGTCCACACCCGCCTTACCCCGGCGGACCTGGTCGCGCTCGTCACGTACACCTCCGATCTGCGCGTTGTCCAGAATTTCACCAACGACCGCGACGCGCTCCTGAAGGCGCTGAAGTCCATCCGGCTGGGCGAGTCCTCCTCGCTTGCCGAGGCAGGGGCGGAGGGCGAGGCAGGCGGCACCAACGCGAACGGCGAGGAAATCGTCAATCAGGACGTTTCGGCAGCGTTCACGCCCGACGAGACGGAGTTCAACATCTTCAACACCGATGAAAAGCTCTCGGCCATCGAGTCGCTTGCCGACTTGCTCAAGGACGTGCCGGGCCGCAAGTCGGTGATCCATTTCTCGAGCGGCATCGAGCGCACCGGCATCGAGAACCAGGCGCAGTTGCGCGCCACCACGGACGCCGCCAACCGCGCCAACGTCTCGCTCTACACGGTGGACGCGCGCGGCCTCGCGGCGCTGCCGCCGGGCGGCGACGCGTCCTCGGCGAGTCCCTCGGGCAGCGCCCTCTACTCCGGTTCGGCGGTCGCTTCGCAGGTTTCAGGACTCCAGGGCAGCCGCGAGACGCTCGCCACGCTCGCGACCGACACGGGCGGCCGGACGTTCTACGACATGAACGACTTCGCGCCGGCGTTCAACGAGGTGCAGAAGGAGAACTCGAGTTACTACCTGCTCGGCTACTCGCCCTCGAACACCAAGTCCGACGGGCGTTTCCGGCGCATTCGTGTCGAGGTGACGCGCGCCGGCGTCAAAGTGGAGTCGCGGCCCGGATACTTCGCGCCCAAGAATTTCCGCCAGTTCACGCGCGAGGACAAGGATTTGCAGCTTCAGCAGGCCATGGACCTCGACACGCCGTTCGTCGACCTGCCCATGGCAGTTGAGACGGCGTACTTCCGCCAGCCCGACGGCAACTTCTACGTGGTGCTTGCCGCCAAGATTCCCGGCTCGGCGGTCTCGTTCTTCAACAAGTCGGAGACGCATCGCACTGAGTTTGATTTCGCGTGGCGTGCCGCCGACGCGGCGAAGCATCCCATGGCCGTGTTGCGCGATACGCTGCCCGTGAAGCTCGACCCCGACACTTACCAGCAGGTGATCAGCAGCAACTTTCTCTACGAAGGCGGGATCGTGCTGCCGGCCGGGAAGTACAACCTGAAAGTGGTGGCGCGCGAGAATCAGAGCGGCCGCATCGGCACGTTCGAGGAACCACTTGTGCTGCCCGCGGCGGGCGATACCGGGCTCGCGCTCAGTTCGGTCGTGGTCTCGAACCAGATGCAGGACCTGACGTCGGGCGGGAAGAGCCACCCGCGCAAGGGCAAAGTGGCGAATCCGCTCGAGCTGGGCGGGCGCTCCATGCTGCCCAGCGTCACGCGCGTTTTCCGCACCGACCAGAAGCTTTACGTGTATCTCGAGTCGTACTCCCGCGAGGCTGCGAAGGGATCGGCCGAGACGCCGGCGGCACCGGGTGCAGGCCAGAGCGGCGCGCCTTCGGTGGCGCTGGTCTTTTTCCGTGGCGGCGCGAAGATTTCCGAAGCCGGCCCGTTCCCCGGCAAGGTTGAGAAGAGTCCGTCGGGCGAAGCGCACTACTTCGTCGAGATCCCGCTCGCCAAGTTTCCGCCCGGCCGCTACTGGATGCAGGTCAACGTGCTCGATCCCGGTGCCGACCGCGTCGCCTTCGCGCGCGTCCCACTCGCCATCATGAGAACGCCCGCCGCCCGGAGCGCGTCGCGAGCGGGAAGCTAGCCTAGGGGGCGGAGCTTCAACTCCGACATCATCGAGCAACACTGAGTCAGGGCTTTCAGCCCTTGGAGTTTCAGGGCCTCAAGGCACTTATGGAAGTCTCGGCGATTGTCGGACCTGAAGGTCCGACGCCCTTTCTGGAATTCATTCCACTCAGATTGGGACACTACCGGCGCAAAAATCCACTTGACACCGGGGTACGCGTTTCGTACGATTGCTCTTGACAATTGAATAGTTGATTCAGAGACCCTGAATCTCATCTAGAGTGGCCGAGGGACGGGCCCAATGACGCCACGGCAACCGCTCCGATTTCGATCGGAGGTCAGGTGCCAACTCCTGCCCGGTAGTTGGGGGAGATGAGAGGGGCTGGTAAGTTTGCTTTTAGCCTCCCTAATC
Source organism: Terriglobia bacterium (assembly GCA_035945295.1). GTDB lineage: Bacteria > Acidobacteriota > Terriglobia > UBA7540 > UBA7540 > QHZK01. The sequence goes on along the minus strand of DASZAI010000067.1, from coordinate 67,392 downwards.
CCACCGGGAGGCTTTTGAGTTTATAAGCCTTCCGTTGGTCGTTCGACTCCCAGTTACTACCCTTCACTCGCAGCGAAGAGACGCGGGTCACTGTAATGTCGCGTTGGCGCGGCGGTCCCTCACACCGGTAGACAGCCGCTACAGACGACGATGGAGGCATGATGACTTACGCACTACACTTGAAATGCCGCGAATGCGCGCGCACCTACGAGCTCGAGCCGCTGGCGGCGTGTGAAGATTGTTGGGCGCCGCTCGAAGTGGTTTACGACTACGGCCGCATCTGGTCCGATGTGCGGCGTCAGGACCTTGCCGCGCGCCCCGCGACCATGTGGCGCTATCGCGAACTGTTGCCGCTTAAAGAGGATCCCTGGGTCGGCCGCTTCACCGGATTCACGCCGCTCGTTCCCGCTACCCGGCTCGCTCGCGCGCTCGGTCTCGGCGAACTCTATCTCAAGAATGACGCCGTCAATCATCCCACGCTGTCCTTCAAGGACCGCGTGGTGGCGGTGGCGCTGAGCAAAGCGCACGAGTTCGGTTTCGAGACGGTCGGGTGCTCCTCGACCGGCAACCTCGCCAACGCCGTCGCCGCCCAGGCCGCGGCGGGCGGATTCCACGCCTACATCTTCGTCCCTGCGGACCTCGAGAACGAGAAGATCGTCGCCACCGAAGTTTACGGCGCGCGCGTGGTGAAGATCGGCGGCAACTACGATCAGGTGAACCGGCTGTGTTCCGAAATCGCCGAGAAGTATCCCTGGGGCATCGTCAACGTCAACCTCCGCTCATACTATTCCGAAGGCTCGAAGACGCTCGGTTACGAAGTGGCGGAGCAATTGGGCTGGCGCCTTCCGCAGAACATCGTGATCCCGATGGCGGGCGGCTCGCTGATCACCAAGGTGCAGAAAGCGTTTGAGGAATTGAAGCAACTGGGATGGGTCAAGCCCACTCCGACCAGATTCTTCGGCGCGCAGGCCACCGGCTGCTCGCCCATCACCACAGCGGCCAAACGCGGCGCGCCCGAGATCGAGCCGCAGAAGCCCCACACCATCGCCAAATCGCTGGCCATCGGGAATCCTGCCGATGGGTACCACGCCGTCAAAGCGATCCTCGCGAGCGGCGGCGCGGGTGAAGACGTGAGCGACGAGGAGATCGTCGAGGGCATCCGTCTGCTCGCCGAGACCGAAGGCGTCTTCACCGAGACCGCGGGTGGTGTGACGGTAGCAGTGGCGCGCAAACTGGCTCGCCAGGGACGGCTGCGCGCTGACGAGTCCACCGTGCTCGCCATCACAGGCAACGGGCTCAAGACGATTGGCGCCGTGAGCGGCCGCGCCGAGGAGACGGCGGTCATCCGTCCGAAGCTGGCCGACTTCGAGGAGCAGTACCTGCGGCTCGAACACGCGCACGCTTGAAGGATTTCTGGAGCTTAAGTTCTTTGGAGGTTTCGCTTGCCCATCAATCTTCGCATTCCGCCGCCGCTGCGCAGATTCACCGCCGGGCGCGACACCTTCGCCTCGACGGCGCAGAACCTCGCCGAGCTGTTTGACGCGCTGGAAAAGGAATTCCCGGGCATCAAGAAAAGCCTTTGCCAGGAGGACGGCAGCCCGCAGCGCTTCGTCAACATTTACGTGAACGACGAGGACATCCGCTTTCTGGGCGGCCCGGGATATCGGTTCCACGACGGCGACGAAGTCCTGCTCGTCCCCGCCATCGCCGGCGGCTGTGAGTCGCCGTGTCCAAGCCGTTGACGCCGCTACCTGGCGAATAGCCCCGCGCGAGAAGGTTCGCCTTGCTTTTAACCCCAGGTCGGTGTAAGAAAAAACTGCCGGCACTAGCCGGCGCTCCATGCCACAGCAGATCTCAGTACGTGTGCCCGCCACGAGCGCGAACCTCGGCTGCGCCTTTGACTGCGCGGCGCTGGCGCTCAGCCTTTACCTGAACGTCCACGTGACGCCGCGTTCTGACACCACGGTAACGGTCAACTACCGAGGCGTTACGCCGGAGCGCATTCCCGCAGACTCGAGCAACCTCATCGCGCGCACCATCACCGACACGCTGCGTGAGTGGCGGCATTTTCGCGGTTTCGACCTCGAAATCGAGAACCAGATTCCCGTTGGCGTGGGGTTGGGATCGAGCGCGGCGGCGATTGTGGCGGCGCTCGCGGTCTGCCACTGGATGGCGAACGAGACGCTTTCCGACGAGCAGCTTCTTTCGATGGCCACGCGGCTCGAGGGGCATCCCGACAACGCGGCGGCCGCGTGGCACGGCGGCTTCACCGTGGCGCTCCAGGACCGCGGCAGAGTGTTCGCGATGTCCTGTCCGGTGCCGGACTCGGTCGAGCTCGTGCTCGTCGTCCCCGACTACGCGCTCCCTACCGAGAAGGCGCGCGAGGTCCTGCCGGCGCAGTATTCGCGCCAGGATGCCATCTACAACCTGCAGCGCGCCGTGGTGCTAGCCGCCCAGTTCTTTTCCGGCAAGGTTGACTGCTGCCGGACGCTGTTTGACGATCGCTGGCATCAACCTTATCGGAGTCCGCTCGTGCCAGGTCTGGCTGAAGTGCTAGCGCTCAAGCATCCCGACCTGCTGGGTGTCGTGCTGAGCGGTGCGGGACCTTCGGTGCTGGCGTTCGCTCGCGACAGTGCGCCCGTTATCGGCGAGCTGATCCGCCAGGTTTTGGCCGGGCACGGCGTCCAGTCGGAAGTCTACCGGGTCGCAGCGGACAACCTGGGCGCCAAGAACTGGAACATCCCGGCGGAAGTGTGAGCCAATGGGCTGCGCACCCGGTGTATTCTGAGGAGCGAAGCGACGAAGAATCTCGCACTGCAACAGAATTGCGTTAGAATAGAACTTAAGATTCTGACGAGATCCCTGCGCCAGGGATTCGCGAAGCCTGCCTTTCGATGACCACTCTTTTCGAGCGAGCTACGGGCGAACCACCACGACATCGCGGGCGGAATCCCCTTCTGACGAGGACTTGATGGTCAAACCGCTGGAGTATCTCACTTACCGAGGAAAGGAAGGGCAGTGGGCCTGGATCCTGCATCGGCTCACTGGGCTCGGCGTCCTGCTCTTCCTGCTCATTCACATCGTGGACATCGCGTTGATTGGTTGGGGTCCGGCGGTATTCAACAAGCTGCTCTTCCTCTATCGGGAGCCGGTGTTTCGGCTGAGCGAAATCGTGCTGGCGGGCGCGGTGCTCTATCACGCGCTCAACGGCGTGCGCATCGTGATCATCGACTTCTGGCCGGCCGCGACCACCGTCCACAAGCGCATGGCATACGCCGTGTGGGTGCTCTTCGGCGTGGTCTTCATTCCCACCGCCATCTATATGTTGAGCGACATCATGAAATAGGGGGACGCGATGAACGGCTCGGCTCGGCCGCGACCGGAAAGCGGATTTGAACTCTACGCCTGGGTCTTCATGCGCCTCTCGGGCATCCTGCTGCTGGTGCTGGCGCTGGTGCACCTGTTCTACATGCACGTGCTCAACAACGTGATGACGATTGACTTCCAGTTCGTGGCGCGCCGCTACGCGACGCCCTTCTGGCGGACGTTCGACCTGATGATGCTCTGGCTGGCGCTGCTGCACGGTATGAACGGCTTGCGGACGGTGGTCATCGACTATGTGCGTCCTCACGGCTGGCGCTTTATTTCTTTGGCGGCGATTTACGTTCTCGCTTTCGTGCTACTGACGCTCGGTTCGCTGGCTATTCTGACGTTCGAGCCCAGCCGCTTTGCGATGGTGAGGTGAAGTGCAGTGAACTTGCGACCCCCTCACCCCCGGCCCCTCTCCCCCAAGCGGCGAGGGGAGACGGTAGTCGTGAGGATTTGAAATCGCAGATCTGAGATTCAAAAATCGCAAATTTAGGATTCAGACGACGACCGAAGATTCAAGACAATCGTATGGCTCAACGTTATGACGCGGTGGTGGTCGGGGCGGGTGGCGCAGGGCTGAAGGCGGCTCTGCACCTGGTGACACAGAGCGCGGGGGCTCGTGTCGCCGTCATCAGCAAGCTGTATCCCGTACGCTCGCACACGGGCGCGGCGCAGGGCGGCATCGGCGCGGCGCTCGGCAACATGGAAGAGGACCACTGGGAATGGCACATGTTCGACACCGTCAAGGGCAGCGACTACCTCGCTGACCAGGATGCGGTCGAAGTGCTGTGCCGCGAGGCAGTGGAGACGGTCTACGACCTCGAGCACTGGGGTCTGCCGTTCAGCCGTACTCCCGAGGGCAAGATCGCTCAACGTCCGTTCGGCGGCCATACCAAGGATTTCGGCAAGGCGCCGGTACGCCGCTCGTGCTATGCCGCTGACCGCACCGGCCACATGATCCTGCAGACGCTCTACCAGCAGTGCATCAAGCACGACGTCCAGTTCTACAACGAGTTTCATCTGCTGGACCTGCTGGTGGAGGACGGCCACTGCGCTGGCGTCGTGGCGCTGTGTCTCGCGACCGGCGAAATCCATACTTTCCACGCCAAGGCGGTGGTGCTGGCGACCGGCGGCTGCGGCAAGTTCTACCGCGTCACCTCAAACGCCCACGCCCTCACCGGCGACGGCATGGCGGTCGCCCTCCGGAGCGGCATTCCGCTCGAGGACATGGAGTTCTTCCAGTTCCATCCCACCGGCATCTACAAGATGGGCATCCTGCTGAGCGAGGCGGCGCGCGGCGAAGGCGGCATCCTGCGCAACAAGGATGGCGAGCGGTTTATGGAGCGCTACGCGCCCACCTTGCTCGATCTGGCCCCGCGCGACATGGTTTCGCGCGCCATGTACCGCGAGATCCAGCAGGGGCGCGGAATCGGCGGGAAGAATTACCTGCACCTGGATCTGACGCACCTCGGACGCGACGTGCTCGACAAGAAGCTGCCCGACATCACCGAGTTCATCCGGGTCTACATGGGCATCGAGCCTGCCCAGGACCTCGTGCCCGTGCAGCCGACCGCGCACTACGCCATGGGCGGCATTCCCACCGACGTCGATGCGCGCGTGGTGATCGACGAGAAGAATACGCCGGTCCAAGGACTCTACTCGGCCGGCGAGTGCGCCTGTGTTTCCGTGCACGGCGCCAATCGCCTGGGCACCAACTCGCTGGTCGATATCCTGGTGTTTGGACGGCGCGCCGGGCGCAACGCCGCCAAGTTCGTCAAGGAGAATGACTGGGCACCGCTCCCGCCCAAACCCGACGAGCGGGCGTGCGCAATGGTCGCACAACTAACGGAGGCGACAGGCAACGAGCGCGCTGCCGAAATCCGCGACACGCTGCAAGACGAAATGATGGAGAAGGCTGGCGTCTTCCGCGACGCGAACGGGCTACTGGCCATGCGCGACAAGTTGCGGGAGATTCGCGACCGGTACGGCAAAATCCGGCTCGAGGATCACGGTCACAAGTACAATACCGAGTTGCTGGAAGTAATCGAGCTCGGCGGTATGATCGATCTCGCGGAAACCCTGGTCGAGGGCGCGCTCGTTCGCCAGGAGAGCCGCGGCGCGCATTCCCGCGAGGATTTCCCCAAGCGCGACGACGCCAACTGGCTGAAGCATACCCTGGCTTACCTGACGCCGCAGGGGATCGATTTCAGGTTCAAGCCGGTGACGATTACTAAGTTCCAGCCGCAGGAGCGGAAGTATTGAGTTGCTAGGAAATCGAGAAATGAAGGAACGAACCGAAGAAGTTGCTTAGAATCAACAGAGGCCATTTTGAACGTTGTTGTAAGTCTTGCATCTTGCTGTAAATGCTAGACTTATCGGTATTATGGTTGTAAGTTATTGATAGGTAATGTGTTAGTCGTGGCGTCCGGCGCCGCTAGGAGAACAATGAAGGTCAACCTCAAGATCAGGCGCTTCAACCCGGAAAAGGACAAGGAGCCGTGGTGGGGTGAGTACACGATTGAGGCCGAGCCCACTGACCGCCTGCTCGACGCGCTCAACCACGTTAAGTGGTACATCGACGGAACGCTCACTTACCGGCGGTCGTGCGCGCACGGCATCTGCGGCTCCGACGCGATGCAGATCAACGGGGCGAATACGCTGGCGTGTAAGGTGCTGCTCAAGAACCTGGGGAACAACATTCGCGTCGAGCCGCTTAGGGGCTATCAGGTCATCAAGGACCTGCTGGTCGACCTTGACGCGTTCTTCGACAAGTACCGCCAAGTGAAGCCTTACCTCATCACGCGCAGCGAGACGCCAGAGAAGGAACGCCTGCAATCGCCGGAGGATCGCGAGCGATTCGATGACACGACGAAGTGCATCCTGTGCGGCGCCTGCACGAGCTCCTGCCCGTCCTACTGGGGCAACTCGGAGTACCTAGGTCCGGCGGCCATCGTCAACGCCCATCGCTTCATCTTCGACAGCCGCGACGAGGGCGGGGAAGAACGCCTGGAGGTTTTGAACGCCGCCGAAGGCGTGTGGCGCTGCCGCACTATCTTCAACTGTGTCGAGGCGTGCCCGCGCGGCATCAACGTGACGCGCGCCATCGGCGAAGTCAAGCAGGCCCTGCTCGACCGCAAACTCTGATGACCCGTCGTCAAATGCTCGCGAGTGTGTCGGGGACGCTCGCGCTCTCCGCGGCTCCGCTCGGTGCGCGAGCGGAATCGTTGAGCGCCGACGATTCGCCCGCCACCGCGGACCCCGCGTCGTACGACCTCCTCGTCGCGGGCGGCCGGGTCATCGATCCCGCCCAGAACCTCGATGCCACGCGCGATGTCGCGATCCTCGACGGCAAGATCGCTGCCGTCGAGCCGGAGATTCCGCGCGAGCGGGCCCGCGAAGTCATCGACGCACGCGGCAAGCTCGTCACCCCCGGGCTCATTGATCTTCATACCCACGTTTTCCCCTACGTCGGACCTTATGGCATCGAGCCGGACCCCTACTGCGTCAAGCGCGGTGTGACCACGGTGATCGACGCCGGCACTTCAGGCGCGCTGACCTTCGCGGCGTTCCGGCGCTACAACATTGAGCGCGCCGCAACGCGCATCCGCGCGCTGCTGCACGTGGTCGCGATCGGCATGGTGGCGGGCAGTACGCCGAACATGGGCGAGCTCGAGGATCTGCGCTACTGTGTTCCTGAGATGGCCGCCAAAGTGGCGGGTGAGAATCGCGACCTGATCGTGGGCTTCAAGATTCGCTTCTCCGAGCAGTACACGGGGAAGAACGACCTCGAGGGTATGCGGCGCGCGCGCGTGGCCGCCGATGCGGCGCGCCTGCCGCTGATGATCCACATCGGCGGGTCGTATACGCCGCTCGAGGAGTTCCTGGCGCTGATGAAGAAGGGCGACGTGGTCACGCATTCGTTCAACAGCCATCCCCATGGTCTGCTCGATGCGAACGGCAAGCTGCTGCCCGAGGTCGTCGCAGCGCGCCAGCGCGGCGTGCTGTTTGACGTGGGACACGGCGCGGGAAGCTTCTCCTTCGACATCATGGAGAAGTGCTTGGCGCTCGGTTTCGCGCCGGACACTATTTCGAGCGATCTTTACTCCGCCAACATCGCCGGTCCGGTGTACGACCTACCGACCACGCTCTCCAAATTTCTGCTGCTCGGGATGAGCCTCGGCGACGTCGTCCGGCGGGCGACCGTCAATGCATCGCACGTCTTCAATTTTGGCGTACCCATTGGGACGCTCACACCTGGCTCGGAAGCCGACGTGGGCGTGTTCGAGCTCGCGGAAGGCGAGTTTACCTTCACCGACAGCGACCGCAAGACGCGCACCGGCCGCCAGAGGTTTGTGCCGGTCGCGACGGCGCGCGGAGGCAAGGTATTCCGCGCTTGAATAAGAGCCTCACGCCAAGGCGCCAAGCCGGAAAGGACGCGAAGAAGACCTCCGGCGCTGAAGTCCTCGGCGTCCTAAGGTCGATGGGTAATCCGCGCAAGCTCAAGGATCGCGCCCGCTCAAGGTCAATCACAACCTGACGGCGAATCCCTTGACTACTTGAGCGTCTTCCCGAAGAACCCGAGCATGCGCGCCCAGGCGTCGGCGGCCGCGTCGGGCCGATAGCCGCCCTTGTTGTTGGGATTCTCGAAGGCGTGCCCGGCGCCGTCGTAGATTTTCAGGTCGATCGTCTTGCCATCGGCCTTCATGGCGGTCTCAAAGGCGTGGACCCGGTCGGGCGTGATGCCGCGGTCTTCCGCGCCGAAGTTGCCGAGCACCGGCGCCTGGATCTTCTGGATGATGGCGGGATCGGTGGGCATGGCGCCGTAGTTCACGGCGCAGGCTGCAAGCTTGGGCTGGTTCTCGGCGAGCAGCAGGGAGAATCCGCCGCCCATGCACCAGCCGACCGAGCCGATCTTCGTAGGATCCACGTCAGGCCGCGAGGCGAGGTAATCGAACGCCGCCACGAGGTCACGTACGGCACGGTCCTGCGGCATACCGCGCATCAGCTCGTGGGCGTGCTCGCCGTCCGACGCCACCTGACCGCGATAGAGGTCGACGGCCAGCGCCACGTAGCCTTGCTGCGCGAATTTCTGAGCCTGCTCCTTGACCCAGTCGTTCAGGCCCCACCACTCGTGGATCACGACGATCGCGGGGTGGCGCCCGGCGGTGTCGGGCAGCGCGAGGTATCCGCTGACGGTCTCACTGCCGCTTTTGTAGCTTACCGTCTCTGTTTTGGGCGGAGCCGCTTCGAGGGGAATTGCCAGGCTGAGGGCGAATGCGAGCAGAAGCAGCAAAGAACGGATCTTCACGCAGCACCTCCCGGTTTATTTGGACTTCGTGATTCTACATCCGAGCCTCATGTTCTGCCAGTGCGAGCGCGCGGAAACGGCCATGCTATAATTTTCTTGCCGCTTGAGGCGCAACCCAGACTCGCGGCAGCACAACGATTCGAGGCAAGGTCATTTCATCCTTCCGGAATACCCGCAGATCCTTTCTTCACTCGGTCGCGCGCAGCGGACTGGTTCTCGGTGTCGAACAAATCCTCGGCCCGATTCTTCCCGCCGCAGCCGGGACGAAAGCGGGCGCGCCTTGGGACGTCCACCTGGTCGACGTGGCGCGCCAGGCCGGCCTCAATTCCCGCTGTATCTTTGGCCGCGACGACACCAAGCAGTGGATCCTCGAGACGACGGGCTGCGGCATCGCCTTCTTCGATTACGACCACGACGGCTGGCTCGACATCTTCCAGGTAAATGGCACGACGCTCGAGGGATTCACCAAGGGCCAGGAGCCAACGAACCATCTGTATCACAATAATCGCGACGGGACGTTCACGGACGTAACCGCGAAGGCGGGGCTCGGGCGCACCGGCTGGGGTCAAGGTGTCTGCATCGGTGATTACGACAACGACGGCCGGGACGACCTCTTCGTGACGTATTGGGGCCAGAACGTGCTCTATCACAACAACGGCGACGGCACGTTTACCGATGTGACAGAGAAGGCTGGACTGCTTCAGCACAGCTCTCGCCCGCGCTGGAATACCGGCTGCTGCTTTGTGGATTACGACAGGGACGGCCGGCTCGACTTGTTCGTCGCCAACTACGTCGACTTTGATCTGGCGCATGCTCCGCGTCCCGGCGAGGGGAAGTACTGCCACTGGAAAGGCGTCGCGGTGAATTGCGGTCCGCGCGGCTTGCCCACCTCGACCAACCTTCTCTATCACAACAACGGCGACGGAACGTTTACCGACGTCTCGGAAAAGTCGGGAATCCTCAAGACGCCGGGGCATTACTGCTTCACCGCCGCCGCCGCGGACTTCGATAACGACGGCTGGCCCGATATCTACGTCGCGTGCGATTCCGCGCCTGCCATTCTCTACCGCAACCGGCGCGACGGCACATTCGCTGACGCGGGCATCGCTTCCGGATGCGCTTTCAACGAGGATGGCCAGGAGCAGGCGGGTATGGGCGTCGCGGTGGGCGACTACGACGGTGACGGCTGGCTCGACATTTTCAAGACGAATTTCTCCGACGACACTTCCACCCTCTATCGCAACAACCACGACGGCACGTTCACGGACGCCACCTTCGAGTCAGGACTGGGGCTCAACAAGCGATATTTGGGCTGGGGCTGCGGCTTGGTCGACCTCGACAACGACGGCTGGCCCGACGTCTTCCTCGCCAATGGCCACGTCTACCCGGAGATTGAGCGCGCCGGACTCACGCCTTACCACGAACCCAAGATCCTCTATCGCAACCTCGGGAACGGCCGCTTCGAGGACGTCTCTCAGCATTCGGGTCCGGGTGTCGAACTCGCAGCTTCGGCGCGCGGCGTCGCTTTCGGCGACTACGATAACGATGGCGACGTCGAAATCCTCATCAACAACATGAACGATACGCCCACGCTACTGCGCCGGGAGAGCGCCAGCTACCCTGCCGACGCGAAGCGCAACCACTGGCTTGCCGTGAAGGCCATCGGGACGCGCTCGAACCGCAGCGGGATCGGCGCGCGGGTACGCGTGACGGCGGGCGGCCGCGCGCAGATCGCCGAGGTCGCGAGCGGCGGGAGCTACATCTCGCAGAACGACCTGCGCGTGCACTTTGGGCTGGGTACGGCGTCCAAGGCGGACACGGTCGAAGTCCGCTGGCCGAACGGCCAGGTGGATACGCTCAGGAGCGTCGAGGCAGACCGGGTAATTTCGGTAAAAGAAGGGGCGGGCTTGGTGAAAAGTTAGGGCGAATCAAGAGGCCACATCCTCAAGCAGGCTGGAGTGTGTTGTATAATGAACTCTGCGTCGTGGTCGATGGCTCTTGTTCCGTACCTGTGCAGAGTTTGAATCCGCCGTCAATTACCAAGACCCGGCATGCCACTGAAGCATGAAATCTTCTCGCCGAAAATTTCTGGGCGCTTCGACTCTCCTCTTCGGGGAACGATTGCTTGAGGCGCTCGCGACTCCACTAGGCAAGTGGACACGGCCGCTGCTGCTCAATGCCGCCACGCTGGCCAAGGCGCCGGCCACGTTGTCATCGGTGACTTACGTCGACGTGGCGAAGCAGGCGGGCGTCACCACGGTGAACGTCTGGGGCGGAGTTGAGCACAAGGACTACATCATCGAGGCCAAGGGCAGCGGCATCGCCTTTTTTGACTACGACCAGGATGGCTGGCTGGATATCTACCTGACCAACGGGTTGCGCTTGAACACAACTTACGCGCCCGGCGAGGCTCCTACCTCGCACCTTTACAAGAACAACCGCGATGGGACGTTCACGGACGTCACCGAGAAATCGGGACTCGGGCGCAGCGGTTGGAACGTCGGCGTCTGCGTGGGCGACTACGATAACGACGGCTGGGACGATCTCTTCCTGACCTACTGGGGTACGAACGTCCTCTGGCACAACAACGGCGACGGCACGTTCACGGACGTGAGCGAGCAGGCGGGCGTCAAGGGCGACCGCGTCCGCTGGGGTTCGGGCTGCACGTGGATCGATTACGACCGCGACGGCCTGCTCGACCTGTTCGTCGCCAACTACATCGAGCTTGACCTCAAGAAGATCCCAGCACCCGGCCAGTCGGGCTACTGCCAGTGGAAGGGTATCCCGGTGATGTGCGGGCCGCGCGGACTGCCCGGCGGCAGCAACATCCTCTACCACAACAACGGCAACAGCACCTTTAAGGACGTCTCGGAAAAGTCCGGGATTCTAAAACCCGGCCCGCGCTATTCCATCACGGCCGTCGCCTATGACTTTGACAACGATGGCTGGCCTGACCTCTACGTGGCGGTCGACTCCGAACCCAGCATCCTGCTTCACAATAACAAGGACGGCACTTTTGCCGACATCGCGGTGATGGCGGGCTGCGCCTACAACGAGGACGGCCAGGAGCAGGCGGGCATGGGCATTGGCGTCGCCGATTACGACTGCGATGGCAACCTCGATATCTTCAAGACCAATTTCTCTGACGACACCTGCGATCTCTATCGCAACAACGGCGATGGCACGTTCACGGATGCCACCTTCGTTTCCGGAATCGGCGTCAACACCCAGTACGTCGGATGGGGCTGCGGCTTTGTCGATTACGACAACGACGGCTGGCCTGACATCATCCAGATCAACGGCCACGTCTACCCGGAAATCGACAAGCAGCATCTCGACACCACGTTCAAGCTGCCGCGCCTCGTCTACCACAACCTGGGCAACGGCAAGTTCAAGGACGTGTCCGCCCAGATGGGGCCTGGCATCAGCGAGAAATTCTCGAGCCGCGGCGCGGCGTTCGGCGATTACGACAACGACGGCGATATCGACGTCCTTGTCCTGAACATGAACGATCCGCCGTCCTTGCTCCGTAACGACGGCGGCAACAAGAATAACTGGATCAAGATCAAGCTGCTCGGCACCAAGTGCAACCGCACGGCCATCGGCGCGCGTGTCCGTGTGGTCACCGGCAAACACGCCCAGATCGACGAAGTCCACAGCGGGACCAGCGTTATGTCGCAAAGCGACCTGCGTTTGCACTTCGGCCTGGATCAGGCGAAGACCGTCGACTTGATTGAGGTCAAGTGGCCGACCACCTGGAAGATCGAGAAGTTCACGAACGTCCCCGCGAACCAGATCCTGACCATCAAGGAAGGTGCGGGAATCGTCAAGACCGAGAAGGGCCGCACTTGAGGGCCGTGCCAGGTCGGGGATTTGGTGTAGTGCCGCACGTTTTCCGTTGTAGAACACACGCTGACCAAGATCCGCCTGACGCGTTTGGCGCTGCCTGCTGGCCGTCCTCGGTGAGTCCATAGTCTCTTGAATCTAAGGTACTTATAATTTCGCACGATGACAACTTTTAGGCTGCCGGCAAGTTCTAACGAAGCAGGTGGCACGTGGATTGCTCGGATGTAGGTGGGCCGAGTGAAGAGATGGCTACGAACCTGACCGACAAACTGGCTGACGCGCTGCGCTCGGGGATTCGCGGGCTGCGGGCGTTCGCTTACGCACCCCCGAGGCGCGAACGTGCGACGCCGTCCGTGGTGACTCGCCCTAGGATCGGACTGGCTCTGGGCGGCGGTTTCGCCCGCGGTATGGCGCACATCGGTGTGCTCAAGGTGCTGGTCGAGAACGGCATTCCGATCGATGCGCTGTCAGGGGCGAGCGTCGGCAGCATCATCGCGGCGGTGTTCGCAGCGGGCGCCAAGCCAGACGAGATGACGGACTATGCGCGTCGTGTCCGCTGGAGAAGTTTCGCTCGCTGGACGGTGGCCCGCCTCGGCCTCGCGTCGAACTGGAAGATGGACGCCATGCTGCGCGAGTTCCTCCACGGTACGACCTTTGAGGAGCTGAAGAAGCCACTGGCTGTGGTCGCGACCGACATCTCGAGCGGTGAGACGGTGGTGTTCCGCGAAGGAGAGCTCCTCGCGCCGCTGCGCGCCAGTTGCAGTTTCCCCGGCCTGTTTACCCCTGTTTCCTACCAAGGACGTTTGCTCGTCGACGGCGCCATCGTCGGCAGCGTGCCGGCTGGGGCGCTGCGCGGTATGGGAGTCGACCGCATCATTGGCGTACACCTGAACAGCAACGGGCCGCACCACATCCCGACCAATATCTTTCAAGTGGTCGGCCAAGCCTTCCAAATCGCCGAGCGGCAGAGCAGCAAGACGTGGCGGCAGGATTGCGATGCGGTGATCGAGCCTGACGTGAGCGAGTTCAACTGGGACGACTTCGACCGCGTTGATGAGATGGTTGCGGCCGGCGAGCGCGCTGCTCGCGAGGCGCTCCCGATGGTCCGGCGGCTCCTCGAACCGGTCGAGTGGCGAGCAAGGGCGGAGTCCCCTGGTAAAGACTGGGTGGTGGAGAAGGATCCCGTCAAAGCCTGAGCGACCGAAGCTTGAGGCGTTGACCAAACTTTTCTAAACTGTTCTTTCATGAAGCAATCGGGTTTCTTCCAGACACACTACTTGCGGGCAATGCTCGTGGCTGCCCTGTTCGTCGGCCTGAATGGCGCCTGGCTCGCACCAGACTCGCAGGCGGCGCAGGCTGTCAGTCAGGGGCTGACCGACGTTGCTCCGGACTCGGCACCATCGATTCAGCAAATACAGCCTGCCCAGGGGGCCGCGGGAGCGACGGTCGATATTCAAATCGGCGGCACAAACTTTGCGCGCGACGCTTACGTCTCCTGCTCGAGCCCCGAGGTCCACGTCGTCAAGGCGAAACGGGCCAGCGCGACCCGAGTCGAAGCGAAGCTCGCGATTCTCGGGAAAGCTCATCCCGGCGCCGTCACTCTCTATGTTACGAACCCCTCGGGGTCGGTCGCGCAGACGACGTTCACGATTGTGGGCCCGGTAAGTCCATCGGGCGGCGCCGCCGCGTCAGCCGCGCCCGGACAGGCCACGACCGGGCCGGAAGTGGCGACGTCCGGCTCAGGCAGCCCGGAAGTAACCTCGATCGAACCCGCCAGCGTCACGCCGGGCAGCCAGTTGACGGTCAAGATCAAAGGCAAGAACTTTGCCCAGGGTGCTCGAGCCAGTTTCTCGAACCCCGGCATCCGCGTGGTTGGCACCAAGGTGGAAAAGTCGAGCCAGCTCGAGGTTCAGATTCAAGTGGCCTCGAACGCCACCACGGGAGCGGGCAGCGTCTTCGTCGTCAATCCGGATGACAGCGAGGTGGAAGCGCATTTCACCGTCACCGCGGGCAGTCCGGTAGTGACGGCGACGAGCGGCGAATCGCAGCCAGCGACAGCGACCGCGTCGGCCACCGGAACTGCGGCCGGCTCTGGTACCACGTCGACGTCCGCCAATCAGAAGTCGGGTGGCCAGCAGTTCGAGGTCTACAGTCTGGGCAACATCAAGGGCATTCTAGGCGGTGGGAGCCAGACCAAGGGTACGCTGACGTTGAGTTCGGGCAAGCTGAAGTACACGGAAGGGGATCAACAGGTTTTCGCTGCCGCGCGCAAGGACATCAAGGAAATCGGCGTCAACCAGTTCCTGGGCGTCAGCACGGGGACGTTTCACATCATGCTGAACTCGGGCAAGACCTATAACTTTATCGCCAGCTCGTTTCGTCCTGCCGACAGCCAGTCGATTGTCGACACCCTGCGTCAGGCGCTGCACTAATGGGCGGCGCAAGGGCACACCGTACCACCGTCCTGTCGGCTTGAGTGACTTGGCAGCCTCCTGGCGAGGGCGGACTCAGCGTTTCTCGTTGAGAATGCGCCAAAGCGTGCCGCCAAAGACGTTGGCCTGCGCCTCCGGCGGCACGTCGCACGCGTCAAGCATCTTGTGGTAGCGCTCGAGTTCGCGGTCGAACTCCTCGAGTTCGCCGTTAAACACGTCCGAGCCGAAGACCAGCTTCTCGAAGGCGCTCGTCCCTGACTTCGGAGTGTGCGGACTCACCACGCCCGACCACCAGAAGATGGACTTGAAGAACGCGTAGTCGTTCTGCTTCTTGATGAGCGAAGAACCGGAGAGGTCGAAGTAGAGGTTGGGGTTCCAGCGCGCGATCTCGGCGGCCCAGGCGTAGTCCGGATTGCCGAGGTGCGCGCCGATGATGGTGATCTTGGGAAAGCGCCGGGCGATGCCGTCGAGCGTGGTTGGGCGCATGCGGTCAACGCTGATGTCCGCGGCGACACTCGGGTCCGGCCGGTTCACGATACCGGTGTGGAAGAGCAGGATCATGCCGTACTGCTGGGCGCGCTCGTAGATGGGCCAGTAGCTGCGGTCATCGTAATTCTTGAGCGGCGAGGACATTTCGCCCAGGCCGCGAAAGCCGGCGGCGTGGAAGCGGTCGATGAGCTCGAGCACGTGGGGATCGTCGAGCTTGATGTCGCCGAAGCCAATCAGCCGGTTCGGATGCTGGGCAATAGCGGCCTTGGCGCTCTCGAAAGCCCGAGGCGTGGTGAGCAGGAACGCCATGCCGTCGACGGAATCGAGTTTGGCGACGAGCTTGTCGAGGAAGCTAGGTTCCCCGTCATAATGGACGTGGGCGTCAACGAGGTGTGGCGGGTGAGACTGCGCGAGAAGCGCGACGCCACTCGTCGAGAACACAAGACAGATACACAGCGGGATCTTGGTCTTCACGTCAACCTCCGAGGAGCGATGAGGCTCTATTCTTGGACATGCCCAGCCGGCATTGCAAGCGGAAACGCGCTTGTTGACGCTCCGATCGCTTCGCGGACCGCCGTCGAGCCGGATGCCGCCGGGCCATTTCCGGAAGGCTCCAGGGCTGTGATAGACTCGTTCAGTTCCCAAATACACCGATTGATTCCACAGGAGCTTTCCGCTTGATGAAGCGCTACGGCGAACACCGGTTCCCTGGCAAACTTTTCGTCGTGGAAGGGATCGACGGCTCGGGCAAGTCCACCCAACTCATGCTGCTCCACCAGTGGTTGAAGGCCGAGGGCTACGGCGTGGTGTTCAGTGAATGGAACTCCTCGCCCCTGGTCCGCGACATCACCAAGCGCGGCAAGCGAAAGCGCATGCTCACGGCCGCCACGTTCAGCCTGATTCACGCCACCGATTTTGCCGATCGCATGGAGCGCAACATCATCCCTCTGCTCAAGGCAGGGGCGGTGGTGCTCTGCGATCGCTACATTTTCACCGCCTTCGCCCGCGATGTGGTGCGCGGCATGGATCCCAAGTGGGTGCGAGAACTTTACAGTTTCGCGGTGAAGCCTACGGTGACCTTCTACTTTCGCGTCCCTCTGGAAGTGGCGATGAAGCGTCTAATAGGTGGGCGCAACGGGTTCAAGTTCTACGAGGCCGGCATGGACCTGGGCTTGAGCGACGACATGGAGGAAAGTTTTCGGATGTTTCAGGGCCGCATCATCGAGGAATACGAAAAGATGGTGCCGGAATTCGAGATCAGCGTGGTGGATGCCACGCTCCCCATCGAGGTGGAGCAGGCCCACATGCGGCAACTGGTGAAATCGAAGCTCGCCCAGGCCAAGCGACTGAGGGTGGCGCCGTGAGAGAAACCTACGGAGTGGTTCTGCCGGGGATGAATCTGGAGGACTTGAGCGGGAAACTGATCGTGATCGAGGGGACGGACGGAGTTGGCCGGTCGACCCAGATCGATCTGCTGAAGCCGTGGCTCGAGCAGCAGGGCCGCGCCGTGGTGGATACCGGTCTGACGCGTTCCGCCCTGGCAGGGAAGGGAATCAAGCAGGCGAAGGAAGGCCATACCCTGGGGCCGCTGACCCTGAGCCTCTTCTACACCGCCGACTTCGCCGACCGCCTGGAGCGCGAGATCATGCCCGCGTTGCGCGCCGGATTCGTCGTGCTCACCGATCGCTATATCTATTCGCCCATGGCGCGCGCCATGCTGCGGGGCATCGATGTCGGCTGGCTTCGCAACGCTTACAGCTTCGCGCTCAAACCCGACGCCGTGTTCTACCTGCGAATCGGCGTCGACGACCTCATTCCCCGAGTCGTCTTCTCGCGCGGGTTCGACTACTGGGAGTCCGGCATGGACCTTCATCCCAGTGAGGATATGTACGAAAGCTTCCGCAAGTATCAGACGGCGCTGTTGGCACGCTTTGACCAGTTGGCGACCGAATACCAGTTTGACGTCGTCGATGCCTCGGCCGATGCCGATACCATTTTCCGGCAACTGCGCGACGGGATCGCACGAGTGCTGAGCGGCGAGCCCCGCGAACCTTTATTCGGCGTCACTGGGTCAACGGAGACGCAGGAGGAATCAACCGCGAAGAAAGTGGCGGAGATGCCCGCGAGCAAGGGCGCCGCGGGCGAAGAGGGAGATTCGAAGAAGCCGCAGGAACGAGCCGCCTCTCAAACCTGAGCCGCCTCCTCGGAAGACTCCGCCAGGCGGCTGGTGATCCAGTCCTTCAGCCGCTGGCTTCCGGCCGAGTCCGCGGCCAGGGCGAAGAACTTCTCGACGTACTTCTTCTTGGCCTGGCGATTCCGCGCAACCAGCTTTTCAATGCTCATGGCGGTCTCGAGGCGGTCGCGCAGAAACTTGGGCCGCGCCACCATCTTGAGCAGCATCTGTTCGAACACTTCCAGGTCGTGCCAGCCACCCAGGCGCCCCTGAAGGGCGCGCAGCCAAGTGAGGACCTCGCTGCTGCCGCCGACCTCCAAGGCGTCAAGGACTTCAAGCAGGTAACGCAACCTTTTCGTCGCGATGCGCGCTCCGTGAAGCGCCGGAGCTTCCCCATCACGGCGCGACGCGGCGATCTGCTCCTCGTACTCGCGCCAGAGCCGCACGAGTTCGCCCCCGACCCGTTTCTGAAGCGGCTCAGAGGCGAACTCCTCAGGCAGCACCGGCACGCCCGTCGTCCGGACGTAGCCGTTAAGGCGCGCCGTGGCGCCCCAGTCGAGATGCTCTTTCAGCCTGATGTAGGCCGCCGGCAGGTTGGCCTTGCTGAGTTTACGCTGCGCCTTTTCGAAACTCTTGGCACGCCGCTCCGTCAGGTAATCCCTGACCGTCTCCAAGGTCTCGCGCCGCGAGGTGCGGCGAGCGAGCGACTTCCCGACTCGTGTGAGATAGACGTCACAGTTTCGCACGTCTGACAGCACGCGCCGGGCTGTTTTGGCGCTTCGCAGGGCACGGCGAACCTCTTTGGGCGGGTCGGGGTACAACAGCCGTATAACCTGCTGGAGACGCCGGCTCGCAACGCGCAAGTCATGCACAGCGTCCGGGTCGTCACCCTTCAGCACTTTGGGTTCGAGTGAGGCAAAGCGGTTGAGCTGCCGCAGCGCCAACCCGCGCACCTGCATCCAGTCGTGCACCCCGTTTCGAGGTCTTCCGCGTGAGGCAACGGCCGAAGCGGGCTCGATCAACTGAGCTGCGGGCTCAGGGTGTACGAGGGCAAGGCCGTCAGCGGAAGAGAGACTGTGCGCTGCAGCTTTCGCGGGACGCATGGAAGGCACCTCGTGACCCGGCCCGGGGCAGGCGCCCCGCGGGTTGGTCGGTTATCAAGTTATGGGGTTTGCCGCCGACGGGGAGCCGTTCGCCTCGCCACCGACCGTGAAAGTGTATCCTGATCGAGGAGAAGTTACAAGCCTGGGATGCGAGCGTGCCGGTCTCAGGCGAGTCGGCGCAGGATACGCGGCGTGAGCCACCAAGCGAGCTCACCGGGCGAGCGCGGCGGGAATTCGTCAAACCGGATCAAGCAGCATCCACCCTTCTTGAACGCCAAGTGAGCATGGCGGCCGGCGCCAATCAGTCTGACGGCCAGCTCCCCGAGGTCAGGTTCGTGGCCGACCACGAGGACTCGCCGGCGGCCGCTGTGTTTGGCGAGATAGGCGATCAGCGCCTCGGCCGAGCCTCCGGGACTCAGCGTCTCGGAGTGATCCAGCGGCACGTCAGGCTGCAGGGTCTGGGCGACGGCTTCCGCTGTCTGGACGGCACGAACTAGGGGGCTTGAAACAACCCAGTCCAGCCCGACATCGAGCCGTTTCAGCCCTTTGGCAATCTGCTGCATCCTTACCTTACCTTCCGGGGTAAGCGGCCGTTTGGAGTCGTCAGGATAATCCGTACTGCCCGGTTCGACCGCCAGTCCGTGGCGCATGATGTAGAGCCGGTAATCGGTTCGAGGCTTGGGTTGGCTGGGAGGAGGTTCAGAAGGCATCAGTCGCTGACCTCAGTTGACGGTTGATGGAAAATCGCCGCGTGTTCGACACTGTCCTCAAATCGGCTGCGCGTCTTCCCATAGCGCCTCAAATTCGCGGCGGTAAATCTTGATGACAGCCGGTTCGCGCAGGACCAGCAGATTCTCGTAATTCTGTTCGTCTGAGCCTCGAGTCCAGTTGTAGCTTCCAGTCAGCAGGACAGCGTCGTCAAGGAGCGCAAATTTGTGATGCATCTTGGATCCCTCGCCGTCACGTCCGTGAGCAAGGCGAAAGGGAAAGCGGTCCTTGGACAAGAGCTGGCGCGTCGGCTGACTCTCTTCGTACTTGCCTCGATCGAGGACGAGCCGAATCCGGACGCCGCGGCGCTCCGCCTCATCCAGCGCCTGGGCGAGCTGCTGGCTGTTAAAGCGGTAGAGTGCGGCGTCGAAGGAGGCGTTCGCCGCCCGGATCAGGCGCTCGATCGTCTCGGATACGGATTGTTCGCGCGTTAACAAAGCTTCAACGTTCATCGCATGCCTGCTACGATGATTGTATTGGGAATTTCGCTGTGCGGCAACTCTCCGTCGACATCGTCATCGCCGTCTCGATCCAGACGCGGAACGCTTCAGCAGGTAGAAACAGCGCCCGTCGCTGGTCGCGTGAGGAGGACTGAAGTCTTCGACCCTGTAGCCCGCGGAGAAGTAGTGCTCGAAGACCTTCCTGGCCTCCAGGCGCCAACGTCGCGCGAGCGGTAGGGCGCGCGTGCGCATGGCATCGGTATTGGCGGGCACCTCTACCAGCAATCTCGGGGCACGCAGGTCGATCGCGATCGTGCAGTTCTCGAGGAATCCGCGCGCGTTCACTCGCGTATGGTTGACGCGCGGTGTCCGAAAGCCAGGGGGATGTTTCGACGTGGCATCCAGCCAGCTTGCGACACGGCGGGAGGCGATCTTCCAGTCCACCACGAATCGATCGCTCGGCAGACCTCCCTCGATGAGGCTCGGGAACTTACCGTAGCAGTCCGGCAGGTATTCGCTTACCAGGCCACCGAGGCGCGCAATGTTGAGGAAAGCGTTGCGGCTTTGCAGTGGATCATAAGTCCAGCAGATGGCCTTGACGCCCTGCTTGAGTGCGAGACGCCGGTGAGCGAGCTTCATCCTGAAGCCGAGTCCCCGGTCGCGATAGCGCGCCTCGACGGCCATCATGTGCGACCAGTGAACCAACCGACCGTGGCGCCGCGCGAGGAAGGCGTAGATGAATCCTACCACTCTCCTGTTGGCCAGAGCGCCGAGAACAACACCTCCATATTTCGCGGTGACGGTCATCAGCTCGCTCGACGCCGCCAGGGTACCCCAGACGCTGTTCTGGATGCGCTCGACCTGCCGGAACTCGTCCAGATGTTCGAGCTGCCGGATCTCGAACCGACTCATGACTACTCCACGTGGTTCCGCGGACTTCGCGGCTCACACCTTACTACCCTCTTCTTGGTGTTGCGCTGCCGGGCAGCCGTCGAGGGGGGCGGGAAACAAGCAGGTCTCGATTGCGGCAAGGCGAAAGTGCACGCTATCGAAAATCGGTACAGTGGGTCTACTCGCCGCACATCCCGCGTCGTGGAGCTCCGCAGGCGCCGCAAGGTCCGGGCTCGGGCGAAGAAGTCTTGAGCGACGCTCCGGCGACGGCGAAGGTTGAGAGGAGCTTGTCTACGCGCGAGCTTTCACACTTCCGGCAGGTGACGGGGTTGTCGCCGTTCGACCTGACAATCTGCTCGAATGTCGTACCACACTCGCGGCACCGGTATTCGAAAATGGGCATTCTGTCCTCCCTGGCCTTCCTGGCTCCCTGCGATGTAACTATACCCAAGACTGGGGCGGCCATTCAACCCTTTGCCCTTGAGGACGAGCATTCGAGCCCTGGCTCCGGGATGTTTTAGCTTGCGGCCGTGTTTCGCGGCAGATCGATGGCCATTCGGCTCGCCCACGGCGAGCAGGTTGAATTCCAGACACTCTGTACCAGGCGGTACCGCGCCCTTGTTGCAACCGCATTTTTTCTGCCTTATCGTGAGATTCGGATGCGGAGAAAGCGCCGTAAAAAGTCTTGACAGCCGCCGCCTGATTGCTTAGAGTGTCGGCCAGCCATCATGGAACGCACCCCACACATTACAGGAGGAGAGGAGATCACATGGCCAAACTGATGACCAAATCCCAGGTGGTATCGCACCTGGCGGAGAAAGGTAGTATCGCCAAGAAAGTCGCGGCTTCATTACTGGAGGAGCTGGTGACGCTGGCGACGAAGGAAGCGAAGAGCACTGGACAATTTGTCATTCCAGGTCTTGGCAAAGCTGTCAAAGCGCATCGCAAGGCCCGGGAAGGCCGGAATCCACAGACCGGCGAGACCATCCAAATTCCGGCCAAGACGGTCGTCAAGTTCCGCTTGTCGAAATCGTTCAAGGACGCTGTTGTCCCGCCCAAGAAGAAGTAGTTGCGGGGACGAGCGGCGGGGCGGCTCCGGTCGCTCGTTCCATACCCTCAAACCAGCTTGATCGAAGCCCGCCCGATTTACCTCGGGCCTGTCTGGGCGCTGGTGTCGATGGCAACCCGCATGCGCCGGGTAGCCGGCCGCGTCCCACTGCGCGCACGTACGCAGAAGTGCGCCAGTCTCGTGATCGGATCAGAACGGGAGTTATCGAGTATAGCGGGTAGGCTGTGGACCTTCTTCCAACATCTGACGGTCCCAGATCATACCGTCGCGCGTGTAGTGCGCAATCTCAAAATCCTGGGTCAGCTCGAGGGCATCGACCGGACAAGCGTCCTCGCACAGGCCACAGAACATACAGCGCGACAGGTCGTAAGTGAAGGTGGTCAGCACCTTCTTCCGGTCCGCCGTCCGCTCCCAGCCCACGACAATGAGGTTCTCAGGGCAGGCTAGTGAACACAGGTTGCAGGCGATACAAAGGGTCTCGCCAGTCTCGGGATTGTTGTTGAGGCGGGGGGCGCCGCGATACCGCTCGGCGACGGGCGGGCGCTCGCGCGGGTACTGCTCCGTATAAGTCGCGCTGGGCCGCTGATAGGAGAACGTCAGCTTCAGCCCTTCGATCAAGTCAATCAGGAAGATACGCCGCAGCAGTTCCTTCATTCCCATAGTATGACCAAGAGAATTCTAGCTCAGCACGCCTGAAAAATCTAACCCTATTCTGCTGCGGGGAACCCTGTCGCCGGTTTCGTCTGCTCGCCTTTTCATCCTGCTGTGGACGTCTTGGCTCTCAGGGACTCGCGCATTCTGGCGTATCCAGGCTTGATCACGGCGTAGATGATCTCAATGCGGTCCTGATAGGGAAGAAACGCGCTCTTCATGGCGTTGATTGAGATCTTCTCGAAGTCGTCGAGTGTCAGGCCAAAAGCCTCCTCGGCAACCTGAAACTCCCTGCTCATGCTGGTATCGCTCATCAGACGGTTGTCGGTGTTCAGCGTAACCCGAAACCTCTCGCGATAAAACGTCTTGAAGGGATGCTCGGCGACACTCGGAACAGCGCCGGTATCGACGTTGCTCAGCAGGCAGATTTCGAGCGGGATTCGCTTGTCGAGGACGTATTGGGCCAGATGCCCGAGTTTGACGGCCTTGCCGTCGGCAACCGCGATGTCATCGATCAAGCGCGTGCCGTGCCCAATGCGGTGCGCGCCGCAGTACTGGATCGCTTGCCAGATCGACTCTTTGCCAAAGCCCTCGCCGGCGTGAATCGTAATGTTGAAATTCTGGCGCTGGATGTAATGGAAGGCTTCGACGTGCTTCTTGGCCGGATACCCGCCTTCTTCGCCCGCGAGATCGAACCCCACCACGCCGCGCTCGCGAAAATCGACGGCCAGCTCGGCCATCTCGAGCGACACGTTCATATTGCGCATGGCGCAGATGATCAGGCCGGAAGGCAATCCAAAGTCCTTGCGCGCCCGTTCCAGACCCTTAAGCACGGCGGCCACCACCTGCTGGTGACTCAGTCCTTTCTTGGTATGGAAGACCGGCGCAAAGCGAGTTTCGAAGTAGACCACACCGTCGTTCTTCAGGTCTTCCGCCTCTTCATAGGCGACGCGCTCCAGCGCCTCCGCCGTCTGCATCACGGCAATCGTGTGGGTGAATCCCTCGAGGTACTTGGCCAAGCTGCCGCGCGCGCCTTGATGAAACCACTGGCCAAGCTCATCGGGGTCCTGGGTCGGGAGTTTCGAGTACTTCACCTCCTTCGCCAGCTCGATGACCGTCCTCGGCCGCAGTACGCCGTCCAGATGCTCGTGCAAGAGCACCTTGGGAAGACTTCTCAGCGCCGCCTGGTCAAGCTTCATGGAACAGCTCCGTTCGATGGTCCGGCCCGGCCAACCAGACCGGATGGACGCTCACTCGTTATCTTAGCACCTTCGGATGCAGCGATGTGGATACGGCGGTCGAGGCGTCGATGCCGCTACTGCGGAGCAGGTTCGCGCGATCCCAAGCAATGTCCGGCTTGTTATCGAGTGTAGGCCAGCGCCGGCGTAACGATATCCTCTGCGGTGTGCGGATCGCCTGCGGCCGGGCCGTGCCAGACGCTGCCGCCATAAGTCGTGACGTAGATCATGGCTGGATTCAGCGGGTCAGGGATCACGCGGTGTCCCCACTTGAAATTGAAGCCACGGATGCGTTGCCAGGTCTCGCCGCGATCCGCCGAGCGCCAGGCGGATGACTCGAAGCCGCAAGCGTAGAGGATGCGCGGGTCGCGCGGATCGATGGTGACGTCATAGACGTGCTGGTCCTTGGCGAGTACGTTCCGCCACGACCGGCCGCCGTGGGTCGAGAGGAAAACGCCGCCGTCGACGGCGCCGTTCGGCGTCTGGCGACCCCAAGCCGCGAGATAAAGCCGGCTCGGATCGTCCGGGTCGATGGCGATGCCGTTCGGGCCGTTTACGCCCTGCGGTAAGGGTATTCGCTCCCAATGCTCGGCGCCGTCTCGCGAACGATAAAGCGCGCCATCCCCGGCGTTCCCGAAGCTGCCGTTCTCGCTGCGGCGCGCCACCACCAGATACAAGACGCCGTTCTTGTCGCGCGCCAGGCGCCAGGCAAAAGGCTCCGGGCCGGGCAGGCCGTCATTCTTCGCGGCCCAGGTCTTGCCGCCATCAACTGACTTGAAGACCCCTCGCCCGAGGCCCGTCGCATAGAGGACACGCGCGCCCACCGGACTCGTAGGGTCGAGCAGAACATGGGTGACGGCAGTCGGCGGCATCCCTTGGTTAGATGGACGCCACGTGTGGCCACCGTCCTCGCTGATGCACACGCCGCCCCGGTAGGTCGAAGGCGACGTGTGACGCCACATCTTGGGCCGCGGTAGATCGTGGACATAGCTCATCGCGCCCCAAATCCGGCCCTTGACCGCCGGGTCGAGCACAATCCAGTAGGTCGTGTTGACCCAAGGATGCGGCACGCCCTCGGTCGCGCTCGTCCAGCTCTCGCCGCCGTTCTCACTGCGAAACAGGCCGATGTCGGTATAAGCGATGAACATCCGCCGGGCGTCGAACGGGTCGAAGAAGACGCCGTAGTTGGTAGTCACGTCGAGGCCGGTGGTCGTGTACGTGTGGTCGGGCAGGCGCTTGGAATAGACGGCGTCCCAGGTGCGGCCGCCATCCGTGGTGCGCATGGTGCGGCCGTCGTCAGTGCGGTAGCAGATGCTCGGGTCGCTCGGGGCCACGCCTAGCGAGATGCCCGGCTCGCCCCAGCCCGTCCCAAGGCGCTCGGTGATCCAGGCGTCATGGACGTTGACCGCCGGGGTCTCCCCTTCCTTCCACACCAGTTGCCAGGTGCGACCCTCGTCGGTCGTCTTGGCGACGCCGTGAAATGCGCTCTTGCCGCCAGAAGCAGGACGCCAGTCTTCGTACGAGAGATAAGCGGTTTCACCGTGATGGAAACTTGTCGCAATGGCGCCGAGGTCAGGAAGCGGCGCGCCCTCGCCAGCGGACGGTTGGAACGGCCCGCTGGTTTCCGTCCATGCCGTCCCACCGTCGCGCGATACGGCGACGATGCTGGATCTCGCTCCCGCTCTCCCGGTCTCGCCCACCGTGCAGACGATCAGCGCGCCGTCGGCAGAGAATCCCGCCGAGGCATCGCGGAACACACTCACTGCTGCCGGAGCGGGTTCTGGCGTCCACTGGCCTGCCTTGCGGACGCGTACGGAGTTTGCCCCCACGACATAGAGCGTGCGGTCAGCCGGCGAAGAATGCGGGTCAATATAGATCCTGTGTCCGGTCAGGCCGCCGGCATCGAGGGCGGTTGAGCGCTCCCAATGCATTCCCCAATCCTTCGAGGTATAAAGAGCTGCCGTTCCGCCGCTCCGCGCCACCGCATACAGCGATTTCGAATCGGCCGGGTCGACCGCCAAGGCCGTCACGCGCCCGGCTGGCCCTTCAGTGGTCTCGACAATCGGACTGGCGTGATCATCGGGCATGATGAGACCAGTGACCGAGGCGCTCGGCGGGTAAACCAGATTCCAGGTCCGGCCGCTGTCGGCGCTTCGCCATAGCACGCCTGCTCCGGCGTAGATCACCTTAGCGTCGCTGGGGTCGAAGGCGAAGAACTTCACGGGCTCCCGCAGGTCGAAAAGACGCCACGAATCACCACCGTCGTGAGAAATGTAAGCGCCGGTCATGTCACAGGCGACCAGGACGAGACGGGGATCGAGTGGGCTAACAGCGGGATAGAACTGCGCTCCGCCGCCGCCCGGACCCAGGATTCGCCAGGCGTCGAACCGCGGAGATGAGAAGTTCGTCGGTTGCTGCGCGGGCGGAACGGTGATGGCGGACGAACCCAGAAGAACCAGGAAGGGGCCGAGCAGCATGGCGGATTTGACGGGTATTCGCCCTATCGCGCGCTTCATAAGGGCTGGCAGATTCGCACCTGTATCGCTCGGGGTCCGCTTGGCTGCGCCGCGAACTCGACTATCGCTTCTTGAGGACAACCTTGATGCTGGGCCGGGGACGCAAGGTGAGCGAGGGGCTCAGGAAGACCTGGTGTCCCGGGGCGAGCTTGAACTGAAACCGGCGCATGATGACGGCCAGCACCAACGGCAGTTCGGTCAGGGCGAACGTATTGCCGATGCAGATTCGCGGTCCGGCGCCAAAAGGAAAGTAGGCGCACCGGGGGAGTCGCTTGGCCAGGCCGTCGGCCCACCGATCGGGGACAAAGTCGTCGGGACGGTCGAAGTAGCGCGCGTCCCGGTGCACGACCCACTGGAACATCGCCAACGTGGCCCCCGCGGGAATGGTATATCCGCCGATTTCGCAATTCTTCAGCGCCTGCCGGACCACGCCGTAAGCGGGCGGATAGAGGCGCAACGACTCTTTGACCACGCTGTCGAGAAAGGGAAGCTGCGGGATGTCCTCGTAGGTGGGCGCACGCTCGCCGAGCACGCGGTCAATCTCTTCACACAGCCGGGCTTCAACCTCGGGATGCTGGGCGAGCAAATAGAACGTCCAGGCCAGAGCGAGCGACGTAGTCTCGTGGCCGGTGAAGAATAGGGTCATCATTTCATCGCGGAGTTGCCGTTCCGTCATCCCGGTGCCGTCTTCATCCTGAACGTGAAGCAGCGTGGATAGGATATCGGGGGATTGGCCGTCGCTCGCGCGGCGCTGGTGGATCACGCGCTCGAGGATGGAGTCGAGCTGGCCGATAGCTCTGCGGTAACGAAGATTGCCCGGCGTCGGCAGCCATTCCGGAATGCTGTAGAGCCCGAAGCGTTCGTCGAATTGGTCGAAAAAGACGCGCAGCGCCTCGCCTACCTGCTCGGTCTGGGAGGCCATGTTATCGCCGAACAAGACTTCGCCGACAATCTCCATCGTCAGGCGGATCATATCGCGATGGATGTCGCGGACCTCGCCGTCCTGCCAGGTGTCCAGCATGCGTTCCGTGTGCTCGACCATGGCCTGACTGTACCCGGCAACCCGCTCGTGATGAAAGGCGGGCTGAAGCAAGCGCCGCTGTCGCAGCCAGAAGCCCCCGTCGCTGGTCAGCAAGCCCTTACCGAAGAGCGCCTGGCTGCCCCGCAGGAACACCGACTTGATGAAATTGCTGTGGTTGGTAAACAGGACGTACTCGATGTCGCGCGGATGGCTGAGGACGTAACACGGATGATTGACGACGCGGACGAAGACGATATCACCGTACTCGCGCACAATGCGGCTTAGGAAATCGAGCTCGTCTCTTCGGATCTCCGGCAGTACGCCGAGCAAGAAGTGGCCCTTCGGTCCGGGCGGTACAGCGGACGTCAGCATCCAGCAGCCTCCATTGGGTGGTCCTCGCGCTGAGTCATAAATTAGCCATGGTAGCATGCCGCGAAAACAAGTGACAATGCTTGCGCAGTTTTGGGATTGGAAGGTACATCGTATGCCCCTGTCGGTTTGAAGTGTTTGGGCGAGAAGCGGGGACACTAGATGCCCACCTTGCCGGGGGAGAGCTGGGCGGTCATTCTCCGCGCTGGCGAATGAAGTAATGCCACTTGTCCAGATTCGCGGGCACGGCAACGTCGAAAAAACCCACCATCATCTCGTCGTAAGTCTGATCACCCCAGGTCACGGCGCGACTGGGGTCAGGATTATGGTGGTTGCTCCGCGAATTATCGTACCAGGCGACGGCCTGGAGTTCGGTACCCGCCTTGAGGAAACGCGGCTGGGCGAGCCGGTAGCTCAACTGCCAATAGAAGTCGTAGTTCACCCGCAACAACGTTTCGATTATGCTTCCGTCCGGGCGAATAATGTTGTACTCGAACCGCTTGCCGCGCAGGTGCAGATGCGGAAAGAAGCTCAAGAGCGTAGCGTCGTTGGGCAGCGTGCCGTGCGCCTCCACTCGATAGTCATCAACGCCCGGTGGGATCACGAAGCGGTCGTTGGTCAATTGTAGGGTGAGCACGCGTGCGTTCGGCGGCTGTTTGGCGAAGACGAGGCCGATGCTAGTCTGATCTCGCGCCGGATGACCGTTAGTGGTGTAGTGCATCTGAAAAACCAGATCGGATCCACGGGGTACGAACTTGGCGCACCAGCCTGGCCACTCGTCCGGCGAACTTCCCGGCGCGTAAACCAGGAGAATGTCACTCGTGGTCGATTCAGCGTCGCGCTGGTCTTGCTTGTCAGTCAGTGTCGCAGCCGTAAACGGCGTGCCGATGGGCGCATGCCGCAGCCACGGGGAGCCGGGCGGGCGAATGTAGACCACGGCGTGATGGACATGCGCGCGGCTCGAAGGCCGGATCTCCGACATCTGCACCCACTTGTCCTCCGAGAAGCCGGTGGGCACAATCTCGTACGTGTAATCGACATCGCCGTGCGCCGGGATGGCGACGGGCTCGGACATCTCGACAACCGAGTCCGGCTGCGGAATGTTCCAGCCCTGCGCCCAGTGAAGCGGCGGAGGCGCCTCGTGGGAATCGCCAGCAGACACCCCCGCAGCGGCCCAGTCCTCGATCGCCCGAACTTCCTGCGAGGTGAGCGAAGGGTCGTTCGAGAAACGCCCGTAGCGCGGATCGGCGAACCAGGGTGGCATTTTCCGCAGTCGCACGGCGTCGCGGATGGCACTGGCCCAGGGCCGCGTTTGGTCATAGGTGATGAACGGCATCGGCGCGATCTCGCCGGGCCGGTGACAACTCTGGCAGTGCTGTTCGAGGATGGGCAGCACGTCGCGATAGAAGGTCGGCGCAGCCACCGCAGCCTGGGGTGCCACAGCACCTTGTGCGAACGTCGCCAGTACGGCGCTCGACAATACAGCGACAGTCGCCAAGTGTCGTCCTCTCAAATTGGTTCGTAAGATCTTGGGCCCGTTCTCCAAGGCGGCGCGTTTCCGATTCGCCGTCTATTGCAGGCGGGCAAGCTCTCTCGCGTAGAGTTGGTTGTTCGGGTAATCGCGCGCCAAGCCCGCCAGAATCTCCCTGGCGTGGCCGCGATCATGGTCGCGCAAGGCAGCGACGGCGAGCAGGAGCCGTGCGAAGGGCAGCAGATAGTGCCCTCTCTCGGCGGCCAGCCGGAGTTGTTGGATCCCCTGGTTCTTGTCCGTTTGGGCGCCGTACATTCGCAACACCCAGCGAACCGGGGATGAGTTCAAGCCAAGAAGATAATTCTCTGCTCCGACTGCCATGTAGGCGTCGTAGCAGGAAGGGTCAACATCAAGCAACCTCTGCGCCATCAGGCCCGCGCGCTTGGTGTAGCCTAGCGACGTCAGATCTCGCCGCTCGATGAGCGCCAGGTAGTCGGCGCGCAAGCCGAGGCCCAGGACTTCGGCGAAGAGGGCGTTGCGGTCGCGCGGGTCGAGGGCTAGGACGCGGTTCGCCAGCCGCTCGCTGCTCTCGAGGTCGGACTCAAAGCCATGCTTGGAGACGGGATCGGGTTTGACCCGGTGGCGGCTCTCGAAAGCGCTGTTATCCGTGAACAATTGCGACTGCAACACTCCCAGCCGATCGAACTCGGCGAACAGATAAGCGGCGGCGTCTGAAGCGGGGCCGAGTGGATCGTCAGGATGTGACTGTTCCCACTGGCTGAAGGTTCGGTGCGCCTCATCGAACTGCAGGTTGTACATCTGGCGATAGCCGGAATCGAGAATGGACGGCGGAAGTGTGGCGTCGGCGGGAGGGAGAGGTCCCGATGACGCGACGATCAGGCAGAGAGCGGAAATGAAAGATAAGCACATCTCTGGATTCGCCTAAGCCTCAACAACGCTCGCGGATGAATCGCGCAAGAGTTGATGCCTCCCATTGGATGCCGTCTCAAGGAGGCGCGTTGGCGGCCCTGCAAAGTGTTGAGGTTCAGCGCCTTGTAGGGACCGTGTCGTTCAATTCGGAAAGACGCGCACATCGATGCCCTCGGCGTCGCGAATGAGCCGATCGACGAAGTTGCCGCGCAGGCGGTGCCACCAGGTCTCCTGAGTACTATGCCCGATGAAGATCTGGGTAATACCATGGGTGCGCGCGAAGTCGATGATGGCGTCGATGGGCTCTTCGCTCTCTAGTAGTTCGATCTGGGCCTTATGCTGGCGGGCCACCTCAAGGTTGGCCGCAAGAGTCTCCTGCTCCGTGCCCGTTAGTTCCGGCTCGTTCACATAGACCACGAACAACTCGCCGTGGAATCGGTCGGCATTGCGACGGCCACTTTCAATCATCTTCTTGGCGTTGACGCGCGGCGTGATGCAGACCAGAACGCGCTCCTGCGCTCCCCAAAGCTGTTCGATGCCGTGCCGCTCAAGGTAGCCGGCGAGCTGCCGGTCGACGGCGTCGGCCACCAGGATGAGGGCAATTTCCCGCAATTCGGAAAGCTGCTGCTGGCTGGGGGTGGCGGCGCCGTTGGGACTGGTGTAGGCGGCACGCTCCAGGCAGAGTTCCGGTGGCGCATCGACCACTTCGATCTCGTCCGCTTTGTTGACGAAGCCCAGCGGGATGGTCTCCTTCACCTTTTTGCCGGTGATTTTTTCCACCTGCGCCCGGTACTCCTCGATGTGCTGAAGATTGACGGTGCCGATGACGGAGATACCCGCTTGGAGAAGCTGCTCGGCGTCCTGCCAGCGCTTGGGGCGCGCGCGCCCCGCCGGGTTATCGTAGGCGAGACCGTCGACCAGGCAGACCTGGGGATGGCGGTTCAGGATCACGTCGACATCCATCACGGCCACGTCATCCACAGTTTTCATGGGAATGATCTCGAGATTCTCGAGAACGCGCTGTACGTCGGGGGAGGTGACGGGCTGGATGGCGCCCACCACAACATCCTCCCCACGCTCATGCCGTCGGCGTCCTTCGTCGAGCATGCGAAACGACTTGCCGACGCCGGAAGAGTAGCCCAGGAAGATCTTCAGCCTGCCGCGGCGCTGGTGTTCTTCTTCGGCCTCGACCTGACGAAGAAGTTGTTCCGGATCAGGCCGGACGGTACTCGCATCAGGCACGGAAAACCTCCGCCTTATTATCATTGAACCGTGGCAAAAACGAAAGTCCCGGACCCCGTGTCTGAAGAGTCTAACCGGGAGCCTCCAACCGATACCCAACCCACGCCTCGGTCAGCAAGTACCTGGGCCGTGCCGGGTCGCGCTCAATCTTTTTCCGGAGTTGGTTGACGAAGACCCGCAGATACTGCGACTCGTCCCCGTAATCCGGGCCCCAAACCGCCTGCAACAGCTCGCGGTGGCTGAGGACCTGATTGGGATGAGTCGCGAAGTAGTGGAGCAGGGCAAACTCCTTCGGCGTGAGGCGCACGGGTCCCCCGCGCACGACAACGCGGCGGGCTCCGAGATCCATTTCGATGTCTCCGAAGCGTATCTGCCGGGGCTCAACGACTGCAAGCGGGGCCCGGCGCAATGCCGCCCGGATGCGGGCCAGCAGTTCGGGCGTGCCAAAGGGCTTGGTGATGTAGTCGTCGGCGCCGGCGTCTAGCGCGTCGACCTTACCCTGCTCGGTATTCTGCACCGTCAGCATGATGATGGGGACCTCGGAGCCCCCACGAATCGTCCGGCAAGTCTCGAGGCCGTCCATACCGGGCATCTTCATGTCGAGGAGCACGAGATCGTAGGGCTCTTCGCGCAGACGATCGAGTGCAGCCTCGCCAGAGCGCGCGTCGTTCACCTCGTAACCGCGAGCTGTCAGCGTAGCGCGCATCACCCGCCGGATCTGAGGGTCATCGTCGACGACGAGTATCCGGCCTGCGCTCACGCGATCTTCTCCTTAGGGCCAGCGGGGAAGAGCAGCGAGAACTCCGCCCCGTGGCCCGGACGGCTAGCGACCGACACCTCGCCGCCGTGCGCCCGCATAATCTCGCGGGCAATCGTGAGTCCCATGCCGGTTCCGACGACGTGGTGGCGGTCCGTCGAGCTGCGATAGAAGCGCTCGAAGATTTTCAACTGCTCCGCTTCCGGGACGCCGGGTCCGTGGTCAGTGACGCTGATCACCACGCCGCCCGCCGCCCCCCGGGCGCTGATAATGATGGGTGCTGTCGAGGGCGAGTACTTGAGGGCGTTGTCAAGAAGTTGCCGGATCGCCAGCCGAATGAGTTCGGCATCGACCGAGATGGAGGGAAGGCCGGTCGAGATTTCCAGCCGGATCTCTCGCCCGTCGGTCATCGGTTTCAACTGCTCGAGGACCTCCGCAATCAGCGAGCCGGGCGAGTGCGGAGCCGGGCTCAACTGGAATTTGCCGCCCTCGATCCGGGCCATTTGGATGGCTTCTGTTACCAGCCGAGCAAGCCGGTCTGCCTCTTCGTCAATGATGGTCACCAGCTCGCGTTGTTCCAGGGGCAGGGGGTCAGTGATGGCGAGCATGGCGCTGGCTGCGGCCTTGATCGATGTGAGCGGCGTCTTAAATTCGTGCGCGATGGCGTCGAGTAGAGTCGACTTCAGATCCTCGCTCTGGCGGGCGGCTTCAGCCCGATTCGCCAGCTCTTGGCCGCGTACCTTTTCGAGCCCAATCGCCACGAGATTCGAGACCGCCTGAAGTGCAGTGTCGGAGAGCGAAGACCCGCGAAGAACGATGCTCCCGATGGGCACGCCCCCTAAGCGAATCGCTGTCACAACCACCTGGCGTGAGTCATCCTGCAACTGAGTGCCTTGCAGCGCGACTTCGCGCAGTTTGTCGTCGAACTCAGGCAGATCCTCGGGGCCAGCGCGCTGAATTTCGCCGCTCGCGCGGTCGTAGAGCGCGACCCCGGAAAATCCGAAGGTGTGAGCAATCTGGTAGGCGATCTGCTTCGCCACCGGCTGCGTCATTTCGGTGAGCAGGATGGCGCGGCTCAATGCGTAGAGTCTCTCCATCTCGAGCTGCCGGTCGACGGCCTCCCGCGCGCGCTTCTTCGCCTGCAAGGAGAGATGGCTCGCGGTGATCGACGTCGCAAGAAAGGCGAAGAGCGCCACCCAGTTCTGCGGATCGGCAATAGTAAAGGTGCCGATGGGCGGCAGAAAGAAGTAGTTGAAACAGAGCATCGCCCCGACCGACGCGGTGCTGGCCTCGGCGAGACCCCAAGTCGTGGCAATGACAAGAATGGCCACGAGGTAGAAAAAACCCGCCGTCGTGGCGTTGACGTCGAGCAGACGGTAAGCGAGAAGAGTCACTGCCGCGATGAGAGCCAGCGTGGCAAGCAGCCGAAAGCCGAGCCGCCCGACGCCCCGAATCCGGCTCAGCGGGACGCGGTAGGCATTGAACCGAACGGGGTCGTCCATCGGAGTCAACGGAAGAGCATAGCCTTTTCAGGCGGTGTCGCCCCTGGATCTCCAGGCCAAGCCGTCTGCGGACGCGGAACGCGGCTCCCTGGGCGGCGGGTTCCTGGCGGTTCCCGGTAAGAATCCAAAGTAGCCTAGCACGCTTGAGGAGGGGCGTCAAATGAAAACGAACAGGGCTGCCTTTGCGAGGCCGCGCTCGCTCTTTGGCCCGCGTGCCGAAGATGAAGTTCGTCACACTCCTTGTGATTCAGGTCACTGAAAGGAAGATCGAGTGTTGAGAAGATATCCTGACGATTCCAGGATGTGGGGTGGCCTATGCAACGGCGACGACCCTCGACCTTGATGTGCTCCAAGAGCATGGCGTAGACCGGCGGGACCTCCTCAGGTTTTGCACTGCAATCACCGCCGCCCTGGGTCTGGAGGCGACCACGATTCCCCGGGTCGTCGAAGCTCTCGAGACCAAGCCCCGCTTGCCCGTCTGGGCCGGGTGAGGGAAGTCCATTTCGCCGCGGGCTTCGTCTTCTTGATCAGCTTCCTCATTCGGATGTACTGGTTCTGGAGGGGCAACAAATACGCGCGCTCCGGGTTTCCCTTTGTGTGGCGCCGGGACTGGTGGGCGAACCTGGTGCGGCAGGCGGGCGACTATTTCCGGCTCGAGCGCGGTCACGTACATCTCGGCCACAACGCTTTGGCCGGCTTGTCTTACACCATCTTCGTTGTCGGGCTCGGCTGGGCGGAGATCCTGACTGGCATGGCGCTCTACTCGGAAAGCAATCCCGAGGGCTGGATGAGCCACCTGACGGGCTGGGTCATCCCGCTGCTCGGTGGATCCTTCCAGACCCACATGTGGCACCACCTCTTCGCTTGGGGCTTCGTCATCTTCTTCATTCTCCACCTTTACATCGTGGTCTACGATTCCTTCCACTACAAGAACGGGCTGATTGGGTCTATCATTTCAGGGCTGAAGTTTTACCAGGAGGGCGATATCGATGAGGAGCAATGGCTCCACTGACCGCGCACCGCGCACGGCTCCTGTGCTGGTGCTCGGCCTGGGGAACACGCTCCTCAGCGACGACGGCTTCGGCCCGTTCGTCCTCGACGAACTCGCGCGGCAGTTTGGCGACTGGCAGGGACAAGTGGAGTTTCTGGATGGCGGCACACAAGGCCTCACACTCCTCGGATGCATCGCCGGCCGCGCTGCTCTCGTGCTCTTAGACGCTCTTGCGACGGGCAAGGCGCCAGGGACGGTTTCGGTGCTTCAGGAATCGCAGCTTGACGACGTGGGCGCCCGGCGCGCCTCCTCGGCTCACGACGCGAATGCAGGGGAGTTACTCGCCGTCGCAGCGCTGCTGGGCCAACTCCCGGAACGCGTCTTCCTGGTAGGCGTCGAGCCGCAGAACCTCGGTACGGGACTCGGCCTCTCGGAGTCTGCACGCAACGCCTTGCCGGACGCCGTGAGTCTGGCCCAGGCCGTCATCGAAGAGGTTCTCCGTAACCTTGCCGGGACGCCAGGGGGCCAGGAATCGGTCGCACTCTCGAGGCCGTGACACCACGTCGCGAGACCCGTTTTCGTTCTGGATTGAATAAGAACGGCGGCTGCAATCATGCACGAGCTTTCATTGGCGCAAAGCATTATCGAGATCGCGGTTGCTGAAGCAAGTAAGCGGCCCGCCGTGGCGGTGAAGACCATCAAATTGCGCCTAGGGGAGTTCACGGGAGTTGTGCGGGAGGCGCTCGAGTTTTCCTTTGAGGTTGCGAAGCGCGGCACTCCGGCTGAGTTTGCTGCGCTCGAAATCGAAGCTGTGAAACTCAAAACATTGTGTCCTCGCTGCGGCTTGGTTGACTGCCCGATGGAGGATTTCTGCTTGATCTGCTCGCGTTGCGGTGATCCGGTTGAGATCCTGGCGGGCAGGGAAATGCAGGTCGAATATGTCGACCTTGTGGAAGCTGGGGACGTGCTTCAACCGGCCACGACCTCGCTCACCGAGGAACGTTGAGGATGGGAGGTGAGTTCTGTGGAACGGGTTTCTGTGGCAAGCGATGTCCGCCGAAGCAACAATGAGGTGGCCGCCGAGAACCAGTCGTACTTTCGCTCGATCGGCACGCTCGCCGTTAATCTGATGTCAGCCCCCGGCGCGGGCAAGACGTCGGTGTTAGAAGCGACGATTTGCCGGCTGGCGCCCTCGTATCGAATAGCCGTCATTGAAGGAGACCTTCAGACCACCCTCGACTCTGAGCGAATTCGCGCCTTGGGCGTGCCAGCCCATCAGATCACAACGGGTACAGTGTGTCACCTGGATGCTCGCATGCTCTCGAAGGCGATTTCCGGATTTCCGCCCGACCCGGCAGAGCTGCTCTTCATCGAGAATGTCGGCAACCTCGTCTGTCCAGCCGAGTTCGATTTGGGCGAAGACCTGCGCGTCATGGTTTACAGCGTCGTCGAAGGCGCGGAGAAGCCCAAGAAATATCCCCTGATGTTTTTCAAGTCAGAGGCAGTACTGCTCAACAAAATGGATCTGCTTCCTTACGCGGGAGTGGCTCTCGAGGAGCTGGAGAGGAACGTGCTCGAGGTAAATCCGCGTGCCACGATATTCCCGGTTTCTTGCCGGACAGGGGAAGGGCTCGATGCGTGGTGCGACTGGCTGCGGGCCTGGTTCGGCGCGCGGACTCTGCAATTGGCGAGCAGCAAAGCATGATGCCGGTTCTCAAGGCGAGTGTTGAACGACGGCGCGTCGCGATGCGCGGCGCGGTGCAGGGAGTCGGCTTCCGCCCCTTCGTGTATCGCCTCGCAGGCGAGCTCGGTCTTACGGGATGGGTCCGTAACTCGAGCGCGGGGCTGGTGATCGAAGTTGAAGGCCCTGGCCCGGCACTCGACCGCTTTCTCGCGCGGCTCGAATCCGAAACGCCGATGGCGGCCGTGGTGCTTGAAACGGAGACCGCGATCCTTGCACCCGCCGGCTCTGAGCAATTCGAAATCATCGCAAGCGACGACGGGGAAGAGAAGACCACGAGCGTCCTCCCCGAACTGGCCACTTGTCACGACTGCCTCGCAGAAATGGAAGAGCCGGCGAACCGCCGCTTTGGATACGCGTTCACGAATTGCACCAACTGCGGCCCGCGTTACACGATCATCGAAGACATCCCTTACGATCGACCGCGTACCACGATGCGTGAGTTCGTGATGTGCCCGGATTGCCAGCGTGAATACGCTGATCCCACCGATCGTCGCTTTCACGCCCAGCCCATCGCGTGTCCCCGCTGTGGGCCGCGCCTTTGGACTGAAACGGCCGATGAGGCTTCCACAGTTAGCGCAGAGATACTCTTGAAGGATGCCGTCACTCAAGCGGCACGAGTCCTCGGACAGGGTGGGATCGTTGCGCTCAAAGGTATCGGCGGGTTTCAGTTGCTCGCCGATGCGCGGCAGGCGGGCGCTGTGGAGCGGTTGCGGCAGCGAAAGCAGCGCGAGGCAAAGCCATTCGCGCTGATGATGCCCTCGCTCGAAATGGTACGGTGCTACTGCGAGGTGTCGGCAGAGGAAGCGCGGCTGCTTGGGTCGCCGGCGGCGCCCATCGTCCTGCTGCGGCCTAACGGTATACCGGGATTAGCACCCAATGTCGCGGGATGCTCGCCGTACTTGGGCGTGATGCTGCCTTATTCGCCGCTCCATCATTTGCTGATGGAGGAATTCCCATTTCCCATCGTTGCGACCAGTGGCAACCTGAGCGACGAGCCGATCGCCATTGACAATGAGGAGGCGCGAGGGCGGCTCAGTTCGATTGCAGATCTCTTCCTCATGCACGATCGTCCGATTGCGCGGCCGTGCGACGATTCGGTGGCGCGCATCGTGCGTGGCCGCGAGAGCTTGGTGCGACGGGCGCGAGGTTATGCGCCTCTGCCGGTGTACGTCGGCAGGAGACTGCCGCCTGTCCTCGCGGTGGGCGGTCATCTGAAAAACACCATCGCTATTGCCGTAGGACGCCAGGTGTTCTTGAGCCAGCACGTCGGCGATCTCGACACCGTCGAGGCGCGAGGAGCGTTTGAGCGTGCCATTGGGGACCTCTGCCGCCTTTACCGCTTTAAGCCGGAACTTGTGGCTTGCGATTTGCATCCGGACTACGCCTCGACGCGCTGGGCGCTTGCCTCGGGATTGCCCGTGGTCGCGACTCAGCATCATCAGGCTCACGCCGCCGCCTGTGCTGCCGAAAACCGAATCGTTGGACCTTACTTGGCTGTTTCGTGGGACGGGACGGGCTACGGGCCGGACGGCACGGTGTGGGGCGGGGAATTCTTCGTCGCCGACGGTGCGAGATTTGAGCGCATCGCTCATCTCCGCCCTTTTCGCCTGCCCGGCGGAGAATCCGCTGTCCGGCAAGGCTGGCGCTCGGCGTTCAGTCTGTTGTGGGAAGCGAGTTGGGCCGGCCGCCTGCCGGGCGTCAAGGACGGTGCAGTTCTCGCGCAGATGCTCGAACGAGGCGTCAATGCGCCGTGGACCACGAGTGTGGGGAGGTTGTTTGACGCGGTCGCTTCGATGACAGGGGTCGCACACGAGAGCCAGTTTGAAGGCCAAGCCGCCATGCGGCTCGAGCGCGAGATCAGCGGCATCTCGAGTGGCGAGGCGTATCCGCTGCCGTTGCGCGGCGCCCTAGGCGATTGGGGTCCGC
Source organism: Terriglobia bacterium (assembly GCA_035945295.1). Taxonomy (GTDB): domain Bacteria; phylum Acidobacteriota; class Terriglobia; order UBA7540; family UBA7540; genus QHZK01. Next base: position 29,146 of record DASZAI010000067.1, on the reverse strand, counting down.
TGATCGAAGCCTTGCAATGGGACGTGGGAAGAGGAGAATCCGCAGCGCGCATGTCGGCGAGATTCCACAACGCGCTTGCCGACTGGATCGTGGCCGTTGCAGAGGGAGCGGGGCTGCTCCAAGTGGCGCTCAGTGGCGGAGTTTTCCAGAACGGCTATCTGGTCGAACGCGCCGCCGCTGTGCTTGAAGCGCGCGGCTTCCAGGTTCACACCCACCGTCAGGTGCCACCCAACGACGGCGGGATCGCGCTGGGGCAGGCGGTTCTTGCTGCGGAACTTGGTCAAGGAGATTAAAGATGTGTCTGGCTGTTCCAGGGAAGATCGTGAGTGTCATCGAAGAAGAGGCGCTGGGACTGCGCCGCGGCCGGATCGACTTCGGTGGCGTCGTGAAGGAGGCTTGCCTGGCGTACACACCCGAGGCGTCCGTAGGGGACTACGTCCTGGTACACGTGGGTTTTGCCTTGGCGGTCATCGACGAGGCTGAGGCGCAGAAGATCTTCGACACACTGCGAGAGATGGAGCAACTCGAGGAGTTGAATCTGGCTGACGATTCCCTCCTACCTCCGGCCGACATTGGAAGGACTTGAAGATGAGGTTCGTCGATGAGTATCGGGACAGTGAAATGGCGTCCCGGCTCGCCGAGTCGATTCGCCGACGCGCCAGCCGGCCTTGGACTCTGATGGAAGTGTGCGGCGGACAGACCCATACCATCGTCAAGAGCGGCCTACAGGATTTGCTCCCTCCGGAGGTTGCACTGGTCCACGGGCCGGGCTGTCCCGTATGTGTGACGCCCCTCGAACTGATTGACAAGGCGATTGCCATCGCTTCGCAGCGCGATACCATTTTCTGCTCGTTCGGCGATATGCTGCGCGTTCCTGGCTCGTCGAGGAGCTTGCTCGACGCCAAGGCGGAAGGCGCCGACGTGCGCATCGTCTACTCGCCCCTTGACGCGCTGCGTGCCGCCCGCCTGAAGCCGTCACGCGAGGTGGTCTTCTTCGCCGTGGGCTTTGAAACCACTGCTCCCGCCAACGCCATGGCGGTGTGGCAGGCGGAACGCGAAGGCCTCCGTAACTTTTCGATTCTGGTGGCACACGTTCTCGTGCCACCGGCGATGGAAGCCATCCTGAGCTCCGAGAATTGCCGCATCAATGCCTTCCTCGCGGCAGGCCACGTCTGTACGGTAATGGGATACGAGGAATACGAGCCGTTGAGCCGGCGCTGGCACGTTCCCATCGTGGTGACCGGCTTTGAGCCGCTGGACCTCCTGGAAGGGATCGACATGGCGGTGGCGCAGCTCGAGAGCGGTCGAGCCGAGGTCGAAAACCAATACTCGCGCGCCGTGCGCCGAGATGGCAATCGGCCTGCGCAGGAGCGAATCGCCGAGGTTTTCGAGGTCAGCCCTCGCAAGTGGCGCGGCATCGGCGAGATTCCCGCCAGCGGTCTGAGACTTCGCGACCGCTATCGCGCTTTCGATGCCGATCTTCGGTTCGCGACCGGCATAGGTGAGGTTAACGAGCCGAGCGAGTGTATCAGCGGGCTGGTGCTCCAGGGGTTGCGCAAGCCTTTCGAGTGCTCGGCGTTCGGGACGCGTTGCACGCCCGAGCGGCCCCTCGGCGCGCCCATGGTCTCATCGGAAGGCGCCTGCGCCGCTTACTATCACTATAGGAAGGCAGAGCGATGAAGGAAGCCAGCTTCAGTTGTCCACTGCCGCATCCATCGGGGGAGACGGTCCTGCTCGCACACGGAGGTGGAGGCAAGCTTACTCACCGGCTCATTGAGAATGTTTTCCTTCCAGCGTTTGCCTGCGCGCCGCTCGAAAGGCGGCATGACGGGGCTTTACTCGAAGTGCGTGGGGCTCGCTTGGCCTTTACTACTGATTCCTATGTGGTACGTCCGCTGGTGTTTCCCGGCGGCGACATCGGGGACCTCGCGGTTAACGGCACCGTCAACGACCTTGCCATGTGTGGCGCCCGGCCGCTTTACTTGAGCGCAGGGTTCATTCTCGAAGAAGGCTTGCCGATGGAGACGCTGCGGGCCGTGGTTGAGAGCATGTGCCGGGCGGCCTGCCGTGCCGGGGTCGCCCTGGTTACCGGCGACACCAAAGTGGTGGACAAGGGCAAAGGTGATGGCCTGTTTGTCAACACGGCCGGTATTGGCATCGTGGAAGCTCCGGAAGAAGTTTCGCCGGCGGCCGTCCGCCCCGGGGATGCGGTCATTGTGAGTGGGGACTTAGGCGCCCATGGCATCGCAATCCTCTCGGTGCGGGAGGGGCTCGAGTTCGAGGCTCCGATCCAGAGCGACACAGCCCCGCTTTGGGCGCCGGTCGAGGCCCTGCTTGCCGCCGGCATCGAAGTGCATTGCTTGCGCGATTTGACTCGTGGGGGTCTCGCCTCGGCGCTCAACGAAATCGCCGAGACGGCCGAGGTGGGCATGGCGATTTCCGAGGTGGCGATTCCGGTCGCGGAGGTAGTCCGGGGAGCTTGCGAGATTCTCGGCCTTGATCCCCTCTATGTCGCCAATGAAGGGCGTTTCGTTGCTTTCGTTCCTCAGCACGATGCGGATCGTGCGGTCGAGGTGATGCGCCATCTTCCCGTTTGCGCTCTCGCCTCTCGGATCGGCTCGGTCGAACAGACTCCGGCAGGGTGTGTGACCCTGCGCAGCCGCATTGGCGGCCAACGCGTCCTCGATATGCTCAGCGGCGAGCAGTTGCCTCGCATTTGCTGAGCGCCATCATCTCGAGGGTGGGGGCACCGTCTTCGAGGGGTTGGTCGCGCCGATCTCACCCAGAATCCTTTCGACCACTTCCTGTATCGCGCTTTCGACGTCAACCGATAGCCCGATTCCCGCCTCGAAGTTTTGACCCTCGATACCATACACAATCAGCCGTCGCGGGAGTTGAGTCAAGGCGCGGGCCAGCTCGACGGCTTCAACGAGATTGACGGCGTGGGTGGAAGTGCGAAAGAAACGTCCGGGGAGTCGGCCCATCGTGGCGTCGAACCGGTGAATGGTTCCGGGCGCGCCCCCAGACTGGACCGCGTCGGCGATGATCACCATGTCCGCGCCCTTCCAGTATTCCATGAGCGCGACGGTTTCTCCCGAGTGTTCCCAGACCGCACAGGACGTGCGGCCCCGGAGACGCCGAGCCACAATTAGTCCCGCGGCGTCATCCCGCCGATACTGGTTCCCGAGGCCGATGACTATGTTATTCGAGGTTGTTCTCAATTCCGTTCTCGAGGCTAAGGTTGGTTCTTCGTCCTGGAGATCCGCGTGAGAGTCATTCGAGGCGAAGGTCGAGCTTCAGAAAGTGCGTCGCGCAGGAAATGCAGGGGTCGTAGTTGCGAATGGCCTGTTCGCACTGCCACGTCAGCTCGCCGTGGGACAGGTGAAGGTTCCTCGCCACGAATTGGCCCAGATCGTGTTCGATGGTCGTCTGGTTCTGCGAGGTAGGCGGCACAATCTTGGCGTCGAGGATCGTCCCGTGATCGTCGATCTGATAACGATGGTAAAGGATGCCCCGCGGCGCCTCGGTACAGGCGTGTCCTGTCGCAAGCAACGGGGTGACGTCGACGGCCGGCTTCTCCGGGGCGTCGTACTCCCCCAGGATGCGCAGCGCCTCGTCGCAGGCGTATACCATTTCGACGCTGCGCACGATGATGCTCTGGAACGGATTGCGGCACACGGGTCCGAGTCCCGCCGAACGGGCCGCTTCCTGCGCGAGCGGCGTCAACCGGTCGAAGTTCAAGTTGTAACGGGCCAGAGGGCCGACAAAATACGCTCCCTGCTCCTTCAGCGTTGAGTGTAGCGCGTTCGAGTGCTGAACGTGCTCTTCGACGAAGTGCCGGTCATAATCGTTGACGCTGACGTCCAGGCCTCGGTTCGAGACAAGCCGTCCCTCGTTGAAAGGGTATTCATCCGGGTGGCGAAGCGCGACGAAGAGATAGTCGCGCTCGAAGTCCGGGAAAGAGAACTCGGCAACCCATCGCACCGTCTCGAGAGCGGCGTCGCGCGCCCATTTCAGCCGTTCAACCAGGGGCCCGAGTTCACTCTTGGAGAAGGCGCGGTAGAATCCTCCGACGCGCACGTTGACAGGATGAATCTCCCTTCCACCAATCAGGCGCACGATTTCGTTTCCAGCCTTTTTGAGCTGCAGGCCGCGCTGGACGATTTGGGCGTGCTCCTTGGCCATTTGGATCGCGTCGGCGTAACCCAGGAAGTCAGGGGTGTGGAGCATGTAAACATGCAGTGCGTGGCTCTCGATCCATTCGCCGCAGTAGATGAGCCTTCGCAAGTCACGCAGTGGGCCGTCGACTTTGACGCCGAGCGCATTTTCCATGGCGTGGACGGCGCTCATCTGGTAAGCGATGGGGCAGATCCCGCAGATGCGCGCCGTGATGTCGGGAGCCTCGGTGAAATGGCGGCCGCGCAGGAAGGCTTCGAAGAAGCGCGGAGGCTCGAAGATGCGGAGTTTGACGTCCAGCACGTTGCCGTCTTTGACGCGGACGTAGAGGCCACCCTCACCTTCGACGCGAGCCAGGTAGTCAACCTTGATGCTTCTTGTCTTCATGGACCTCGCTCTCACGTCGAAACGGTTCGGCATAAGCGTTGAAGCCGCGGAACGCCCGAACGAGATCCTCCTCTCGCACGTCCAGCCGAGTCCACGCTGCACTCAACGAGGACGTGTTCGGAGTCTCCTTGGGTCCATAGCATCCGTAGCAACCGCGCTGGTACGCTGGGCAGATCGCCCCGCATCCGGCGTGGGTCACGGGGCCAAGGCATGGCACACCACGCGCCACCATCACGCACACCGTCCCGCGCAATTTGCATTCCACGCAGACGCCATGAGGCGGCGTGTTAGGACGGCGTCCGTTCAAGAACGCGGTGATGACCTCGACGAGTTGCCGCTTGTTGATGGGGCAGCCGCGCAACTCGAAGTCCACGCGCACGTGATCTGCGATGGGCGTCGATTTATTCAGCGTCTCAATGTACTTCGGGGTGGCGTACACGATGGAGACGAACTCCCGCACGTCTTTGAAGTTGCGCAGAGCTTGAATGCCGCCAGCCGTGGCGCAAGCGCCGATGGTGATGAGATACTTCGAGGCGCGTCTCACCTGATGAATGCGCTCGGCGTCGTGGGGCGTTGTGATCGAGCCTTCCACCAGCGAAAGGTCGTAGGGCCCCTTGGCGACGGCCCGCGACGCTTCCACAAAATTAGCGATCTCGAGTTCGTCCACCAGGCCGAGTAGTTCATCCTCGCAATCGAGCAGGCTCAACTGGCATCCGTCGCACGAAGCGAACTTCCAGACGGCCAGCTTGGGTTTCCTCGTTCTTGCCATGTCACATCTCCCGGATTCCCAGAAGGGACGCGATCCGGTCATAGCGGAACACGGGTCCGTCTTTGCAAATAAAAGTGGGCCCGAACTGGCAGTGTCCGCAGAAGGCGACCGCACACTTCATGTTGCGCTCCAGCGAGACATAGACGCTGCCGGGCGGGACTCCGCGGTCGAGCAGATCGCGCACCGCAAACCGCATCATGACTTCGGGACCACAGAGCATGGCGACGGCTCGCTCAGGATCGAAAGCGGCTCGGGGGATGAGCGCCGTCACCACGCCCACCGTGCCGCGCCACGTGGCAGGCGCCCGATCCACCGTGACTTCAACCTGCAGGTCAAAACGCGAGCGCCAGCGCTCGAGTTCCTTCTGGTAGAGAATGTCGTCGGGCGTGCGGGTGCCGTAGAGCAGCGCAACCTTTCGGTAATGCTCCCGGTTGGAGACGATGGCGTAGAGAACAGGCCGGAGTGGCGCGAGTCCGATTCCGCCCGCCACAATGACGAGGTCGCGCCCCGCGGCTTCCGCGACCGGCCAGCCACTGCCGAACGGACCGCGAATCCCGACCACCGTCCCACGCCGCAGCTTGCACAGGGCGTCCGTCACCGCCCCGACGGCTCGCGTCGTGTGAACCAGCGTCTCGGGCTTCGCGGGATCGCCGCTGATCGAGATCGGTACCTCACCCACTCCGAACACATAAACCATATTGAACTGCCCGGCTTTGAAGGTGAATTCGTCAGCGACGTCGATCGGTTCAAGCTTTAGCGTGAACGTGTCGTGCGTCTCACGCTCAGTGTGCCAGACGCGAAAGCGCTGCGGCACCATGAGATGCGGTTGGGCGTTCGTCAGTTCTTCAGCGGCGGATTTCATAGACGTTCAGAAGCTGCAGGCGAGTCGCCTCCAGCCGCTGTTCCACCAGATAGGCGAACCTTTTCAGGAGTTCGTAGCCCAGATCGTGGTCGGTTTCGCACTTCGTGCGAAGACATTTTGCGTCAAAAGCAATCGCTCGTGTGAGCTCCATCGCCTGGGCGTCGAACTTCCAGCGGTAGGGCGGGAACAGCCACGACCAGCCGAGAACTTCGCCTTCGCCCAGAGTCAAGATCGTCAGGGGGCCTTGCTCGGGAGCAAAGACCTGCAAGGCGATCTTGCCCTTACGGATGAGATAGAACTGATTGGCTTCCTCGCCCTCGCGGAAGATGAATTGGCCGGCGTCGAAGCGCACGTTGCTGGCGCATCCCAGAAGAAGCTCGATATAGCTCTTGGGCAAGTCTCTTGAGAAGGGATGTTCGGCAAGAATTCCTTCAAGGGTCTCCATGCTCGTCTCTCTCTTTTGTTGACTCGTGGTTCGAACGCTCAGAATCCCGAATGGCCCGCACCTCTTCGGTGATGTCGATGGCGACGGGACACCAGGTGATACAGCGGCCGCAGCCGACGCAGCCGGAAGTTCCAAACTGGTCGATCCAGGTTGCAAGCTTGTGGGTCATCCACTGGCGGTAACGCGACTTCGGTGTGGCGCGAATGCTGCCCCCGTGGATGTAAGAGAAGCTCGTGGTGAAACATGAATCCCACTTCTGCCAACGCTCAGCGTGCTCACCCTTGAGGTCGGTGACGTCCTCAACCGTGGTGCAGAAGCAAGTCGGGCAGACCATGGTGCAGTTGGCGCAGGTTAAACATCGTGCCGCGACATTGTCCCAGCGAGGATGCTCGTAGTTCCGATAGAGCAGCTCCTTGATATCGGTGATGTCCAGTGCCCGGCCCATCTGCCGGGCCGTCTCGGCGACGATCGTTTCGGCGGTGTCCTGATCCGCCTGGGTGGCAGCCTCGTGAGGAACCTGGCTCAGGATCTCGCCGCCCAGCTCGCTACCAACCTCGACCACAAAGCAATGACGCGAGGGCTCAAGGACCTCGGTCAAGGCGAGATCGAAGCCCGCGGTCGCCTTGGGTCCCGTCTTCATGGACACGCAAAAGCAGGTACCGCCTGCCTGTCCGCAATTGACGGCAACGATGAAAGCCCTTTCTCTCCTCGACTGGTACGCCGAGTCGACATACTGAGATCCCAGGAAGACCTTGTCTTGGACGGCGATGGCGTGAAGGTCGCAGGAGCGTACACCAATGAAGGCAGCCTTGAACGCCTCCTGTGCCCCGGAGGTTATTCTGAAACTGTCGCTCTCGCGGTCCGCCTGCCACAAGCGCGCGAGCGGCGGATGCAGGAACTGTTTCCACGAGTGGGGTCCCACAACGTAGCCGAACAGCGCCTCGTCCGAGCGGCGCTTCAGCCGGTAGCGCCCGCCGTCCTGCTCGTCCGTCCAGCCGATCGGCAAGTCCGCTGCGGAAGTCAACTCATCATAGACGATGGCGGCATCGCGGACTCTCGGGCCAATCAGGCGATAGCCCCGGCTGACCAAGGCGTCGAGCAGTTGCTGGAAGTGCTGGCGCAGCAGAATGGCGGACTCTCGCGTGCTCGGCATGATGACACGTCAGCCAGGAAATGTGCCTTGCTTAATCGCGCACGGCCCACTGTGCATTCTCTCATTGATGGCGGCCGGGAAGAAAGCCGGTCAGCGAACCGAAAATGCCCAGTATGTTTAGACGACTCTATTGCGCCTCTTCCAGAAGCACTTGGCAGTGATGCGCATCACAGCGCTGTCGAGGCGGCCTTTGCTAACAGATGTATGGTACCACTCGGCGCATTAGTCCTTCATTGTCAACCCCAACCAATTCTTAGACTTGGCCCTGGCTGCTGCTGCCGGATGCCTACGCAAGCGGTCGACTCAAGCGAACGCTATTCGGCAAGCGTGGCTATGCAGCGGGAAACTACCTACGACTTCTGCGGCGAGTGTTAGTACGCGGCTTAATATGTGACGGGCGTCGTGGTTGCTTGTGATGCAAGTCACTGAATCACCTGCCACGGTTTAGCTAGAGTTGCTGGTTACGTCGTGCTGTTTGCGCGGCACTGTCTTGGTTGGAGCCCCGATTTGAGAATACAGCCACGATCGACTGAAGCATCGAAGTCAACGCGACGGCGGCAGCGAAGTGTTGTGAACGCGCTTCGTATGAAGCGACGACAGATACTCCAGTTCCTGGTGGCCGTCGTCACTGCAGTCACGGTTGCTCGCGGACAGGCAACCACTTCGAGCCAAGCCGGCCTTACGCTTCAGGACGCAGTGGCGCTCGCGCTCAAGAACAATCCCGCTGTCCATGCGGCGGACGCCTACGCCGATGCAGTTCGGCAGAGTATCACGGTCGCGCAGGCGGCTCGTTATCCCCGACTTGATTTCTCGGAAGGCTTCGCGCGAGGCAACAATCCTGTTTACGTGTTCGGCAGCCTCCTGACGCAGCGGCAGTTTACCGCGCGCAACTTTGATTTGGGACTGCTCAACGCGCCACCGCCCCTCGACAATTTCCGTACTCAGTTTACCGCGTCGATGCCCTTGTTCGACGCCGGCCAAACGGGTCGCCAGGTTCGCGATGCGCGACTCGACGCGGAGGGGGCTCGGAAGGGCAGTGAGCGCGTCGGGCAGGAAGTCATCTTCAGAGTCATCAGCAGCTACTTCGACGAATTGGCGGCGCGCGCGAGCGTTCGGGTTGCGGAGAGCAACGTCACCGCGATCACGGCCGACCTTGAACGAGCACGCGCCCGCCAGGAGCAGGGTCTCACGGTTCCCTCCGACGTGTTGAGCGTCCAAGTCCAACTGGCGCAGGCGAAGGAGGATCTGATCCGGGACAGAAACGCGCTTGAGATAGCGCGTGCTGCACTCAGCGTCGCGATCGGCTTGCCGGAGGACAGCTACCTCAAGATCCAAGAACCGCTTGCCGAAACCACCTTCACGGCTGGGAGTTTGGCCGAGCGGCAACGGCGCGCCTTAGCCATCCGGCCCGACTACGCCGAGGCAACTCTTGCGGGGGAAAGGGCGGCGAATGGCGTCAAGACGGCGCGAGCCGAATTCCTCCCCAAAATCAATCTCTTCAGTTCCTGGGAAGAAGACAACCAGACCTTTGCAGCCCGAGGCGGAAACAACTGGGCGGCAGGCGCCACGCTGAATTTCAATCTGTTTGACGGCGGCGCAAACCGGGCTCGCGCCGCCGAATCACGCTATCGCGAGCGCCGGGCCGAGGCTCTGCGCGAACAGATGTCGGCCGAGATCAAGCTCCAGGTTCGCGAGGCTTTTCTGAATCTTCAAGCTGCGAAAGAACGCTTGGACGTCTCCCGCGATTCCGCTGCGCAAGCGAAGGAGAGCCTCCGCATCCTGCGCGATCGTTACGAAGCAGGCCTGGTGACGATCGTGGACGTCCTGCGGGCGGAGGCGGCCACTACGTCCGCCGAGCGGAGCCATCTGAGCGCACTCTATGACTACCGGATCGCTGCCGCGTCCCTGGAGCTCGCTACGGGCGAGCTGGCGCCGGGCTCGAACGCGGTCGTCGCGAAGGCCGGGGCCCTAAGGAGTGGAAATCCATGAGTAGGAAGAGGCATCTACTTCTGGCTATCGCCACGATGAGCGCCGGGTTTCTCGGCGCTTGCCGTTCGAGCGAGAAGGTGTCCCGGCCGGAGAAACCCCTTGTCGACGGCGTCACCGTGGAAACGATTCACCTGCAGCCTATGCCGCAGTCGTACGAGGCGGTGGGCACAGTACGGTCGGCCACTTCCAGTGTGGTCGGCGCGCAGATCGGTGGCACGGTACAGGAGATGCGCGTCAAGCCTGGCGACCGGGTCAGGCGCGGGGAACTCCTTGCTCGGCTTGACGACCGCGGCGTCCGGGCGCAGCTCGCCGGCGCCGAGGCGGGGATTGAAGAGAGCAAGGAGGGGCTGGTCGAGGTGAACGAGACCCTTCAATCGGCAACTGCTCAAAGGACGTTTGCGGAAGCCAATTACCACCGCTATCAAGCTTTGCTCGCCAAGAACTCGGTCAGCCGGCAGGAGTTTGAAGAGGCTGAGACGCGCTACAAGTCGGCGGCGGCCAGCGAAGCTGCGCTCGCGGCAAAGAAGAAGCAGATGGAGGCGCGGGGCGGGCAAGCGCAGTCCCGAAAGGAATCGGCCAAGACCCAGTTCAGCTATTCGCGCATCGTCTCCCCGATCGATGGGATCGTCACGGCCAAACTGGTGGATGCCGGCACGTTCGTCATGCCGGGCACGCCCGTCTTCAGGGTTGAGGATCCAACCCGTTATCGGCTGGAAGCGAGCCTACCGGAGCAGTTGGGCGTCAACGTTCACATCGGGCAGATGGTCGAAGTGGTCAACGACGGACGCCAGTTCGGGGGGCGCGTCGTCGAGATTGTTCCGGAAGCTGACCCGGGCAGCCGGACCGTAATCATCAAGATCGAATTGCCAGGGGATTGTGCCTGTCGTTCGGGCGAATATGCCAAAGCCTATCTTGTGCTTGGTCAGGAGAATCGGCTGACGATTCCGCGCCAAGCCCTGGTCGAGCGAGGCGAGCTGGAAGGAGTTTTCGTTGTCGATGCAAGTGGTGCGACGACATACCGGCTGGTGAAAACAGGTAAGACGTTCGACGGCCGGGTCGAAGTCCTCTCCGGTCTTGCGGACGGCGAGCGTGTTGCGACCTCTCAGCTTGACCGCTTGAGCGATGGCGTGCGGGTGGAGGCTCGATGAACGAAGGCAAACTAGGCCTTGCCGGGCGCGTCGCCCGGTATTTCATCAACTCGAAGCTCACGCCCCTCCTGATGGTCTTCTCGATCTTGCTAGGTGCGTTCGCCATCCTGGAGACGCCACGCGAAGAGGAACCCCAGATCATCGTGCCGATGATGGACGTCTTTGTCGAGATGCCGGGCGCGACGGCGCGCGAGGTCGAGGAGCGGGTCACCACGCCCATGGAAAAGCTCATCTGGGAGATTCCTGGCGTCGAGTACGTGTACTCCACGACGCGGCCGGGGCTCGCCATGGTCATCGTGCGCTATAAGGTCGGTGAGAAGGAAGAGGATTCGATTGTTAAGCTCTACAACAAGCTCTACTCCCACTTTGATCTGATCCCTCCGGGCGCCTCCAGGCCTCTCATCAAACCGCGCTCGATTGATGATGTGCCGATCCTGGCGCTGACGTTCTCGAGCAACCGGTATGACAGTTACACTCTGCGTCGCATCGCCGCCCAAGTCGAGTCCGAGGTCAAAAGCACCGATGATGTTTCGCTCACTAGGATTATCGGTGGCGAGCGCCGTGAAATCCGGGTGTCGCTCGATCCCTCCCGGATGGCCGCCTACGATGTGGCGCCGGCTTCCGTGGTACCGGCCCTCGAGCGCAGCAATCAGTTGGTGCAGGCCGGACAATTCGCGGCCGCGAATGGGGAATATGCGGTGCAGACGGGCGACCTGCTTCGCAACGCCGACGACGTAGGGCAGGTGGTGGTCGGCGTCTCTTCGGGGCGTCCGGTGTACTTGCGCGACGTGTCTGAAGTCCGCGATGGGCCGGCAGAGCCGTCGAGCTACGTGTTGTTCGGCCTTGGTCGAGGAGCCCGATCGGCCGTTGACACAGGCGACTCCCCGGCCGTCACCATGACGGTCTCCAAGCGCAAAGGGAAAAACGCCGTTGCGGTTGCTGAGCGCGTGCTGGAAAAGGTCGAGAAGCTGGAGGGGAGTGTCATCCCTTCGGACGTCAGGACCACGGTGACTCGGAACTACGGCGAGACGGCGCAGGAGAAATCCAACGAGCTCCTCAAGCACCTCCTGCTCGCGACGCTCTCCGTGACCGCACTGATCGCCCTGGCACTCGGATGGCGGTCGTCAGTGGTGGTGCTCGCTGCCGTGCCAGTCACTCTCGCCATGACCTTGTTTATCTACTACATTTACGGCTACACGTTGAATCGCGTAACCCTCTTTGCTCTGATCTTCTCCATCGGCCTTCTCGTGGACGACGCCATCGTCGTCGTTGAAAACATCACCCGGCATTTTCACCTCGTCGAGAACCAAGGCCGTCCTCTAACCGAAGTGGCGGTGGAAGCCGTCGACGAGGTGGGCAACCCCACCACCCTTGCGACCTGGACGGTGATCGCCGCCGTCCTGCCCATGGCGTTCGTCGGAGGGCTGATGGGACCGTATATGCGTCCCATCCCGATTGGGGCGTCGCTGGCGATGTTCTTCTCGTTATTCATCGCCTTCGCGGTTTCGCCCTGGGCGGCCCTTCGAATGTTGACCGGTGCGAGGACCGCGCAGCCTGAGGGCCAAGAAGAGCATGAGGGTTGGACCACGCGGCTCTATCGCCGGGTCATGACGCCGCTTCTCACCAATCCTTCCCGGCGCCGAGGATTCCTGCTCGGGGTGGTGGTTCTGCTGCTGCTCGCAGTCCTGTTGCCCGTACTCAAGATTGTACGCGTCAAGATGCTCCCTTTCGACAACAAGAACGAGATGCAGATTGTCATCGACATGCCCGAGGGAACGACGCTCGAGCAGACTGCCCGGGTGGCGCGCGACCTGGCACAGCGCGTGGCCCAAGAGCCAGAGGTGGTCAACTACCAGATCTATGCCGGTACCGCGGGTCCTTATAACTTCAACGGCTTGGTTCGCCACTACTTTCTACGGCGGGGCGCAAACCAGGCGGATATCCAGGTGAACTTACTGCCCAAAGGCGAGCGTTCCGCACAAAGCCACGACATTGCCAAGCGTATCCGGCAGGATCTCATCCCCATCGGCGACCGATATGGAGCGAATCTCAAGGTCGCGGAGATTCCGCCCGGTCCGCCGGTCATGGAAACGCTGGTCGCGGAGGTGTACGGTCCGAATTACCCACAGCAGATCGAACTGGCGAGGCAGATCCGCGACAAGTTCAAGCATACGCCGGGCGTCGTGGATGTGGATTGGAGCGTTGAGAGTCCGCAGAGGGAGTTCCGTTTCGTGGTCGACAAGCAGAAGGCGGCGCTGAACGGCGTGGGCGCGGACCAGATCGCCCAGACACTACACATGGCTTTGAGCGGCGCTGTGATGGGGTTGGCCCACCAGCCCACGGAGACGGAGGACGTGGACATTGTGCTCGAGCTGCCTCGCGCCGAGCGCACCAACCTCACCGATCTCGGCGAAATTCGCCTGCTCTCCTCGAGTGGCGCCCTCATTCCTTTGAGTGAATTGACACACGTCGAGGATGGCGCCATCGAGAAGAGCATTTACCACAAGAACCTGAAGCGGGTCGTCTACGTCACCGGGGATGTCGCCGGGGAAGAGGAGAGCCCTGCCTACGCCATCATCAATCTCTCGAAACAGCTCGATACTCTGCGCGCGCCCGCTGACTACCCGATCCAGCGCTACGCCACCCATCTTCCGTTCATGACCGATCAGCTTTCGATGAAGTGGGATGGCGAGTGGCACATCACTTACGAAGTGTTTCGCGACCTGGGCTTGGCCTTCGGCGTCGTGCTCGTGCTCATCTACTTCATCGTAGTCGCTTGGTTTCAATCTTTCCGCATACCGCTCGTCATCATGGCGCCGATTCCTTTGACCCTGGTGGGCATTCTGCCCGCGCACGCGTTAATGGGCGCATTTTTCACCGCGACTTCAATTATCGGGTTCATCGCCGGCGCCGGGATCATCGTGCGCAATTCGATCATTCTGGTTGATTTCATCGAGCTGCGACGGCGCCAGGGGATGCCGCTCGAAGAAGCAGTGGTCGACGCCGGAGCCGTACGCTTCCGTCCCATGCTACTGACGGCGGCCGCAGTTGTCGTCGGCGCCTTCGTCATTCTTTTCGACCCGATCTTCCAAGGCTTGGCGATATCGCTGATGGCGGGAGAGGTAGCTTCGACGTTCTTGTCGCGCATGACGGTGCCGGTTCTCTACTATCTGCATGCCCGACGCGGGTCCTGAAGGGTGCTGTGAAAGTGAAGGCCTTCAAGGCGCGGCGGAGTGCGCCGTCTCGAAAGAAAGGAACAAAGTTATGGATGTCAATCGCTGGCTGAGACTGATTGCCGGGCTTTTCGTTGTGGCAAGCCTTCTGCTCGGCGTCTATCTGAGTCCCAAGTGGTTTTGGTTCACCGGGTTCGTCGGCCTGAACCTGTTTCAATCGGCCTTCACGAACTGGTGCCCGATGATGGCGGTTCTACGCAAGCTGGGTGTCCGGCCCTAGTTCTGCGGTTCCGGCACCCGCCCAATGTTTGCCTGGACAGTTCCACTGGATCAGCCGAACGGGGTTGTCGGTCGCATCGAGCAGTCGCTGGAGGGCTTCTTCGTCCAGAGAGATGTGGACGCGCAGCGCCAGTAATCCTCCGGGCTCGACCTTCTTCGAGGTATGTGCGCCTAAGCACGGTGGTTACTTCAAAACCGGCCAACGCGGCCCTCTGGGAGCAGGCTTGACAGGATTCAATAACATGTTAATATCTCACTGATACATCATCTCCAGTCAGGCTCGCTCATGCTCGTACGTCTTTCGTCGGTCCGAATCCCGACGCTTCTCTCGCCCGTGGCGTTAGCGCCTGAAAGTCTCGCGGTCGCGAGCGGCGTCATTTTTGGACTAGGCGATTCCGACGTACCGTCGCCGTCGGGGTCCGACGAGAAAACCGGAATGTCCCGTGGATTCAACGCGTAACGCCTCTCTGCTATCCGTCCTATTGCGGATTCGTCCAGACTCGACCAGGCTCGGCCCAGGCTAGAAGTGCCGGGCCGCCTCGCGCCCGTTCAGGCCCGTCGCCGACGACAGCTTCACACGCTCTTGGACGCTGCGGCGAGGAGTGAGACGGCGTTTGGACTAGAACGGTTGGACTAGAGAGGCACTGAGAAAGGAAGAAAAATGCTCTGGCAATCTACACCGTCTGCTGCGGGGTGAAGGTCTGCTGAAGACGCCTCTTCCCGGCGCCTCTGCTTGTGATATGGTCTACACACTATGACCAACAGCAACGGTTTCTCGCGTCGTTCGTTCCTCGCCTTGATAGCCGCCGCGCCATTTGTCTCCGTGGCCCGGGCGAGCGGTCAGATTCCCATCGGACTCGAACTCTACTCGGTTCGGCACGATCTCGAGAAGGACCTGATGGGAACGGTCGAGGGCGTGGCGAAGATGGGCTACCAGTGCGTGGAGTTCTTTGCGCCGTACTACGCCTGGACGGCCGACTATGCCAAGCAGGTTCGCAAGAAGCTCGACGACCTCGGCGTTCGCTGCTACTCAACCCACAACTCTGCCGGGTCGTTCGCTCCGGACGGCATCGGCAAGGCCATCGAGCTGAACCAGATTCTCGGCGCCCGTTACGTCGTCCTCGCTCATCCTGGCAACGCGAGCGGCATCGACGGCTGGAAGCGGGTGGCGGACATGCTCAACAAGGCCAACGATACGCTGGCGGCCCAGGGCATGCACGCCGGATATCACAACCACGATCTGGAGTGGAAGCCGGTGGACGGGCAGAAGCCGATCGAATTGCTTGCCGCGAGCACCGACAGGAGCATCATGCTGCAACTTGACGTAGGCACCTGTCTGGAGACCGACAACGACCCGGTCGCATGGATCGACAAGAATCCGGGCCGCATCCGCTCGCTGCACCTCAAGGACTGGTCGCCCGAGAGGGGCTACCGCGTTCTGTTCGGCGAGGGAATCGCACCCTGGAAGAAGATTTTCGCCGCGGCGGAGAGTACGGGCGGAGCCGAGTACTACTTGATCGAGCAGGAAGGCAGCGATTATCCGGAGATGGAAACCGCCAAGCGTTGCCTTGCCTCTTACCGCAAGCTGCACGGCTAGTCGCGGTCTGCGACTCGATTCCCACAGGATCGCCTGGAGCGCGGTAGGGGCACCTAATGTCCCGGTGCCGTGAGGGCGGTGTTTCGCCGGCTGATTCAATCAGGCATCGGCAAGCTTCAGCAGCGCATGAGCGAGGACCAGCGTCCCGCGAGCGATATCCTCGGGAGCGGCGTACTCGTCGGGACGATGGCTCACTCCGCCCCGGCAGGGGATAAACAACATCGCGATGGGAGCGATGCGCGACATGAAGAGCGAATCGTGGTACGCGCGGCTCACCATGCGAAGGTACGAGAAGCCCAAAGCTTCTGAGGACTGCACTAAGGCGTCGACAATCGCTGGACTTGATTGGGCGGGAGCGTCGGCGTTGATGACTTCGTGCCGGACGGTAACCTTTCGGCGCGCGCTCACTTCCTGGCAGACTGCCCCGAGTGCGCTGAGGACCCCGTCGCGCCGGGCGAGGTCGATGTCCCGGACGTCAATCTCCAATCGCACCCGGCTGGGGATGCTGTTGATGGCGCCGGGGAATACGTCGCACACACCGACTGTCGCCACCGTGTCCGGCGCGCCCGTCGACTGCGCCAGGCGCTCGACGGCGAGCGAAATCTCAGCCGCCGCCAGGAAGGCGTCGCGGCGGTCCGGCATCAGCACGCCTCCGGCGTGCCCGCCTTCGCCTTCAATGAAGATTCGTAGACTGGCCGGCGCGGCAATCGCCGTCACTACGCCGAGTGTTCTCTTGGCGCGCTCGAGGAGCGGACCTTGCTCGATGTGCAGCTCGATGAAGCCTGAGTAATAGCCCGGCGCCAAAGGCACATCCGCCAGTGACCCGCTGAATCCCGCTTCGCGCCTGACCTCCTCCAGCGTTTTGCCTTCGCGATCTTTCAACTGCGCTGCAGTGGCTGGGTCCAGGGTCTTCGCCAGCAGCCGGCTGCCCAGGCAACCGATGCCGAAGCGAGTGGGCTCCTCGGAGGTGAAGAGGAGCAGCTCAATCGAACGCCGCGGGTGGATGCCGCTGCGCGCGAGCGCGCGAATCGCTTCCAGCCCGCCCAGTACGCCGACCGTTCCGTCATAGCGGCCGGCGTTCGGAATGGCGTCGATATGGGAGCCAGTCCCGACCGCCGGCAGATTCGGCTCGCGGCCCACCCAGCGCGCGAGAGTGTTGCCGACGGCATCTTCCCGCACCTCAAGTCCGGCGGCCTTGAACAGTTCCTTGGCATACGCCCGCGCCTTGAAATCCGCGGGCGAGAAGACCACGCGCGTGACGGCTGGCGCCAGGACGTCGGAGAACGTCGCCAGCGTGTCGAGTTCTCTGAGAAGTTGCTCCTGCTTGATCTCCATGAGTTAGGCCTTATGGACCCAGAGTACGCGTGCTTCCTTCCGACGAGTAGGTTACAACACTAACTGATGACAAGACGGGCGATGTTTCGTCGAATAGTCTGACCGCTGAAATCAAGGCTTGGTTAAGACCTTCCCGCCTTTGTAGACAGTACTTCGCGACCCAGGCCTGTCATCAGAAAAGCAAGCCCAACGACGGCTGGCTTGTAACAGAGATTTAACATTACTTTCATCCGTCCGTAACTTGATGCCCCTATGCTGTCTACGAACCATGGAACATCCTATGTCGGTAGTTCTCTCTGGGACTTCCTGGAAGTGAGGCTAAAAGAGTCGCCATTGCTGAACTCAAGGAGTGTGGAATGCGGAAGGGGATAACGGCAGGAGTATTCTTCAGTTTGATGGTTGTGGTGGCGGTTTGGAGTTCCACCTTCTCGATGGGCGCGCAGCCGAGCGATACGAGCGGCAAGCCGGCAGAGGAGACGAAATCGGCGGCGTCGGAAAACACATCATCGCAGACGGATGAAGTCGCGGTTCTCAAGCAGCAACTTGCTCAACAAGAAGAGCAAATCGAGCAGCTTCGCAAGACATTGAGTGAGCAGAAGCAACTCCTGGACCAGGTTGTTCAATCGGCTGCGACGGCGGCTTCGGCGCAGGGGCTTCAGCCCGGCAAGTCGTCTGAAGCTGCGGGAGCGCGACCGTCGGACCTGGGTCAGTTGGCGAGCACGACGCCGATGATTCCGGCGGCGACGAAGCCCGCGACTACGGCGGACGCAACCGCCCCGCTGCCTGGAACGGGTGGTGGCGCAGCGCCCATCACGGCGTCGCCGCAGGTCGAGAGCAAGAGCGCCGTGGCAAAGTCGCCGCTGACGCTGACCATCGGAGACGCGGACTTCACGCTGGGCGGGTTTATGGACGCCACGGCGTTCTTCCGTACCACCAATCACGGCAGCGGGATCGGGACGTCGTTTGGCACGATTCCGTTTTCCAACACGCCGCAGGGCCAGTTGACCGAGACGCGGTTCAGCGCACAAAACTCGCGCGTCACCCTGATGGCGACCAGTCTGGTTCGTGACAGCGCCGTGAAGGGCTACATCGAGGCGGACTTCCTGGGCTCCCAGCCCACTAACGCCTTCGTAACCTCGAACAGCCAAACGATGCGGATGCGTCTCTACTGGGTGCAGATCATGCACGGCAAGTTCGAGTTTCTGGGCGGACAGTCGTGGAGCATGCTGAACCCCAACCGCACGGGGCTCTCCCCCATGCCGGGTGACATCTTCTACGGCCAGGACATGGACACAAACTACCAGGTGGGACTGACGTGGTCGCGCAACAACCAGTTTCGCTTCATCTACCATCCGTCGAAGCAGTGGGCAATGGGGATTTCGCTCGAGAATCCGCAGCAATACGTGGGGACGGCGACGCTGCCGCCCAATTTCCCGACCAACGAGGTGGATCAAGGGGCGAACCTGGGGACACCCAACCTGCACCCCGACGTGATCGGGAAGATCGCCTTTGACCCCGAGGTCTCGGGCAGGCACATGCATCTGGAAGTGGCCGGACTGCTGAGTTCGTTCCGCACTTTCAATCCGACGCTCGGCACCAAGTCGACCGCCACCGGCGGCGGGGGATCGGCGAACTTCAATCTGGAAGTCGCGAAGAACCTGCATTTCATTTTGAACACGTTCTACAGCGACGGCGGCGGGCGCTGGATCTTCGGTCTGGGGCCTGATTTCATCGTCAAGGCCGACGGCAGCCCCTCGTTGTTGCACGCCTCGTCGGCCATCGGCGGGTTCGAGTACCAAGTGAATCCCAATACTCTGCTCTACGGCTACTACGGCGGCGCTTACTTCCAGCGCAACACGGCGATTTACATCGACCCCAAGACGGGCAAGTCGTCATTCATCGGCTTTGGATACGCCGGGTCTCCGAACTCACAGAACAAGTCCGTTCAGGAACCGACGTTCGGGATCAACCAGACGTTCTGGCAGAACCCGCGCTACGGCAAGCTGCAGCTCCTCACCCAGTATTCGTACGTGACGCGGCAGCCCTGGTTCATAGCGCCTGGTAATCCGAAGAACGCGCACCTGAGCATGGGATACGTCGACGTACGCTACGTATTACCGTAAGGGTCGCAACGAGCCGCGCCGTGCGGTCGAACAAGGCGATCGGAGAATTCACTGAAACGTCAAGCGAACGTAATCTGCCGGTAACCGAGCAGAGCGGACTTGGTACCGGCCCAGGGGGGAATCCGATGAAAACACTTACAGCGTCAGTCAGAGGACTTGCGGCGATCGCCGCGATGGTTCTCCTGGGACTTTGCTTCTCTCCTCAGCCCTCCTCCCCGGCGCCGGCGGCACCAGCCAACCGACTCCAGATTAACGCCGCCGGCGCCACCTTCCCTTATCCCATCTACTCGAAGTGGTTTGACGAATACCATAAGGTGCACCCAAACATCGAGATCAACTACCAGTCGATCGGCTCCGGCGGCGGAATCCAGCAACTCAAAGCGGGAACGGTGGACTTCGGCGCCTCGGATATGCCCCTGAACGACGAAATGCTGAGCCAATTCGCGTTCAAGCTTATTCACTTCCCCACCGTTTTAGGGGCGGTCATGCCCACCTACAATATCCCGGGGGTGATTCAGGAGCTGAAATTTACTCCCCAGGCCTTGGCGGGAATCTATCTCGGGAAAATTACCAAGTGGAACGATCCCGCGATTACCGGGCCCAATCCGAGCGTGAATCTTCCCGGCAATGACATCATGGTGGTCCATCGCTCGGACGGCAGCGGCACCACCTTTGTTTGGACCGACTACCTGTCCAAAGTAAGTCCGGATTGGAAGCGTACGGTCGGCAGTAATACCTCGGTACGGTGGCCGGTGGGCTTGGGTGGCAAAGGTAACGAGGGGGTTTCCGGAATTGTCAAGGAGATTCCGAACTCCATCGGCTACGTCGAGCTGATCTATGCGGTTCAGAACCACCTGCCGTATGGCGAGGTTCAGAATTCCTCCGGGCGGTTCATCAAGGCCAGCCTTGCCACGGTGACGGCGGCGGCGGCAGGAGCAGCGACTGAGATGCAACACGATGTGAGAATTTCGATCACCAATGCCCGCGGCCAGGATGCTTATCCCATCTGCAGCTTCACCTACTTGTTGATCCCCACAAAGATTTCCGATCCGGCCAAGCGGCAGGCCATCACTGAATTCTTGCACTGGATGTTGGCGGACGGGCAGAACATGGTGGAAGCTTTAGACTACGGACGGCTGCCCAAGCCTGTAGTCACCATTGAAATGAAGGCAATCTCGCAGATCGACTAGCATGGCTGGCTCGACGCTCTTCCTCGACAACGCCCGCCCTGGTCGTCCCACGCCCCCTGGGGCGGCGGGGCGGGTGCGGTCGTGGATGCGGCGGCTGGCGAGCGGCGACGAAATCGCGCATCTCATTACTTTGATTTTTGCCGCCGGCATCTTCCTGGTGACGCTGCTCCTGGTCTATGAGCTCTACCGCAACTCCGTGCTTCCCCGGCACAAGTTCGGCTGGGCGTTCTTCGTCACCAGCGTCTGGGACCCGGTCTTTGAGAACTTCGGCGCCCTGCCCTACATCTATGGCACGGTGGTGACCTCGGCGGTGGCCCTGTTGATCGCCGTGCCGCTGGGCGTAGGCGCGGCGATTTTCCTCGCCGAACTGGCCCCTCCGCGTATCTCGGACGCTTTGACGTTTGTGATCGAGCTGCTCGCGGCCGTCCCCAGCGTCATCTTCGGCCTCATCGGGATATTCATCCTGGTGCCCTTCGTGAGAAGCTCTGTCGAGCCCTTCCTGAAGTCCTCGCTGGGCTTCCTGCCACTGTTTCAGGGCCCGATGTACGGGGTGGGATTCCTGGCGGCTGGGCTGGTGCTCGCCATTATGATCGTGCCCTTCATTCTGTCGGTGTCGCGCGAAGTGCTGCTGGCCGTGCCGGTGGAACAGCGTGAAGCAGCGCTGGCGCTGGGTGCGACGCGTTGGGAGGCGACTTGGAAGGTGGTGGTGCCTTACGCCCGGACGGGGATCCTGGGCTCCGTGTTCTTGGCCTTGGCGAGAGCGCTGGGCGAAACCATGGCGGTCACCATGGTGATTGGCAACGATCCTAAGATCAGCTCCTCGCTCTTTGCGCCGGGCTATTCGATCGCGGCAGTCATCGCCAACGAGTTCGCCGAAGCGCCGGGGGCCCTCTATCGGCAGTCCTTGATCGAGATGGGACTGGTCCTTTTCATCCTGACGTTCATCCTGAACGGGCTGGCGCGCCTGCTGATTCTAGCGACGACGGGACGCGGTACGGAGCACGCATGAACCGCCGAACTTGGCGCAAGGTTGTCAATGGAGTGATGCTGGGGCTGACCGGCCTCTGCGCCCTGGCGACCGTCTCCGTACTCTTCTTCATCCTCGGATATCTGGTGTACAACGGCGGCCGCTCTCTGAATTGGGCCTTCTTCACCCAGTTGCCGAAACCCGTAGGCGAAGTCGGCGGCGGTATGGCCAACGCCATCGTGGGGAGCGCGAAATTGCTGCTCGTGGCCTCGCTGGCAGGCATCCCAATGGGATTCATGGGCGGCGTGTACCTGGCGGAATTTGGCGGCCGCGCGTTTCCGTTCCTCGTCCGCTATACGGCCGACTTGCTGAACGGCGTGCCTTCCATTGTCATGGGGATCTTCGCTTACACGGTGGTGGTCCTGCCCATGCATCACTTCTCGGCGCTGGCGGGCGGCTTGGCGCTCGGCGCCATGCTGATCCCCATCGTCCTGCGCAGCACGGAGGAGTTTCTGCGCGCCGTGCCCCAGACGCTACGGGAGGGCGCGCTGGCCCTTGGCGCTAACAAGTGGCAGGCCATTTCGAGCGTCGTGGTGCCGGCCGCTTTTCGAGGCATTGCAACAGGCATGCTGCTGAGCTTAGCGCGTGTGGCTGGCGAAACCGCTCCCCTGCTTTTCACCAGCTTCGGGAACTCGTTCTGGAGTTCGGGCTTCAACGAGCCGACCGCCTCACTGCCGGTCGTGATCTATACCTACGCGCTCTCGGCCTACGATGATTGGCACCGCCAGGCTTGGGCGGCTGGCTTGGTCTTGCTAGCGGTGGTTTTGGCGGCTAATATTGGAGCACGGATGATCTTGTCACGAAAGATGTCGTCGGCGCGAGGATGAGTGATGGGTAGTTCCGCCCAACCCGCGCTGGTGAGTTATCCGATCATGGAGAGTCCAGCGACGGACACCAGCAGGCAAGCAAGCCCGACACCGGCGGCGCCCAAGATGGCCGTCAGCGGGCTCGACTTCTACTACGGCGCCCGCCAGGTTCTCATGGACGTCAGTCTGAGAATGGCGGAGAAGAAGATCACCGCTCTCATTGGTCCTTCTGGTTGCGGCAAGTCGACCTTCCTGCGCACTCTGAACCGCATGTACGAGACGGTGCGTCACGCGCGGGCCGAGGGGGAGATCCATCTCGACGGGGAGAACATCTTCACTCTGGATGTCGCCACCTTGCGGCGTCGCGTGGGCATGGTCTTCCAGAAGTCGAACCCTTTCCCCAAGACGATCTTCGAAAACGTCGCCTACGGACTGCGCGTCAACGGCTGGGATCGCTCGCGGAGCGTGAAAGATCTGGTGGAGCTGAGCTTGCGGCGGGCCGCCCTTTGGGACGAAGTCAAGGACAGCCTGCACAAGTCGGCTTACGCGCTCTCAGGCGGGCAACAGCAGCGCTTGTGTATCGCCCGCGCCCTGGCCGTCGACCCGGAAGTTCTCCTGCTCGACGAGCCCTGCTCGGCGCTCGACCCCATCGCCACCGCCAAGATCGAGGAGTTGCTCTTTGGGCTGAAGGACCAATGCACCATCGTCATCGTGACGCACAACATGCAGCAGGCGGCCCGCGTCGCTGAATTCACCGGGTTTTTCCTGCTGGGCAAGTTGATTGAATTTAACAACACCAGGGTTATCTTCACCAAGCCCGAGAAGAGGGAGACGGAAGATTACATCACCGGCCGCTTCGGCTAGTTGGAACAGCACTCGCTGGCGTAGATGGCAAACAGCACACCAAGGAAATCAATGCGTCACTTTGAAGAACAACTCGATGAACTTCGCAAGCGGCTGCTCGAGATGAGCGGGCTGGTCGAGTCCGCCATCTATCGCAGCGTGCAGTCGCTGGTCGAGAAAGACGAGGAGCAGGCCCAGCAGGTGCTCCAGAACGAGTCGCGCATCAACCAGATGGAGATCGACATCGACGAACTCGCGACCGAACTGCTGGCGCTTGAGCAGCCCGTGGCGGCCGATCTGCGGCTGATAACCGCCGCCACCAAGATCAACGTTGATTTGGAACGTATGGGCGACCTCGCCGTCAACATTGCCGAGCGGGCGCTCTCCCTGATGCACGAACCGCTGGTCAGGCCGCTCATCGATATTCCGCATCTCGCCCACCTGGTGGAGGGGATGGTGCGCAAGGCGCTGGACGCCTTCGTCAAGAAAGATACCGACCTTGCCCGCAGCGTCCTCGTGTCGGACGATGCCGTCGACGAGTTGCGCGATTCGATTTATGGGGAGCTGATCCACCACATGGAGAAGGATCCTTCTGCGGTCCGCCAGTGCGTCGACCTGATGTTCGTGGCGCGCAATCTGGAACGCGTCGCCGACCACGCCACCAACATCGGTGAGGACGTCCTTTTCCTCGTCGAAGGCATCGACGTCCGCCACCACGCCGAAGCACGCAAGTGAACCGCACGAACTTCCCGATCGCAGTCCAATAAACCGCCACCAGCTAAGCGGACACGCGATGGCGCGTCCCCGGAGTGCGCAGGATTAGCACCCCGCCCGCGAGTGCCGATACCATCATCAGCGCCAACCCCTGCGAGAAAGATCCCGTTCGACTGAGTAGGTACCCGAACACATAGGGTCCGGCAAAGCCTGCGATGCTGCCGACAGCGTTGATCATGCCCACGGCGGCCGCGGCTGTCGACTCGCTCAGGATTTCGGTCGGGATCGCCCAAAAGGTCGCGAGAAACGATGCGGTGGCCAGAGTGACCAGAGTAAACAAGACGACGCTGAGTGCGGTTGAGGTGGGCAACGTGACGAGGCCCAGCAATGCCGCTGCCGCGAGGAACAGCGGAACCGCAGTGTGCCAGCGTCTCTCGCGGCGCCGGTCGGAATGCCATCCGTTCATCAGCATGGCGGCGAAGGCCGCGACGTAGGGCACCGCGCCGATGAGGCCGACGCGCGCATCCGAGAGTCCTGTCTGGCGCTTCAAAATGGTCGGCAGCCAGAAATAGACGCTGTAACCTACGAAGTAATCGAGAAGAGCGACGGAGGCGAGCAAGACGATGGTGCGAGAACCCAGCGTTTGCCACACCGTAATCGAGTGCGCCTGGCGAGGCTTTTCTTCCTCCAGTGTTTGTTCGATCCAGCGGCGCCCGTCCGCGGCGAGCCAGGCGGCCTGGCGCGGCCAATCCGTGAGATAGAAGAACGCCACCGAGCCTAGCAGGATAGCTGGTAGTCCCTCCAGAACGAACAGCCAACGCCAACCCCCAACGCCAAACCAGTGGCGGCCAAGAATCCAGCCGGCCAGCGGCGATCCAATAACAAAGGAGAGCGGAATGGCGGCCATAAAGTTACTGGTCGCCTTGGCGCGGTCCTCGTGAATGAACCAGTGGCTCAGGTAGACGACGACGCCCGGAAAGAAGCCGGCTTCCGCCCCGCCCAAGACGAACCGCGCGAGGTAGAGTTGCCCGGGGGTATGGACGAGTGCGGTCAGCACGGTCA
Organism: Terriglobia bacterium; assembly: GCA_035945295.1. GTDB lineage: Bacteria > Acidobacteriota > Terriglobia > UBA7540 > UBA7540 > QHZK01. The sequence goes on along the minus strand of DASZAI010000067.1, from coordinate 4,068 downwards.
GCGATCCCCAAGCAATCATGATGGCGGCAATCGCCCGCCGCGCGCTCCAGCGCTCGACCACCAGGGCGCCCGGGATCTGCAAGGCCAGATAGCTGATGAAGAAAACGCCGGCGCCCAGTCCAAACACCCGGTCGCTGAACCCCAGGTCGCGCGACATCCCGAGCGCCGCATAGGCTACACTGGTCCGGTCCAGATAATTCGTGATGTACAGGACGAACAAGAAGGGGAGCAACCTCGCGCCAATTCGATGGCGCGTGTGGCGTGCCAGTTCTGGTACGGCGGGCGCGAGGGCACTTGTGGCACGAGGAACTACTGTCACAGCGGAATGTCTCCGGGCACGAAGATTCGGTTGAAAGGGGCGGCGAGTATACAGGAATCCCGTCGTTTAATCTAAGAGATTTTCTTCAACACCCTGAATCGATCGAAAATCAGAGGAACACGCGTGGGTGCACTGATGTCGCGGCGCGGTCCCTCAGCTTCATGGACTCGACGTTGGCTTGCTGAAGGATGGCAGTCTATTCATGCCTCAGCGCCGTCATGGGGTCAATTCGAGATGCCTTCCGCGCAGGCAGGTACCCCGCCAGAAGTGCGGCACACAGGAGAATCGCCAGTGCCAGTGTCAGCGCCAGCGGATCATTCGGTTCCATTCCGAAAAGAAAAGACTTAACAAGCCTTGACGCGCCTAGTGCCACCGGCACACTGATCGCAAGCCCCACGGCCGCCAGCACCAAGACCTCACGTAGCACCATCCAGATGACGGCGCCACGCTCGGCCCCGAGCGCCATCCGAATCTCGATCTCACTCGTGCGGCGGGCGACGGTATAGGACGAGGTGGCGCCCCACTTGCGACGGCGTTGCGCCAGCCAACTCAACTTGCGAAAGAACGAGCTCATGGCCCCTCCTGATCCACCGGATTCAAGATCAGCCCCATGGCGCGCGAGAACGCCTGCCACTTCGATTGTTCGGCGGCGAGCTGTTTTCGCCCGCGCGATGTAAGGCGATAGTACCTGGCGCGTTTGCCTTTGTCGGACAGCTCCCAGGAGGCCGCAATCCAGCCCTTCGCCTCCAGCCGATGGAGGGCGGGGTACAAGGAACCGGTCTCGACCTGCAGCAGGTCCTCCGAGGTCCGCTGAATGTGTTTGGCGATGGCGTGGCCGTGCGCGGGTCCTCGAAGTAGTGTCCGGAGGATGAGGACGTCGAGCGTACCTTGCAACAGTTCTACGCGCGAGGGCGGCTGTCGAGTCATTGTGTAGGAACTCTACTCTTTATTCTGTAGAATGTCTACTGTTTTAGGTGAACCGAGCTGCCAAGCACACCGGGGCTCTCCGGCATCAAGTGGAACAATCCACGGAGCAGCGAACTGATCGCCGACTTGGTCGCAGACGGCATGCTGTTTGGAAGAATTCCATCTGTACGACCATGCTCGTGAACTCTTCCAGCGCGCCCTCGAGCTCGATCCTGAATCGCCCGAAGTGAACTACAATCTCGGCTAGACATATTTCCAGATGAAGGGCTGAACTGTTCTTTATGGTCCTTCTCGAAGTCGCACAGCTCGCCGGAGGATGTGGAACAAGCGGGCAAGCGAGTCGGAGACACCATGGCGAAACAAAAGCCCGCGACCAAGCGCACCCCGGAAGTCGAGGCTCCTCGGACCAAGATTGTCGCCGGCGTTGATACGGGCTGGGCGGCCTCGCTCGCGAACCTGCTATTTGGCAGACCGCTCGCGACCAGCGAGGAGCGGGCGGAGAAGATCGGCTGGAGCGCCGGGATTCCGATTTTCGGCCTGGACGCCCTCAGCTCCGCCGCCTACGGCCCCGAAGCCGCGCTGACCCTGCTGATCCCGCTGGGCGTGGCCGGCATCGCCTACATCCTGCCCATCAGCGTCAGCATCATCATTCTGCTCGCCATCGTTTATTTCTCCTATCGCCAAACCATAGCGGCTTACCCGACGGGCGGCGGATCGTACACGGTGGCGCGACAGAACCTCGGACCTTACGCCGGGCTGCTGGCCGGCGCCGCTCTGATGATCGACTACATCCTGACCGCAGCAGTCGGGATCTCGGCCGGCGTGGGCGCGTTGGTGTCCGCGGCTCCTTCCCTACAGCGGCACACGCTGGCCCTGTGCCTGGTGATTCTCCTGCTCCTCACCCTTGTGAATCTGCGCGGCGTTCACGAGGTGGGTGCGGTATTCATGATTCCCACTTACCTGTTCATCGCGACGCTCCTGGGTACCATTGCGCTCGGACTCGTCAAGGCTTTGCTCGCCGGCGGGCATCCTGTGCCTGTCGTTTCGGCGCCGCAACTGCCGGCGGGGACCACGACGTTGAGCGCCTGGCTGTTGCTGCAAGCCTTTGCGAGCGGCTGTACCGCCATGACCGGCGTCGAGGCGGTGAGCAACGGCGTGAAGGCGTTTCGCGAGCCGGTGGTGAAGTCGGCCCAGCGGACGCTGACCGCGATCATCGCCATCCTGGCGCTGATGCTGGCCGGGATCGCGTATCTGGTGCGGTCCTATCACATCGGCGCCACCAACCCCGGCGAGCCGGGATACCAAAGCGTGCTCTCGCTGCTCGTGGCGGCGGTGGCCGGCAAAAACGCGTTCTATTACGTGACCATAGGATCGATCCTGCTGGTCCTGGCGCTCTCCGCCAATACATCCTTTGCGGATTTCCCGCGCCTCTGTCGGGCCATGGCGGAGGACTGCTACCTGCCTTCGGGATTCGCCGAGCGTGGAAGGCGATTGGTGTATTCACAAGGCATCGGAGTGCTCGCGATTCTCTGCGGCTTTCTCCTGGTTCTGTTCGGTGGCGTCACGGACCGGTTGATCCCGCTCTTTGCCGTGGGGGCTTTTCTGGCCTTCACGCTCTCCCAGGCCGGCATGGTGATGCACTGGAAGCGCACCAGAGGCCGGGGGTGGCGGCGGAGCATGTTCGTGAACGGCCTGGGAGCCGTGACCACCGCTATCACCGTACTCGTGGTCGCCGTGGCCAAATTTGCGGCCGGGGCCTGGGTGACGGTGCTGCTGATCCCCGCATTGATGATCCTGATGCTGGCCATTCGGCGGCATTACGATCACATCCTGGCGGCGACGGCCGACCCGGCGCCTCTGGATCTGAAGGGCTTGCGACCACCGCTCGTGGTCGTGCCCATCCTCCGTTGGAGCAAGATCTCGAAGAAGGCGATGCGCTTCGCACTCACCGTGTCCCCGGACGTGCTGGCCGTGCATATCGCGAGCGAGGAGGACACCGATGATCTTCACCAGCAGTGGGCGAGTCTCGTCGAAGCTCCGGCGAAAAAAGCGGGACTGCCGCCGCCACCGCTGATGTTGCTGAAGTCGCCCTACCGGTTTGTGCTGGGTCCGATTGTGGAGTACGTTCTCGACCTGGAGCGGAAAAGCCCTGACCGTCTGGTGGCGGTACTGATTCCGGAGATGGTGGAGACCCGTTGGCACAATTACCTGATCCACAATCAGCGCGCCCAGTGGCTGAAAGCGCTGCTGCTGATCAAAGGCAATCGGCGGGTCGTCGTCATCAATGTGCCGTGGTATCTGGATCAGGAGGAGCCGGGTACCGGGCGCTAAACAGCCTATGTGGTCAGTCAAGATATGCAAGTTCCTGCAACTGCTGCTTTCGAAGCCGGTGATGGGCGCGCGGGTGACCCGGATTCGGCGCCTCAGGAATTCTAGGACGTATTGACGAGCCTTCACCGTTTGATGCGTGCGGGGTCCAACGCATGATGGATGACCAGCACCGCGAAGTTGAGGACGGCCAGTTTGTCCGGCCCGATCCAGCGGAGCGGTACGGCCATCCAAGGGGGCGGCCGCTTGGATTGGAGCAGGTAATCGAGAACGATTTTTAGGGGCCAGGGTTGAGCGACGTCGGCCGCGGCTTCGCACACCGCCGCCAATTCGCGAAGGCGCAGATCATGGCGCGCCCTGTGGCTACTCCGACCCAAAGCGCTATGGTTGGCGGAAGGCCCGCACCGGCTCCCGCCCGCCTCGCGAGTAGCCAGAGACTTGCCATAGCAACCGGACCGAGGCTGTCCCCTTCGACCGCTGGCGTGAAGCAACCT
>DASZAI010000066.1:0-2710 GCA_035945295.1 Terriglobia bacterium | reverse complement strand
AGTGGCGCGGGGTGAGGGGTGACGGTGTTGGGCGGCTAACCTCCGTCGCCCTACGGGCTCCTCCGGTTAGCCGCCCGACACCGCAAAGCGGAACTTTCTACTTTGCTCAGATTAGGAACTTTCTACTTTGCCTTGACAGCGAAGTACGCCCGACAGACTGACTCATTTTTGATTCAGGGACGCTTCTGGCCGCCGGGAGAACGCCGCTTTAGGCGTAAGACGATGAACGCGATCAGCGCAGCCATCAGGGCCAGGACTAACGGCCCGAGAAGGGCGATGAAAAAGAAGTGCGTGGGCCGGAGAATCCATTCCAGCCATTTCATTCTTCTGAAGACCTCGTGACTTTGATTGTAGCCGAACGCTAAGCCACTGCCGGTCGCCCGCTAGAGCCAGCCGAAGTGCATCAGCAAGAACCACAGACAGCCAACCGCCAGCAGCCCTCCGCCCAGAACACCCCGGAGCGCCTTATAACGGAGCGTACTCTCGAGGTCCACTTTGCCGTCCATCGAGATGACGAAGGTCGGCTCGTTCGTCCCCTTGCGGATCAGGTTGCGGTCGTGCTCATCCTTGGCGCCGGGATTCTCGGTGCAGGTGCCGGTCACATCGTACGACTGCTCCGGTTCGATGCAGTACTCCGTCACGCGATACCGTCCGGAAAGCAGGCCGCTCTTACCCGCCGCTTTGGTGATGTACATGAGCACCTCGCGGTCGCTCGCCTCAAACGTCGAGGCGATCTCGGGGTCAATCACCGGATCGTCCGCTTCGACCGAGGGAACGAAGAACCGGGAGAAATCGCCAATCTCCCGGTTATCGCTCGGAGTGAGATCAAAGTCGGCGCCATGCGCGTCCACCAGGACTTTTCCAGTCGGGTCCTCGAGCGTGAACGGCTTACCGCCCGCGTCGGTCTTATAATGGCGCCAGACGCCGTCCTGCGGCTTGTCTCCCGTCTGGGTCCACTTCTCGATCTTGACTTGGTAGAAGAAGCAAGGCGTGCGGGTGATAGGACTCGTTATAGGCGGGTCACCGACGGCCTTGCCCTGGACGTCGACCAGCCCCATGGCGATCGACCGGATCGGCGTTTGAGGGGTGTCTTCGATCACGCGATACTTGCGGAAGGTCCACAGTCCTTTGAAGAACCAGTAAATGCCGGCGCCAAAACCGACAGCGGCCGCAATCTGAATCCTGAAGTCCCCGAGAACAGAGCGAGTATCGCTTTCGAAAAAGCGCTCAACGAGCTTCCGCCAGAACTCCGGATCGCCGAAACCGGCAAATACCACGGCCGCCATCATTCGCGCATGCTACCCGAACGAAGTCCCGAAGTCCAACCGAGCCGCGTGTGACAGGGGTTACAGCAGGCCTAACTTGCCCAGCAGGATCGCCAGGCAAACGACGGAGAGCGCGGCGCCCCCGAAGATCATGCCCAGGGCGCGATTCCGCAGTCCGGATTCGACTTGCGGCAGAGCTTTATAGGAAATGAGGAAGGTGGGTTCGTTCGAGCCTTTCTGGATCAGGTTGCGGTCATGTTCGTCGCGCGGTGAAGGATTCTCGGCGCACGTGCCGGTGATGTCGTAATCGTGGCCGGGTAGGATGCAGTATTCAGTGAAACGAAAACGCCCGGAGGTGGGCGAAAAATTAAAGCCCTCGAGACCGTGCTCGCGCACGTTCTGCATCCTCGCCATCCAGGTTTCAAAATTCCCCTCTTTTCCGTAAAGCTCGGAGACGCGACGCAGTCCGGCGGTAAACTCCGGGCTCCCCAGCGGATGCTGCATGGCCTCGAGCGCCGCGAGGCGGGCCTGCTCCTGTTGCGGGTCGGGCAACGGACCCTTGGCCTCCAGCTTCTGGCGCAACATCGGCATCTGCAGGGCCATCAGGGCCTCGAATCCCTTGCCTTGGGAGGGATGCGTGAAGGCGTCGACAATGGCATTACGAATTTGCTCCTTGTGCGGATCCCCCAGCGGCCCCACGGCCTCGACTTTGTGCCCGATGAAGTCGAACGCTTTGACGACCGAACCTCGTGTGACGTAGCCCAGCAACTCCGCGTCCGTCGCGGGACTGCCGGCTGGACTGGCCACGGCGCTGGCGGCGGCGTTCGACCCCGCGCTGATGTGCACCTCACGCCGGCACGACGGCTCGAGATCAAGCTCGGAGCCGTGCGCCTCCACCAGCACGTGTCCGGAGCCGTCTTCGAGGTAGAACCTCGGCCCATCCACGTCGGTCCGGTAGTGCGACCAGCTCCCGCTGCGGTCGCTGTCGGTCTTCCACTTTTCGATGACCACCTTGTAGAAGCAGCACGGCGTGTGCGTCACCGGACTGGTGACGAGCTGTTCGCCTTTGGCCCGGCCGTGCACGTGAATCAGGCCCATGGGAATCGAGCGGATGGGGATCTCGGGCGTGTCCTCAACCACCCGGTACTCGCGGTAGGTGCGGAAGCCCTTGAAGAACATGACAATCCCGGCCCCAAACCCCACAATCAGCCAAAAATCGGAGTCTCCGCTGTGTGTACTCATGGGCGCCAAAAAAACCGTCCCATGGTAGCCGACGCGGTTGGGAAAGGCAACCGGCGCCCAGCGCGTGTCGCAGCAACGTGAGAAGTTCCTATTCCAGCAAAGTAGAAAGTTCCTGTTGGGAACCGTCAAACTGGCGGGATGAGAAAACAGGAGATGCTGGTGATGAGCACGCGAGACCGGGACCGGTTGAAAGTGTTGCATGC
>DASZAI010000065.1:0-7312 GCA_035945295.1 Terriglobia bacterium | reverse complement strand
ACCGTCCTTTCATCCCCCAAGCTCGACAGATCCGGTCCTATAGGCTGTCCTTTCCCCGAGACCATGTGGCAGGAACCGCATTTACCCTTGCCGAAAAAGAACTGCTCGCCGGCCGCCGGGTTACCGGGCAGGTTGCTATCTACCGCCCGGGAATTCAACGAATGCACCAAGAGCGCCAGAGCATCGACGTCTGGAGCCGGGAGATCGAAAGCCGCCATGCCGGTATTGGGAATCCCTCTCGAAATAATGCTCTGCAAGCGCTCAATCGACATCCTGCGCACCCGAGGATCTCCGGTTAGGGCCGGACCCTGGTCCGTACCGCGAAAATCGGCTCCGTGACAGCCCACACAGCGCTCTGCATACACTTTCTGGCCCCGCTCCAAGTTCGTCGAGCTAGCGGGAGGATTCTGAGCGAACAGAAGCGTCAAGCTGTAAGTGAGTGCAACCGTCGACGTCGCGACGATCTGCCCAGCGGATCGATCCTGCCCAAACCATTGGCCTTTCCTAATAAGCCGTGCCGTCATTGTGTCTGCATCATCGTCCCTCTGAGAGTCGTTATCAAGGGTATACTGGCTTCCGGTCAGCCGTGCCAAACCGGAAGAGTTCGACGAAAGCGGAGACCTGGAACGCACTTTTGCGCTTGCCATTAGCCGCAGCGCTGGCGTGCGCCGTGCTGTTTCGTGTTGCGGCCGCCTTGGAGGTGTCGGTGTCCGATTTCCCTCAAGCCGAGATCACAAACGGCCGGATTCGTCTGAAACTGTACTTGCCTGATGCCAAGCATGGATACTACCGCGGTACCCGATTTGACTGGTCAGGAACGATCGGCAGCCTGGAATACAAAGGGCACGAGTACTATGGACCGTGGTTTGACGGCGTGGACCCGAAGGTTCACGACTACCGGTATCTCGGGAGCCGGATCATCGCCTCGCCGTGTTCAGCGGACTCAGGTCCCGCAGACGAATTCCAAACCAACGGGACGGCCCTGGGTTGGGACGAAGCTCGGGTCGGCGGGACGTTTATCAAGATCGGCGTGGGTGTGCTCCGAAAGGACGAGGCGAAATATGACTATGTGAAGCAGTACGAGATCGTGGACCCAGGCCGATGGAAGGTTGAATCACATCGCGACTCGGTTGAATTCACTCAAGAGCTGACGGATCTGTCTTCGGGCTATGGCTACACCTACCGGAAGATTGTTCGTCTCACCGAAGGCAAGCCGGAGATGCTGCTCGAACATCATTTAAAGAACACCGGCCGCCGCCTCATACACAGCGCCGTCTACAATCACAATTTCCTCGTTCTTGACCAGCAGCCCCCTGGACCCGACTTCGCCATCAGCGTGCCCTTCCAGATTCGCTCGCCACATCCACCGAACAAGGAACTTGCCGAGATCCGCGGGAACCAGTTTGTGTACTTGAAGGTGCTTCAGAATGAGGACATGGCAGAAACCCTGCTGGCGGGCTTCAGCGCCAGTCCGCGAGACAACGAGATCCGCATTGAGAACCGCAGAGTCGGCGCCGGCCTGAGGATAACCGGCGACCATCCGTTATCCAAGTTCAATCTGTGGTCGATTCGGACGGTGCTGGCGCTCGAACCCTTCATCGCCATGACGATCGAGCCGGGCAAGGAATTCAGTTGGACAACGACATACGACTATTACACCCTTCCGTCGAACACCAAGTGAGGTTGCGCCGCCAAGTGCCCTCCTTTGGTCAGACTCCTCGATTGGTCCGCGCCCAGTCGATTCGCCAGCGCCCGCCGGATATTCTGGTCCAGACTAACGTTTTGGCTGGGGTTCGGCGGGCATGGTGATAGAGTACCGCGGCGCGTTCGTAGAAACCGCGCGGGTGCCACGAGTCGCCATACTTGAATTGGTAGTAGTCAAGATGGTGGCAAAACTCGTGGCACAGAGTGCTGAAGAACGTCCCGAAAGAAGTGACTTGCTTGCGGACGGCAGTCCGCATCCAGACGCGAATCAGCTCCGTCTCGGGACTGTAATCACCGAATAGCTCGGTTGCCCAACCGCCCTCGCGGCGGCGAATCGGCCGGGCCGCGAGGACGCGGACGTCAGGCCTCTCCACATTATAGAAGTCCGCCGCGATGTTCAGAAACTCGTTGCACGTCAGCCGGACGGACTTCTCCGTCTCCCCCTTCAGCGACGATTCGATGAACCTGGCTGCCGCTGGCAGGCGGTTGTCCTGGGGAATATCGAGGCGTTGGTTGCGGTCGCTCTCGAGAAATCCCTTTGTTTATGCGGCTGAAATGCTAACTTGAAGATTTGGTAGCGCTACCGGGAATCGAACCCGGGTTTTGAGATTGAGAATCTCACGTCCTTATTCATCATCGTAGGTACTTGTAGAATAAAGGCCTTCTGACGATGGTGTCCATTGTGAGGAAGAAACTCCGGGTCCAGCCCTCTACGTAGAGGCCTGACCACCGAATACGGCTCAGCAGCCGCCGCCCTAGCGCTTGGCGAGCGTTGGACGGGGCCGGCAGATAATCTTTCAATGCAAAGATGTCGTGGCGACTTGGCATTCTACGGTCCGAACGCTCCTGGGACATCTGTGCCGACTCTCGCAGCAGGGGTCAGCGTACCGCGCAATCGCTGGGTGAACAATACTCCGTAGCCGCCCGCGACTGTCCAGCTTGGGAAATGGATGTCGATTGATTATCAAAAGACTTAGGCGTTGAAGCCGCTGTTTTCTGGCTCAGTAAATCCTTTCCGTTCAGCTCCACGGTTCTGCGATCCGCCTTTATCGAGGTAAGCGAGGTACAAACGCTCCCGGCGGCATTTGCAGGTCAGTTTTCTCGCAGCAGCGCCTCTATCAGGCCCGCGCTTCAGGGCTGAAACGCAGGTGTCTGGTTTTTGTCTCCGCTGACCGATTGAAAGGGAACGAGTGCGAACCTCGCTGCTCCTGCCCAGCGGAGAACTCCACTCCTTTCGCCTTGCTTTCGTTTTTTCAACAATCTCGGGAATCTGCTCTTCGCCCAAAGCTAACTCTGCGGGGTCAATTAGGCTGGCTTTCGTTTCGGTACAGCTGGCCCTGCCTCAACACGGGAGAGCATCCCCATTCTCCACAAACGGCTATGCCGTCACCAACGACAGCGGCCAGGCAGCCACGGCCGACTACCGAGCGGGCCCACGAGAAGGTCATCAACAAACGGCTGGCCTACGTGTCTCTGTCGCGCGGGCGCTACGACCCGCAGATTTACACCTAAAGATGCAGGGAAGTTGGGGGAGCAACTGAGCCGCGAAGTCTCCAAGCAGTGCGCGCTCGAGGCCAGCATGAGCAGCGGCTACAGCCGAGCGGGTAGACACGTCGACGAAGAATCGTATAAGGAAGTGGCCTCACAGAGCGCGCAAGTGGAGCGGGAGCGAATCTGGGAACACGGCATGGAAAGTTGAACGACGCTCGCGTTCTAGGCTGCTCCTATACGTGACGCAGACTTCGCAAAACCCATGATATTCGTTACCCGTTAATACACATGATTAGAATTATACGATTATATACTTCTGGCCGTTCTCGTATTTCTTTCTTGACATTGGTAACAATTCGGCGCATACATACTGAACCTACTCCCATCTAGCCTGACGTCGCTGACCAACCGCTGGGGGCCGACGTGAGTCGGTTTAAGTTTTCCGATTTTGCCAGAGGTGGTCAAGATGGCCCCGTCCCGGTCCATGACCTGTAAGGACGCGTGTGGTCGCTTGCAGTTCTTTCCTCATTGCTGTCGGCGACAATCCATGAAGCGCAAGAAGCCCCTTTGGGGTCGTGCGACCTTCGTACTGCTTTTCCTAGTCGCTTCCAGCTCGCCTGCGTTCGCCCAGACTGCTAGTCTTTCCACGACCAGCTTGAATTTCAACAATCAGGTCGTTGGCACAGCGAGCGCCGCAAAGACCGTGAAGGTTACCAATTCGGGCGCGGCGACGTTGACCATCAGCAGTATTCTCGCCAGCGGAGACTTTGCTATTCAGGCTGCAAGTACAACCTGCGGGACCACAGTCAATCCGACCAAGAGTTGCAAAGTCGGCGTGACATTCACGCCGACTTCCACCGGCACGAGGAATGGCGCTCTCGCGTTCACGGACAATGCCAGCGATAGCCGCAGACGGTATCCTTGACTGGAACCGGAATCCTTGCTGTTGCCCTCTCTCCAGCGAGTTGGAACTTCGGCAACCAAGCAGTGGGCTTCACCAGTGCCGCAAAGGCAATCACGCTCAGGAACAATCTGAGCACTCCATTGAGCATCAGCTCGATCGGCGCGAGTGGGGACTTCGCGGTTGTGGATGCCAAAAACTTCGTCCGCATTGAATCGATTGAGGTTCGCCCGGTTCCGCTGGTAAGCTCTCCCTCCTATGCTCGCTCTCTTCGCTTCCTTATTTGAGGCCTTTGGTTCGTCCTTTCGGAGTCGGACGGCTTTGCAATTGGAGATCCTCGCTCCTAGCCATCAGATCAATGTGCTGCGGAGATCGCAGCGGGGGCGTGTTCGTCTGAGCTCGGCGGACCGGCTCTTTTGGACCTGGCTTATGCGCTTTTGGTCAGGTTGGCGCTCTGCGCTCGCCATCGTCAAGCCGGAGACTGTGATCTCCTGGCATCGCAAGGGATTCCGGCTGTATTGGACTTGGAAGAGCCGCTACGGACGGCCTGGTAGACCGGTGTTGGCGAAAGAGAGTCGTGAGCTCATTCGCAGGATGAGCTTGGCGAACCCACTCTGGGGAGCCCCTCGAATCCATGGGGAACTGCTCAAAACTGGGAATCGATGTGTCGCAGGCAACCGTAGCGAGGTACATGGTGCACACACGAAGGCCACCATCACAGACTTGGCGCGCCTTCCTCGATAATCATGTTGCCCAGTTGGTTTCGACAGATTTCTTCGTGGTGCCGACGGTGACCTTTCGGGTCTTGTTTGTCTTCGTCGTGCTCGCCCACCACCGACGACGGATAGTTCATTTCAACGTCACCGCTAATCCCACTTCTGAATGGACAGCACGCCAGATCGCCGAGGCTTTTCCCTGGGATAGCGCACCGCGCTATCTGTTGCATGATCGAGATTCGATCTATGGCGACTCCTTTCGTGAAGCCATCCGAGAAATGGGGACGCACGAGGTTCTCGCCGCACCGAGATCACCTTGGCAGAGCCCCTACGTGGAGCGATTGATTGGTTCGATTCGGCGAGAGTGCGTGGACCCTGTAATTGTGCTGAACGAAGCGTCTCTACGAAGAACTCTCAGATCATACCTTCTTCACTACCAGAGTTCTCGCACGCATTTGTCGCTGGCTAAGGACGCTCCGGAAGAGCGTCCCGTTCAGCCGCCAGAACTGGGTCCGGTGATCGAACTTGCGCAGGTCGGTGGCTTACACCATCGTTACGAACGACGCGCAGCATGAGTGCCAGATCCTTCTCCTCCCCAATTTCAAGCCGACCCACCTTGCGGGTGAGATTGTACCCTTGGTGTCGGTCATCACCACACTCCAAGCGCGCATGGCTGCTATCTGACTCGAAGCCGATGCGGCGACTCTCGGAGCGGCCGAAAAAAGCGGCGGCGCTCTAGGCACCCCGGTCAGTTCTGCCTGACGGACCGAATTCTTGGCAACGACAGGCCGTGGTTTCCTCGGATGCAGCCTCAACCGGTGATGTCATGACATCTCGCACCTGCGTTTCGCGAGGATTATATAAGTCCCTTCTGCACCACGCGAAGCATCACGTCGCGTTCGGTGAAAATTCCCTGCACTTCGCCTCTTCCGGGTTTTTCTACCACAGCAACCGCACCCACTCCTTCGCGGGCCATTACGCTGACCGCATCAGAGACAGTGGCTGCAGGCTCAACGGTAGCAGGAGGAACGTGGGCAATTTTCAGGAGACTCATCGTAACCCTCCTGGCCACAGAATGATCAGGCGCTTGCGGCTCTCGCTTCGATGGTCTCATCCTTCAGCAATGATCGAATCCGCTCGGGCAGTTCCGAAGTGTTTTGGTGTCTGTGAACCGTGACTGCGTGGTGCACCGCCGCGTCGAGAAAAAAGAGACGGCACGTCAGACTTCCTGAAACACCGGAGGTTAAAGGAGAGTCGTCCTGTGCCGTCCCTCAAATTCAGAAGCCGAGCTTCGCCCGGCTAGGGTTTCAACTCAACGAAGATCAGCCCCAGGGGGGCGCCGGGTTACTCGCCTGCACACCGATGCCAGTCCGGGTCCGAGAAGTGTGAGCTACAAAACCAGAGGCCACACTCCTTGCAATGTTGCGTCCCAGGGTGTGGACAAGGCTCATCCCAACTCGAAACCCCTTGGCACGTTTGCGGTGCCTCCTCAGTCTCCACGTCTCCCATACGAGCACCTTTGGGAGCAATCCCGCAACGTAAAGCTCTTGTAACTCAACTTGCTTTCAACGCCGGCGCTGCTCCTTGCAGTCGAGGCAGAGGTGCGTCCAAGGTACCACTTTCAATCGCGCCTCAGCGATGGGACGCTTGCAGACTTCACACGCTCCAAACGCACCGTGCTCGATCCGAACTAGCGCCTCTTCGATCGCCCGCAAAAGATGACTGTCGCTCTGGGTCAGATGGACTTGGAGCGTTGTTTGAACTTCCTCACTCGCCCGATCGGTCGGGTCCCCTCCATGACCCTCCGCTCTGCCTGCGGTCAAGGAAGTTCTGGGCGTGGCAGGCAACAACTCATGCTGTTTCGCCAGCAATAATCGCTTGTACCCATCTACCTTTCTTGCGTCCATGTGCACCATTGGCTCTCGGAACAAGCCGGGGATCCCCTCTCCGGCTAACTTTTCAACTCAACTAAGACCAGCTCAATTGGTTTGTCACTTAAATTCTCAGGCAGATGGTTCTCGGCAGGAATAAAGAGACTCTGGCCCGCTGACCAGATGCGCTCCTCCGTCCTGCCATCCGGGAACGTGAATCTCGCGCTGCCTTCCGCGAGGAAGACTGCCACGGTTGCCGGGTGCCCATGCATCACCGACTTCTCGCGAGGCCCGTAATTGATACGAAGCACCCGCACGCGGTCATTCTCGAATTCCACTTTGTAATGCTTCGGATCCACCCGAACAGGATCTTCAGAGATGGGTTGGGGTCTGGGAGTCGTGCCCATTTTCTCCTCCTTTCCAAGGAAGGAATCTAGCGTTTGCCGTAGAATAGGCCCTGGGATCGAAAAGCGCAAGGCCCCACCGACCCGTGTCGCAGCAACGTGAGAAGTTCCTATTCCAGCAAAGTAGAAAGTTCCTGTTGGGAACCGTCAAACTGGCGGGATGAGAAAACAGGAGATGCTGGTGATGAGCACGCGAGACCGGGACCGGTTGAAAGTGTTGCATGC
>DASZAI010000064.1:0-9193 GCA_035945295.1 Terriglobia bacterium | reverse complement strand
AACTTGCGCCCGGCGCACCCAACCGGCGGCCCAATGGGTGGATCGCACGACGCCTTCCAGGTCCATCCTCTGGCGGGGAGACAAGCGAAAAGGGCTCTTGTTGGTGAACATGAGCCCTTATACCATAATTGGAGCTATGTGCCACTTATGTACGTTACACAACACTAGCTTTAATGGTACATCCTCTGTAATCTCCCCCACCACAGACGGTTGTCTCCCGGCATGAAACTGCGGTGCGTGGTGAGCAATTTTGACCAGCCGCGTGTGCTTTCCGGTACTGACCCGCGAATGCCTTCGGCTTATAAGATTTCTAGGGGCCAGGATAGCGGCCAGGGGGTCGTGTCGAGGAGAAGGTTATGCGCGACGTTTTCACAAATAGCGTCTTGCTGGTGGACGACAGTCCTACCATTCGGAACATTCTGTCAAGGGAATTGGAAGAAGCGGGCTTCCAAGCGCAACAAGCTGAGGACGGAATCGACGGTTTGGTGAAGCTCCGGGATAAGCTTCCCAAGGTCATTATCTCCGACCTGCATATGCCCCGCATGTCAGGGATCGAATTTATATCGGTGGTGCGTCGGCGCTTCCCTTCCATACCGGTCATCGTCCTCTCGGGATCAAGTCAACACGAACTTCCTGTCGAAGTTGAGCCTGACCGCTGGTTCGACAAGAGTGCGCCATTATTCCCTGAACTCTTACATGCTGTCCGGGATCTGGCTCGCAAAACGCCCCATCGCGCTTATCTCCCGCAAGTGATCAGCACCCCGGTTCGGACACGCCCGGGCGGCGGCGCCTATTTCGGCCTGACCTGCACGGACTGTCTGCGCTTCTTCCAGGTGGCAAGTACGCCCAAGGATAAGACAGTGGAGCGGACCGCCGTCTGTGTTTACTGCGAGGCCCGTGTACCATTCATAGTCGAAAGCTCAGACCCTGCTTGATCGGGTCTTTGGAGGCATCGAGCATGACCAGAAATACGCTCACTTTCAATTCCCGAAAATTCCTCAAAAGGATCGGCACTCAAAAGACAACGCGGGAGTACCCTGACCAACAGGCTATCTATTCGCAGGGGGATGCGGCTGATGCGATGTTTCACATCCAGAGGGGCAACGTGAAGCTCGCGGTGAAATCGCGGCGCGGCAAGCAAGCTGTCATCGCCATTTTGGGCCGAGGCGACGTTTTTGGAGAGGGCTGTCTGGTAAATCGATCCCGGCGGACGTCGACCGCAACAGCGATTGAATCATCCACTATCGACCGTGTGGATAAGGGCACGCTGGCTCGCCTAATCCATCAAAAGCCTGCCTTTGCAAAGCTGCTGATATCCTATCTACTTTCTCGTACGGTTCGAGTCGAAGAAGATTTCGTGGATCTACTCTTCAACAGCAGCGAGAAACGCCTGGCTCGGATTCTCTTACGGCTGGCGCATTTTGGTAAGAGCAGCACGGCCGAAACTGTGCATCCCGGAATCAATCAAGCACACCTGGCCCAAATGGCCGGCACCACCCGGTCGCGGGTCAGTCATTTCATGAATAAGTTCAGGGATCTGGGCTTCGTCGAATACACCGGCAGCGGCGGGTTGACGGTGAACAGCGGCCTCTTGAGCGTGGTCCTGCACGACTAGCCTTCGGCTCGCACTCTTGCTAATTTCAACCACGCCCAAACACTGTAATTCCCTCTCCTTTGACTGGGATGAGCAATTTTGACCAAAGGCGTGAGCCGCACTGGACTGACGCGCGCTTCGCCCTCGTCTATAAATAAGTCGTGTAGTCACGATTCTCCGCTGGATGTGCGCCGAGTGCCGTCCCAGGATTTGAGAATCGCAACACCAGCACGTTTGGAGGAGAACCTATGAAGACACGATGGTGGGTGACTGCTTGTGCGACCGCGCTGCTTGCTTTGACCAGTATTGGGGCCGTGGCGCAAGACCGCGGACAAGATGGGAATGACCAGGGTCGCGGCAACGACAACCACGGCCAAAGCAAAAAGGAACAGAATCGCGGCCAGAGTAAGAAGCAATATCGCCAGTTCAACCAGGAGCAGCAACAAGCCGCGCGCGCTTATTACAACCAAAATCAGGGGCAGCCGGTGTTCAGGCAGCCCGACCAATGGAACAACGATTACGAGAGCCGGCTCCGGCCGGGCTACGTGCTCGATGACGACATGCGGAGAATGAGCCGCCCGGCGCCCATTGAGTTGACGCGCGGTCTCGGCCGTGCCCCTCGCGGCTACCGCTACGTTGTCATTGGGGGACATGTGGTTCTGGTTGACAGTGGGTATCGCGTTCACGACGCGATCCACCTTGAGCTCAATGTCGGACATTGATTGACCTGCGCGTGGCCGGGAAGAGGCTCTGCCTGGATGAAGGGACGGTCCCGCGGGATCGCCTTTGGTTACTTGCTGGCGAGCGCCCGCTCGGCCCGCGATCCGTGCCTGACGGCGTAGACGTGGGTGATCTCCGCGCCCAAAAGGAGAATCTGCGTCGAGTAATAAACCCAAGTGAGAATAATGACCAGGGAGGCGGCGGTTCCGTATGCCGAGGAGACGGTGGGGCGGGTGAGATACAACGCGAGCAGCGTCTTGCCCGTGGTCAAGAGCAGCGACGCAACTGCCGCACCGATCCACACGTCACTCCAGGCAACTTCCGTTTCGGGCAGATACCTGAAGATTATTCCGAGTAGCAGCGTGATCGTACAGAACGAAAAGAGAACATTGACCGATTCCAGGAAAATGGGCCCGGGAAGCAGGAGTCCCATGTAACTTCCCACTGCGTGCAGCGCGGCACTGACCACGAGTGACACGAGTAACAGGAAGCCCGTGCCCAAGACCAAGCCGAACGACAAAAAGCGCTCTCGAATCACACCCAGCCAAACACTTCCCGATCTCCGCGGAACTTTCCAGATCTTATTGAGCGCGTCTTGGAGCTCGACAAAAGCGCCTGACGCACCCGCCAGTACCGTCCCGATGCCAATGAGGCTCGCAATGACGCCCAGCGCGGGCCGATTCGCGCTCTGGATCATCGCTTGAATCGCTCTGGCGCCTGTTGCACCCACCAGGGTTTGGAGCTGCCTTAGGAAATTGCTCTCCGCCGCCTGTTGCCCGAACGCCAGGCCCGCGACCGCGACAATCAGGACCGGAGCGAGCGAAAAGATGGTGTAGAACGCGAGTGCTGCGGCCAAGCTCGAGGCGTTGTCGTCCGCCCATGCCGAGCAGGCCTCTTTGAGCAGAGCGTAAGTGACTTTCGGGTTCACGGATTGCCTGGCCCCATAGTGCAACAAACTCCGTGTCCGAGGTCTGCTCAAAACTGCTCATTCCACGGTCACACTGCCTGGCCATTTGGCGTGAGCGATTTTGACCGAACCGGTGAGCCGTACTGGGCTGACGCCCCAATTACCTCAGGTTATAACCGTTGTGCGTCGCGCTGCCAGCCTGCATGTGGGGTGAGGAAGCGGATGACGCTTCTCCCGCCTTGGCGGGGCAAAAAGGAGTTTGAAATGAAAAAGTTTGCTGTGATGTTTCTGTTTCTGACCTTCTGCGCGACGGCCTTCGCAGGAGAGAGCCAACTCCAGAAGGCAACCAACGTTCTCAACGAGATCATGGGGACGCCCGACAAGGGTATCCCTGATGAGTTATTGGAGAAAGCCGTATGCGTTGGGATCGTTCCCTCTCAACTCAAGTTCGCTCTGGGATTCGGCGGCACTTATGGACGCGGTGTGCTGGTGTGCCGCAAGGGCGGCAACGGCCAGTGGGACGCGCCCTCGATGTTCACCCTGGGAGCGGCGAGCGTTGGATTTCAGATTGGCGGTAAGGCTACCGACGTCGTATTCCTCGTGATGAACGCAGAAGGCGCCAAAAAGCTGGTCCAGAACAGCGTCAAGCTGGGCGCGGAAGCATCGGTAGCGGCCGGACCAGTGGGTCGTTCCGCGGAAGGCGCGACGGACGCTCAACTCCACGCTGAGATTCTCAGCTACTCGCGCACACAGGGCTTGTTCGCGGGGCTGTCGCTCGACGGAGCCGTGGTGAAACAAGATAAGGACGACAACCGGAAACTCTACGGACGCGAGGTCAGCGCCAAGGAACTTCTGATCGACGGTACCGTGCGCAGTCCTCAATCGGCTCGCGGTTTGGACAGAACGCTGACGAAATACTCTCCCAAGGGCGGACAAACGTTCAAGCGAGTGTAACGCTCCAGGTGGGTGTTGTCTCATAGACTCACTTACTAGGCAGTCTGATTCTGTCGACGGGGCAGAAAAGAACGCCCCAAAAGGAAACTGCAAAATGAAAACAATGAATCGATTCAGAATAGGGACGATGATCTTCTGCGTATCCGTCATGGCCCTGGCGTTTCTCTCCAGCGCGAAGGCCGACGAGTGGAACCGGAAGACCAAGGTGACCTTCAGCGCGCCGGTCGAGGTTCCGGGAGTAGGCGCTCAGGTCTTGCCGGCGGGCACGTATATCTTCAAGATCGTGGATTCGGCAGCGGACCGCCATATCGTCCAGATCTTCAACGAAGCCGAAGACCATGTGTACACCACTATCCTCGCGATCCCCAATTACCGTTTGAGGGCGACCGACAAAACGGTCATGACCTTCAAAGAGAGGGCGGAGGGACAGCCGGAAGCGATCCGCGCATGGTTTTACCCGGGACGTCAATGGGGCGAGCAATTTGTATATCCCAAGTCAAGAGCGATCGAGTTGGCCAAGGTAGTCAACGAGCCCGTTCTGGCGATGCCCCTGGACACCGAACCGACCGTAGAGACTTTGAAAGCAATATCAGTCGAAGCGGTCAAACCTACGGGAGAAGAAGTTCCAGTCGCTGAGGTGGTTGAGGCTCCGCCGGTAGAGACCGAGGCCGCCGCCCCCGCCGCGGAAACGCTGCCCCACACGGCCAGCACATTACCGCTGATGGGATTGATCGGACTGCTATCGCTGGGCGCAGGCTTGGCTCTTTCGGTTCTTACCAAGCGAGCTGCTTGAGCCGGGAGAGTGCGGGTTTGTGTGGACTAGTGCATCGGCGGAGGGTGCGCGCATATCACCTCCCCTCATGCGGCTCTATCCAGAGGTAGTGAACCCTGGGAAGGCCCATCGACAACCTGGACTGAGGACGAGGAGATCAATGTTCATCGTCTATGAATATACCGCTTGTGTGCTGACGGTTTTGACTGGTGTGATGCTCCTGTTCGCGGCCTGCGTAATCTTCGTAGTGCTTGAGGAGGGAACCGGGACCGTGGCACGGAAGCTGCAAGAACTGACACGCAGCGCCACCTGGCTGATCGGAAGATGGGCTGCTGAGTCTCGCGACTCTTAGTGATAGGTCGTTTTTCTCGAAGGAGGTGGAGGTTGCCGGCCGCGGAATTTTCCGGCACGGGAGTACGCGCCGGGGCGGCAGGTGTCGCCACCGGCCGATGCCTGGCCGCGCTTCTTCTGCTGATGGTTCTGCCCATCGTTGGTCAGCCTCAAGAAGGCGCGTCCTCCGAGCGCCGCCCCGTTGACCCCTACACGATCAGGATCAGTGTTGACATGGTGGTCTTGCACGCGACCGTGCGCAACCGCAAAGGTACTCCTGTTTCGGGGCTCGCCGAAGGCGACTTTCAGGTCTACGAGGATGGCGTCCTTCAGGAAATCAAGTACTTCAGCCATGAGGATATTCCGGTCACGGTCGGCTTGGTGGTCGACAACAGTGGAAGCATGGAACCGAAGCGGCCGGAAGTCATTGCCGCCGCCGTGGCGTTTGCCCGCTCCAGCAATCCGCAGGACCAGATGTTTGTGATCAACTTCAACGAGCACGTTACGTTTGGCCTGCCCATCGCCATGCCATTCACAGACGAGCCGGCTCAATTGCAGGCCGCCCTATCCTCAATTACGGCCAACGGCGAGACCGCCCTCTATGACGCGGTGGCGGCTGGGCTCGAGCACCTGGAGAAAGGCAACCGGGACAAAAAAGTGCTGGTCGTGATCAGCGATGGGGCCGACAACGCTAGCCGCCACAACCTTGCCCAGACCCTGGCCATGGCCGGCCAGTCGGACGCCATCATCTACACCCTGGGTCTCTTTGATCCGGACGATCCCGACCGAAATCCCCACGTGCTCAGGCAACTTGCCAAGGCCACGGGTGGCGAGGCCTTCTTGCCCGAGACCGTGAAGGAAGTCACGCCGATTTGTGAACGGATCGCCCGTGATATTCGTAACCAGTACACCATCGCCTTTGTCCCTACGAATCGACAGCAAGATGGGACCCACCGGACCATACAGGTGAAGGCCGAGGCGCCAGGTAGGGGACGTTTGGTCGTCCGCACCCGCACTGGTTACACCGCGCCCTTGAAGCCTCCACCATCCCCGGCGGCCGGAGCAGCCAACCATGCAGTTCAGAATTAAATCGGGGGCGCCTCTTCCGACGCGAACCCCATCCTTTCTCCGCGCGAGCCGATACCTCTTCTTTCTTATCGGCATCCTGGCACTAGGTGACGTCGGCTACGTGCTGCTCGACGCGAAGCTTTATCAGGCCTACGAAACCTGGCGATTCCAGCAAGCGTTGAAGCATACGAGGCCGCCGATCGCCGGCAGTCAACAACTTCACCCCGCACCCCTTCCTTCAGCCCTGACGGAAGCGACCCACTCGAGAGCTGAGAGTCCTGGTTCACTGGGCCGCGGATCTCCCTTGGGGCGACTCGAGATCAACAGGATTGGCCTTACAGTGATGATCCTGGAAGGTACCGACGGAAAGACTTTGCGACGTGCGGTCGGGCATGTTCGGGGAACCCCGCTGCCGGGCGAGCAAGGCAACGTTGCGATCGCCGGACATCGGGACACTTTTTTCCGAGCGCTGCGCAATATCCGCAAGGATGATGAAATTACGCTGACCACGCTCAGCGGATCCTACCGCTACCGCGTGGATGCCATCCAGGTGGTCGGGCCCGAGGATACTGAGGTGTTGGACGATTCTGGTGAGGCCATCCTGACCTTGGTGACCTGTTACCCGTTCTACCTGGTGGGCCCCGCACCCCAGAGATTTGTCGTCCGCGCCCATCGGATTTCCGGGTGACGCCAACCGGCATCATCTAAAGAACAGTGTCAAGGCCGCGAGTCTCTCAGTCCATCCTTGGTGCGCGTGTCCCTTTTTACCTATGAGCAAGTGTGACCACCTCACAGAGCCGTCTTGAGCAGACAGCCCAGGTTGAACCGCCTACCATAAGGACTGGATAACGTAAATGCGTAACTCTCTATTGCCGGTGTTGAGTCTTTAAGGGTGGAAGGAAAAGATGGTTCACAAAACGATCTATTGCGCATGGGCTCTGAGCTTCATGATCGTCTTGACGCCTCGCGTCGTCAGCCCGGGCGCCGATGGATCGCACCGGACGTGGGAGGCTCCAGCCGGGAGAAGTATCGGCGGGTCGCACAAAGTCATCGCACTGGCAGTCCAAAACAGCCACCAGAGCCTAAGAGAAAACACTCCCAGCGTCGGACTCAAAGAGCCCAGAGAAGAGCGCCGCGAGTTGGAAGAAGCTGAACAGTTCATGCGATTGAAAGCCGCCGTTTACGCGGGTTTGGATCGTTTAGACAAATCGAGAGGTCTAACACCCAAACCCATTGTGGTTCGCGATGCAGGCTTAGATTACCAAGGCGCCGAAAAGGTAGTGGTTAATCGCGCCAACGGCACGTCGATCGGAGAATCGTCCGGACCAATCCGTTGATTCTCTGGCGGGTCGAATCGGCGGGTCACGCACATCGGTCACTGCTTGTAAGCTTTGTTCGAGCCCACGAACGCTCCAGGAGGAACGCAATGATAATCGCAAATCGAAAAGTAAGCTTGAGCTTGGTCGCTTTTCTGCTGCCCTGGCTTCTGGCCGCAACGGTGTTCGCCCAAGGCGATCCACCAGCGCGAGTCGCCAGGCTCAGCTACACGAAAGGCACCGTCTCCTTGCAGCTATCGGGCGCAACTGATTGGAGCCAGGCGACGCTAAACTATACCGTCACAACGGGCGATCGCATTTTCGCCGATCAGGGCAGCGAGGCGGAGCTCGAGGCGGGCCCTTTCGCCTTGCGCCTGTCGGAATCCACCGACTTGACTATCGCGAACCTGAATGACCAGATCATGCAGTTGGGTCTCGCGCAAGGCACGATCCGCGTTAGCGTCTACCAAATGCCTTCCGGCAATTCCGTCGAAGTGGACACGCCCAACGGCGCGCTCACCCTGGAAGGAGCAGGTGACTACCGCGTGGATACGAACCCCGCGGACGGCTCCACTCTCGTCGCCGTGAACAGCGGCAGTCTGCAAGTGACTGGCGGAGACGTCGCTCAGACGGTCGGGAGCGGACAGGCGGTCAGGCTCACCGGCACGAATCCTATCCAGATTGCTTCCGTGTCCCAGCCCCGTCAAGATGGCTTCGACCAGTGGAGTGCGGATCGCGACCGCCGAGTCACGGCGTCCGCCTCCGCACGGTACGTGGGCCGCAATATGCCGGGCTATGAGGACCTCGACAACTCCGGCAGATGGCAGGATGATTCGCAGAATGGACCTGTGTGGTATCCGTCCAATGTTGCGTCTGACTGGGTACCCTATCGAAATGGTCACTGGGCATGGGCTGACCCCTGGGGCTGGACCTGGGTTGAGGATGAGCCTTGGGGCTTCGCTCCCTTCCACTACGGCCGCTGGTCGCAATATGGATCTCGATGGGGATGGCAGCCTGGTCCTGTCATCGAACAGCCTTACTATGCTCCCGCGCTGGTGGCCTTCGTTGGCGGCTCGGGCTTCAGCGTCGGTTTCGGCTTCGGCGGCGGAGGTGGTATCCAGGCTTGGTTTCCGCTGGGGCGGGGAGAGCCCTACTTTCCCTCCTACGGATACAGCGGCGATTATCTAAGCCGGGTGAATTCCACCAACATCCGCAACGTGACCAACATCTCCACCATCACGAACATCAACAACATCAACACCATTAACTACGCGAATCGGCAGGTGGCGACTACCGCCGTGCCGACCGCGGTCTTCGATAGCGGCCAGGCGGTCGCGCGTCAGGCCATCCGAGTCAGCGCGCAGCAGGTTGCCAAGGGACAGATCATTGCACGCCCTGTGGCTACTCCGACCCAAAGCGCTATGGTTGGCGGAAGGCCCGCACCGGCTCCCGCCCGCCTCGCGAGTAGCCAGAGACTTGCCATAGCAACCGGACCGAGGCTGTCCCCTTCGACCGCTGGCGTGAAGCAACCT
>DASZAI010000063.1:0-52396 GCA_035945295.1 Terriglobia bacterium | reverse complement strand
GCATGCAACACTTTCAACCGGTCCCGGTCTCGCGTGCTCATCACCAGCATCTCCTGTTTTCTCATCCCGCCAGTTTGACGGTTCCCAACAGGAACTTTCTACTTTGCTGGAATAGGAACTTCTCACGTTGCTGCGACACGGTGATACTAAGCAGTGGCGAAACCCTCGGTTTCAAGTTAGCATCATAAACAGAGGCAATCAGGGCCACTCTCGAGCGGAGAAGTTATAGTTCTTACTCGAACCAACGACAAGGAGCTATCGATGGCAGACAAAAGTCAGGATCGCGACCCCGGCCATGCGATGTTCGGCTTCAACGAGCCAGAACCACGACGCGCGGCGCCCGAGCCTACGCCTCCTCCGGCACCCGCGCAGGGAAGCCCGCAATACGTGTACGTGCAAGGGCCCCCGCCGGGCCAGGCTGCGCCGTCTTCCTCGGGGGTCAAGCTGATTCCTGCCTTGATCGCCCTGCTCGCGATTCTGGTGGGTGTCAACCTCTATCTGACGATCACCGGGCGGCAGCAGATCAATCAGACGCTTTCCAAGCAGGCGGACGACCTGAATCTGCTGACGCGACGAATGAATTCGAGCGATGAGCGTTACGCCGACCTCAGCGCCAAGTTCCAGGTGAGCACCGAGAAACTCGGTCTGACGGAGAAGGAGCTCACGCGCGCCCGGTCCCTGGCAATGGACACTCAAAAGCAGCTTCAGCAAAGCAACACAAAATTGAGCCAGGCGATCGCCCAGAAAGCAAGCGCTGAGGAGTTGAATAAGGCTCAGGCCGACGCCAACGCCAAGATGGGCGGCTTGTCTACTGATATTGCGGGGACTCGCAAGGATCTCGAGGATACGAAGGCGGCTCTGGCAGGAACCAAAGGTGAGCTATCCGGCGCCATCGCCCGGACTCACGACGAGCTCGTGGCCCTTGCCCATCGGACGGACCGTGATTACTTCGAGTTCAACGTGCGGCGAAAGAGCCGGCAGAAGGTCGGCACCGTGATGGTAGAGCTCGAGAAAACGAATCCCAAGAAGAACCAGTTCACGGTGAATTTGTATTTCGATGACAAGCGCACCGAGCGCCGGGATAAAGCAGCCTTCGAGCCTGTCTACTTCTACATGCAGGGAGCTTCGAGTGCGCTGGAGCTCGTGGTCAACAAGGTCAGCAAAGACACCATTGGGGGCTACGTCAGCGCGCCCAAAGGATTCTTTTCCAGCACTCCGAATGTACTCTCTGCGAGGCCAGGAGCCTGAGGCCTAACCGACGGCATTGCCAGGCGTGACGCGCAACGATACCTTCAGCGCTGAGATTGGTTGATCAGAACGGAAGGGTGGCGCCTCAGGGAAGGCTGAGGCGCCGGAAGTTGCGGAACGAATCAGGCGCTCTTGGCGGCGGTCGTCACGTGGCGATCCAGCGAGCGCGACAGGTCGTCGTAAGACCGCACGCCAACCCACTGCTCAACAACCTTGCCTTCGCGAAGCAAGAGCAGCGTAGGAATGGACCGAATCCCAAACTTGCTGGCGACATCGGGCAACTCATCAACGTCCACCTTGGCAAAGGTGACTTCGTTGCCGTACTTTTCCGCCAGCTTCTCAAACGTCGGCGCCAGCATGCGGCAAGGTCCGCACCATTCGGCCCAGAAGTCCACCAGCGTGGCACGCGGACTCTTTTCAATGGCCTGCCAGTCGCCGTTCCTAACGTGCAAGATGCTTTCCATCGGTTTGCGGTACTCCTCTCGATCACCCCTGTTAGATGTATCAAGCGCACTCGGCGACTCAGGCAAGCCGGCGGGCTCTGAGGTCGCGCAAGATACTCAAGCGCAAGGACTAAAGAGGCACGCCGGCTATTTCTTGCGAAGCCGCCGCAGGAGCTGGGTCTTGTGCTGCGGGCCCGGTCGAACGGGGCGCACCGCTTGACAAAGCAGGTAGACGGAGAGCGCGGCCTCCCGTAGCTCTTCGAGACATCTTGGACAGCCTTGCTTGACGTGCTCCTGGATCGGGGCGCTGTCTTCGCGGTCGAGAGCGCCGAGCAGATACAACTCGTAAAGTTCGCCTATATGCTGGTAGACCATGTCCCTAACACGGCGCGCACGCGATGTCTGAGGAAGCGCATCGAGGCGCGCAGTTCGGTCCTCACCTTGCCCAAAGGCTCCCCCAGCTTCTCCGCCAATTCGATCTCCGTGTATCCCTCGAATACGGCGAGTTCCAAGGCTTGGCGCTGGGTTCCCGAGAGCTGCCGGATGATGCGCTTCAGCAGTTCGCGGCGTTCATCGAGCGCGGTGATTTCCTCGGGCTTGGGAAGCCAAGCGGAGGAGGCTCGCAACAGCAGGTTGGCGTCGTTGCGGACTGCCGCGGCGGATGCCGGCGCCCGGTGCGCGCGCAGCCGCTCGACCGCGGCGGCGCGCGCCATCACCACCAAACGCGCGGTAACGCTCGTGCGATCGCTTCCCGCTGCCGGAGCTCTGTCCCACAATTGCACGAAGACTTCATCGAGGACTTGCTCCGCTTCGCTGCGCTCGCCCAGGATACGAAGGAGCAGCCCCATCAGGCCGGGCGCCAACGCGTCGTATAATTCGCCGAGCGCGCTCGCGTCCCGCTCCGCAATGCGAATCGACAATCCGTCAGCGGTCGAGACTTCAGCCATGATTCACAGAGACTCGGAATTCGAGTCTGCTTTCGATCCTCCGGGCGGCATGGTGCACCGAACCCTTGGATTGCGCCGATCCGTTCGAAGGATCCTCCTGACTTCATCTTATTCGACGCCTCGCGGGAAATCCAGGCTCGCGAGCGATCCTCGAATAATAACAATTATAAAGAGAATTGATTGGACAGCTTGTGGAGTCTGTCCCAAGCTGATAGAAAATCTCGCAAGGGCATGGGACTTGCGCCCGAAGGTTCGCCCCCAAGACTTCGTGAGGCAAGGCCGTGCGGGATTTGAAATCTCCCTCTACAGCCCCCGGGGCTCCCATCTTCGAGGGCTCTTTCTCGCAGCATCATTGAAGGTTCGTAGAAAACCCATGGACACCGTCATTCACCAGCCTGCCAGGCCGCGGATTATGCCTTGATGCTCCGGCTCGCCGCGTCCCAAACCGCGACCGTCTTGTTGAAGTAAGAATAGTTGGCCATGTGGCAGGCAATCGCCGTGTGATTGCCGAAGACCGGATCTTCGACCGACGGACGTCGCGTGCGCACCGACTCGAAGAAGTTGTGCATGTGGTCGAGTTGATCCTCGTAACCGGGCGGCGCTTGAAAGGACTGCGTGTCCTCGATCACAGAATAGGTTCCCGGCGCGGGCTCCGGGTGCTGGGCGTGCCATTCCTTCAGATACTGATTCCGCAGCTTCGCCGGCCACCCGTATATCGAGTAGCCCTCCGGGCGGGGACGAGTGTCCTGCGGGACCAAGGTTACGGTCTCGCCCTTGACCTCCAGCGTTCCTTTGGTGCCGAAGAGTCGCGTCACGTCCGAAGGCGACTCATTGTTCAGATTGCAGCGTATGGCGACGCGGAAATCGGGATACTCGTAGAAGGTCCAGATGAGGTCGGGCTGATCGCGGCCGTCCTTCCAGCGGAAGATGCCGCCCGTCGAGAGTGCACGCTCGGGCGGAGCATTGATGCCCGTGATGGTGAAGATGCCGGTGAGCAGGTGGACGAAAAGATCCCCGGGCAGGCCCTCACCATACTCCTGAAAACATCGCCAGCGGAAAAAGCGCGCCGCGTCAAAAGGACGCCGGGGCGCGTCGCCCAGGAAGCGATCCCAGTCGATCGTCTTCTCACTGGCGTCCGGCGGAATCGGATACACCCAGGCGCCGCTCGGGTCGTTGCGATCGATGAACGCCTCGACCAGGGTCACTTGGCCGAGCACTCCGCTTTGATAGATTTCGCGTGCCTTGGCAAAAACAATCCCGCTGCGGCGCTGGCTGCCGACCTGAACGATGCGGTTATGCTTTTCCGCGGCGTCGATGATCGCGAAGCCTTCCGGTACTTTGTGGGTCATGGGCTTCTCGCAGTAGACGTCCTTTCCGGCGGCGCACGCATCCTCGACGATCTTGGCGTGCCAGTGGTCAGGGGTGGCGACGATCACGGCGTCGACGTCCCGACGATCGAGAATGGCGCGATAGTCTTTGGTGGTCGGGAGCTGCTTTTCGGCATTCTCCTGTGCCGCGATCAGCCGTCCGTCGTAGAGGTCGCAAGTCGCAACCATCTCCGTGCCCTGAACGGAGAGCGCGGTCCGCAAATCCTCGCAGCCACGTACTCCGGTGCCGATCGACGCAAAGCGCACCGTATCACTCGGTGGCACAGCTCGAAGTGAGGCCCAAGCGCGGTTGGGCGCGAGCCAATCAACCTTTCGGCCCGCGCTCAGCGCGGCGGCGCCGGCTCCAAACTGCATGAACTCCCGTCGGTTGAGTCGCGGGTCTGATGAATTCTTATTCATGTGCGATGCTCCTTCATCTCCTGATCATGGTGCGCACCGCCTTACTTCGCGAAGTGCAGATCTTGATGTTCGCTTGAAGGCGGTGCTCGAAATGCCGAGGATTATCCTACCACTTCAAGCCCGCCTGCCGGCGATAGACCTCCAGCAGCCAGATGGCGAACGCGGCGGGCGTCGCTGGACGGAACGTTCCACGGTCAATAGGCGCTTCTACGCCCGCCTTCTCGCACGCCGGCTCGAGGTCGGACCACATCAACTCCTGCTTGAGCGCTCCCTCACCCGGGAAGGAGGAAGGCAGATAGCCGAGCGCGACCAGAGACTTCAATGCCGCGGACAGGGGTACAGCCTTCGAACGTTTGCCTCCGGTTCCGGGTTTCTCGGTATCCGGTACCACGACGCGCGCCAGCGCCCGCACCGCCTCTCCACGCGTCAATGAACCGTGGGGAGCAAAATGCAGGTCGTGGAAATGCTCGCTGAGAATTCCCTGGGCGGCAAGAAATTGGGCCGACAGGAAGGCTGGGTCGTTGAGAGGAAGGTCATCGAACCAATAGATCGGAGCGCCACGCTCGAGCAGTTTGAACTGGAGTTGTTGGGTCAAGAGAGCATCAGCCTGAATGTTCTGCGGCGTCACGTTGCGATCCAGAGCCAAGTCCGCCAGCGTCCCCGCCGCCTCCCCAATCGCCCACTCGATGGGATGCAGCCGATACGCGCCGTTCGTGAGATGCGTGGTACCAATGTCCTTCGAGGCGGCCAGCAGGTTTTCGAAGCCCTTGGGTATGAGGGCGCCGAGCGGAATCTGAAAGGGCCTGGTCGGCGAGCTGAAGTCCTGCTTGGAGCAGCTATGGATGTCGATAGGATAAAACCCGATGCCCACCGAATCGGTGAACAACTGCGCTCGCGCTCCCTTCTGGTAGGGCGCGGAAATATCCTGCTCGCGAACTGTCTCGAGGGCCTGGATGCGACGCGACTCCCGGATGTAGGGGAATTGAGACAGCCCGTCGGTGGAGCCGAGCGCCTGGGGAAGCAGCTCGAGGTCGGGATATCCGCGGCCGCCGTCGTCGCGCGGTACCTCCGTTTGCAGCCAGTAAGCGAGGCCGAGCGAAGTCAGCTTGGCCTCGCGAAGAGCCTCGGTTTGCTTGTCTGCGCTGTTCGACAGAAGACCCGGACCACAGTAGTCGTTGCCCGGCCAGTTGACCATCGACATCTCGGGCGGCGCGCCCGGTCCTCGGAAATTGCCGGCCGCGATCAAACGCCGGTAAGTCCAGAATGCCCCTTCGGTGTTCGGCGCCTTCTCGAACATCCGGTAAGTCAAACGTTTTCCGCCGCCGTAGTCGAGTGTAAGAGTGTAGGGCTGCGCCGTGCGATGGACTTCGTACTCGGGAGGCTCCTCGAGAGCTGCTTCGTGGCCTTGGTCGCGAGTCAATCCGCGAGCCAAAACGAACGTGTAGGTGAAGCTTTGGATGTCGTTCGGATCGCCGTCGCCGTCCCGCGCGTGCGGTTCGCCGGTGAGGCTGCGAGGCTCCGCTCCCGTAACATAGTCGGCCCCCGCCAACGGCAACAGCTCACCCGTGTCGGTCGCGTCGAGAACGTACGCGGCGTGAAAGGCTATCCAGCGCCGGTCCTCAAAACTATACGACAGGACTGATTCGAGGCGGTTCCCGTTGCGCTCGACGGATACCGCCTTGGTGCGCAGAAAAACGCGTAGAAAGCTGTTTGCCAGGTAGGGTTGCAGCATGGATCGCAGCACATCGAAACCGACGTGCGGCTCGAAGCACAGCGAACTCACCCAGCAGCCACCGGGAGTGAAATGCCGTTGTCGGGCATCGGTGTTCGATACCTGATAATGGTGCCGGTAGTAGTGGCGGATGTCGTCGCGCGCTCGCTGGTAGGAGGCGGTTCCTCCCGTCGTCTCGATGTAAGGGTTCTCGTCGAGCGCCGCAACTCCCTGCGAAGTCATCTGGCCGCCGATCCAATAAGTCTCCTCGGTCAGGCAGACACGGTGATTGCCTTGCGCCGCAGCGAGAGCAGCCGCCACGCCTCCCACACTCGCGCCCACGACCAGAACGTCGCAGGATACGGACTGGGGCTCGAGAGACGGGGTCAGCGTCAGGATCGCAGATGACGCTGGACGTGTGGCGTCAACTCGGGCGGGATCGACGATTTGAACTGTTGCGCCTGGATTCTGCGCCCAAGCCGCCGTAGCGCACCACAAGAAGCAAGCAGCGAGAAGCGCCGCCGTTACCCGGCGGTCCGAGGCATGCAGAACCCGACTGCGCGGATTGGGCCAGCTTTGGAGGAAAGAATTCAGCGTGTCGCTCACGGCCAGACTTCAGATTCTCCCATAACACAATCCGCATGGCGACTCCTTCATCCATCTTTGCAGGCATCTTGCAGACCAATTCAGAGCCGCTCTCTTGCGGCCATCTCACGGATCCGTGTCCGCTTCCGCACAGGACAATCCCAGCGTCGGACACAACAAAGTCCGGAGTCAAGCACCGGGCGGTGCACAAGCGTAGGGCAGTGTTGGGTTTGGGCTGCTGGCAAATCTTGGCATCGCGATTGCCTTGAGTTCGCACTGTGAAAATGCGCTCGCGGCGCGGTTTGCCTTTTGTGAGGCGGTGCGATGATCAAAGCGATTTTGTTGAACTTTTCGAGCGCGGCGGACGTATTTGCTTTGTGACCGCACTGCGGCAGACGGAGGTGATCGGCGAGACTGTAAAGAATTTGTAAAACGGGCCGAAGCCAGCTAACGAAATCTTCGTCTGCTGCGTCTTAATCGGCGAAAGGCAAGAGCGGGGAACGGGGTTAAATGGATCGTCATCGCTAAACGGTTTGGCGGCCGGGGCGACGACGTTCCCGAGGAGAAGAGGCTCGACCTAGGTAGGCCTGCCCCTTTTCATTTAACCCCACCCGAGTCTAAGCAAGGTTTATTCCAAAAAGCAAGAGGCGATTTCCGGTCCCACCAGACCTGTAGGATGGGCCGACGCCGCGACCATAGTAAGAACGCCCGAGGAGGCGATTGTAGCAGGATCGAGCGTGTCTACCGGAGGGACGGGCTCGATGGAAAGGCAACCTTGCGGAGTCTCGCTGAGATCACCGCGACTTGGTCGGAAAGGAAAGGAGAAGGCATGAAAAGGCAAGGGCGGTTCGCTCCGGTATTCGCCATCCTCCTGATGGCTACTATCTCCGCGTTCGCGAAAGACTCACGCGACGTCAAAGTGACTTATGCGGCCAGCGTGGGAGGTACAACGGTCACTCCCGGCCAATACAAGCTGCGCTGGGACTCCAACAACGCCGATCCTGAGGTTGCGTTCCTCAAGGGCAGGAAAGTTGTCGCCAAGACCCACGGTCAGTGGGTCGATCGCAGTGTCGAGTACGACCGGAACTCGGTCGTATACGACACCGGCTCTGACGGGTCGCGCTCGATCCTCGAAATGCGGTTCGCAGGTTCGAGCAAGGTGCTGGTTTTCGGCGCCGCTTCTTCCGCCGCACAAGGGCATTCGGGTTCAGCGCCGGCTACCGAGTCAGCGCCCGCGGCGCCCGCGGGAAAACCCGGCAAGGGGGGCGACAAGACTTCCAGCATCCGATTCCTGGGCAAACCGACCGCGGCTCGCCAGCACCAGGCCGGACCCTCATCACCAGTCCCCATTATGGGCTTTCAGCCGAACTTCAAGCTGCCGGTCTTCCCAGCGACACCCGAGCAGCTTGTCCGGAGGCCTTATGGCTGGTAGGGAGAACTTCTCCCGATCACCAGCGTGAGAGTTCGTGAGTTTCCCGCGCTGCACGGCGGGGCGCGGGATCGACGAGGGGGGCAAGTCCTCCGGCAACCCCCTCGTCAACTTCTCCTCCCGCCGCCTCCTTGTCTTATCCCGCCGTCGATCCCCAAGAGACTGCCGTTCGCGTTGTTTTTCCATGGGCAGACAGCCCTTCGCAAGGTAAAATGCATCGCCCATGGTTCCCATCCCGATCAACGACAACGTCCGGCGCACGACCTTCTGGCTGTGCACGCTGTTGATCATCCTCGCCAACGTTTGGGTCTTCTTGTATGAGCTGTCGCTTGGCCGGGAGATCAACCAGCTTGTGTTCCTCTATGGGATCGTTCCGGCGCGTTACACCACGCCGAGTGGCACGGCGGCACTTACTCCCGCCGGCTTCTTCATTCCAATTTTCGCTTCGATGTTCCTCCACGGAGGATGGCTTCACCTGCTGGGGAACATGCTTTTCCTGTTCGTGTTTGGGAGGAGTGTGGAGGACCGGTTTGGCCACATCAAGTTTCTGGTCATCTATTTCCTGGGCGGATTGGGGGGCGCCGTCCTGCACATCTTTCTCAACTCCGGTTCACGGATTCCTAGCATCGGCGCGAGCGGCGCCATCGCGGCGATTCTGGGCGCCTATTTTGTCAGCTTTCCGCGCGCCCGCATCAGCACCATCGTCTGGCTAGTTGTTTTCCTCTGGAGGATCGAGCTGCCGGCAGTCCTGGTGCTGGGATACTGGTTCCTCATTCAGTTTCTCTCCGGCTACACTCAGTCGCTCTCCATCCAGTCGGCTACGGCGGGCGGTGTCGCCTTCTGGGCGCACGTCGGGGGATTCATCTGCGGACTCCTTCTCGCTCTCATTCTTGGGCCCCGCCGCGCCGAGGTCGAAGTGATGGAGTGATGCGAACAACGGAATCCTAGACCCGGC
This sequence comes from Terriglobia bacterium, assembly GCA_035945295.1. Classification (GTDB taxonomy): domain Bacteria; phylum Acidobacteriota; class Terriglobia; order UBA7540; family UBA7540; genus QHZK01. The sequence goes on along the minus strand of DASZAI010000063.1, from coordinate 43,291 downwards.
CGCGGACCCAGTCGCCAACCTCCTTGGTACCCAGCGATCCGCCGAGGTCCGGTGTGGTCATATTCTCGCCGATAGCCTGGCGGACGGCGTCCTCGATCCGCAGCGCTTCCTCCGGGAATCCCAGATAATCGAGCATCAGCCCCACGGTCAGAAATGCCGCCAACGGATTGGCCAGATTCTTCGCGGCAATCCCGGGCGCGGACCCGTGAACCGTCTCAAACATCGAGATTCGTCCCGGATGAATGTTGGCCGAAGGAGCCAGACCCAAGCCACCCTGGAGTTGCGCCCCCAGGTCGCTGATGATGTCGCCAAACATGTTTGACGTCACGATGACCTGAAACTGCCCGGGGTCCCTCACCATCTCCATCACCAGTGTATCGATGTAAAGGTGTGACGACTCGATCTCCGGATAACGATGGCGCACCTCGCCGAAAACTCGCTGCCACAGGCCGTGGCCGAAAGGCAGAGCGTTGGCCTTGTCGCTCATCACGAGGCGCTCGAGGCCGCGACGCCGAGCGTACTCAAAACCATAAACCAGAATGCGCTCGACTCCCTTCCGCGTGTTGACGTCCTCCTGCAGCGCGATTTCGTCACGCGAGCCGCGCTTGAAATTGCCGCCGATTCCGACATAAGCGCCCTCGGTGTTCTCGCGGAAGATCACGAAGTTCACGTCAGCTTCACACCGGCCCTTCAGCGGGCATAGCCTCGCGTCCAGCAACTTCACCGGCCGTTGGTTCGCGTAGAGGTCAAGCCCGAATCGGATGCCGAGCAGGATGTCGGCCGCGTGCTGGTTGGAAGGCACGCGGGGGTCGCCGAACGCGCCGAGAAAGACAGCGTGGAAATCGCGCTCGAGCATGTCAAGCGCGCCCTCGGGAAGGGAGACCCCTTCGCGCAAGTATTTCTCCGCGCCCCAGTCGAAGGTGACGAGTTCGAGCGGCAGATGGCGCCTCGCCGCCAGGTGATCGAGGAGTTTCGCGGCCTCCGCCGTCACCTCGACGCCGATCCCGTCCCCAGGGATCATGGCGATGCGCTTTAGCGCGGAGTTCCGGCTCAATGCCTGAACCTCAGGTGTTGGCGATCAGTCCTCGGTCGCTCCGGCTCGCTCGCGTTCCGCAAGATAGACGCCGAGCAGGATCAACGCCCCGCCCACCGCGGCTTGCTTCGTCGGACGCTCGGCGAGGAGCCAGATCGCGAGGACAATGGCGATCACCGGCTGGAGGTAATTAAACGCCGCGACGCGCGACGCCGCAAGCTCAGTCAGCGAGTAGGTAAAAATCATATAAGAGATGACCGAGCCGAAAACAATCATGTAAGCCAGGCTCCACCAGACCGCCGTCGTGAGCGTCGACCATCGGACCGCGAGGACGGCGGGCGCGCCGATCGGAATCAACATCAGCGCCGCCAGGCTGAAGACCAGCGTGTTCAAAGTCAGCGCGTCGTAGCGGTGAGAGACTTTCTTCACCTGAATGGTAAAGACCGCGAAACAGGCGCTGCTCGATAAAACAATCAGGTCCCCCTGCCAATGCGCGCCGTTGGTTTGCCCACCGCGTCCGAGAGTGAGCACCGCCACGCCCGCAAACGAGACGACCATACCGGCTAGCTTCAGAGCGGTCAGAGCTTCGAGCCTCAGCAGGCAGGAAAGGAACAGCACCATGACCGGACCGAGCGCGACGATCAAACTCGTGTGAGCCACGGAGGTGCGATTCAATCCGACGACGAAAAAGAGCTGGTTGAGCGCGACGCCGGCCAGCGCGATGGAAATCACCAGCGGCCACTCGCGCCGCTTCAGACGCAGCGCGGATCGATTACTTGAAAGCAGTGTGGCCAGGAGCAGAACCAATCCCGCTCCGAGAGCGCGCAACTGGGCGAGGGCCACGGGTCCAAACCCCCGCAATGCTTCTTTGCCGGCTACGATATTGGTGGCCCAAAAAAGCGTGGCGAAAAGCATCAACAATTGCATCCGGGCGTGACTGGGCGGGACGGACGCGGGAGGCGTGAGCGCGTCCTGCGTCGCGGCGGACTCGGCAGGAACCGGGCCTGTCGTCGTGCTATTCAAAGGACTCCTTGCGTACCGTGACGCTTTCGATGCGCTCGAGGTTGGGCGCGAAACCGAGTCCCGGCGTCTGCGGCACGCGGATCGTACCCTGCGGGCTCACGACGACTTCGGGATCGATGATGTCCTGGGTCCAGTAGCGGCGGCTGGCCGAAACGTCGCCCGGAAGCGTGAAGCCCGCGAGCGTCGAGAGCGCGATATTGTGGGCGCGCCCGATCCCGGATTCGAGCATGCCCCCGCACCAGACGGGCACGTGATAGGCGCGGCAGAAATCGTGGACTCCTCGAGCCGCGGTGAAGCCGCCCACGCGGCCCAGCTTCACGTTGATGATCCGGCAGGCGCCGAGCTCGATCGCCTTGCGCGCGTCGTCAGCGCTGTGGATCGACTCGTCGAGACAAATGGGCGTCGCGATTTCGCGCTGCAGCCGCGCGTGGTCCACGATGTCCTCCCACCCGAGAGGCTGTTCGATCATCATCAGATGGAAGCGATCAAAGGACTTCAAGAGCGCGAGGTCATCCAGGGTGTAGGCCGAGTTGGCGTCGGCCATCAGGGCGATGCTTGGAAAACGGCTGCGGATTTTGGCCAGGACGTCGGTGTCCCAGCCTGGCTTGATCTTGACCTTGATGCGCTGATATCCGGCGCCCAGTTCGCGCTCGATCTTCTCCAGCAGTTCCCCAACCGAATTCTGGATGCCGATCGAGACACCGCAAGGAATCTCGTCGAGCGTACCACCGATGAGGCTTGAAAGCGGCAGGCCTTTCTGCTGCGATTCGATGTCCCACAGCGCATTTTCGAGCGCTGCCTTCGCCATGTTGTGCCCGCGGATGGGACGATAGCGCGGCGCGACCTCACTTGCCTCGCGCCATTCCCCGCCGCGCGTCCAAGGAACAAGAAAGTCGCGGAGGATGTGCCACGCCGTCTCCGGCGTCTCGTGGCTGTAGAACGGTTCTTCGCCGGCCGTGACTTCTCCCCAGCCCACGACGCCGTCGGCCTCGACCGACACCAGAACAATGCGCCGCTCCGTCGTTCGGCCGAAACTGGTCTCAAAAAAGTGGACCAGTGGAAGGCGGATTTCCCGGATTTCGATTCGTTTTACCTTCATAAGAATTTGCGCCAGGCGAACTCATGCAGCGAACTCATGCCACAACGGAGGCAGATGGCCGCAGGCCTGCAGCACTGATGGGATCCAGCATGTAACTCCCACCGCCTTTCTCCGGCGCGAATCCCGTGATTGCGAGTCCGCGGGCGAAGTGCTCGCGAAGCCGGCCGCTCACTTCCTGTTGCAACCGGCGCGCTTCCGTAGACTGTGTGTCGGCCAGCGAACTGAAGTCCGGCGGAATCGATACCGTGGCGGCCGGCTTCCGCTTCGCCAGCCGGGATGGCTTGCCGGCCAGCGCGCGCTCGACTCGCCGCGACTTCAGCCACCACTCCGCGATCAGGCGGTCGCTTGGCAAGCCTTGCTGCAGCCGGCTCTCGACGCGCCCGTAGTGGTCGGGAAGATATCGCCGAACGATGGCGCCCAGCCGCTCGATATTAAAGAACGCGTTCTTGGCGCGCATCGGATCGTAAGTCCACTCGATGCAGTCGATCCCTGCGCAGAGCGCAGCCTCGCGCTGCGCCAATTTGAGCGCGCGTCCCAGGCCGCGATTCTCGTGCGCGCCGAGCACGCCCAGCGAGAGTGAGTGGTAGTAGCGCCGCCTGCCGTGCCAGGCGGGCATGGAAGCGACAAAGCCGACGAGTTCGTTCGACTCGGTGAAAGCGCCCAGCACCTGGCCGCCGATCCTGTTCAGCGTGACGAACAGGCGCAGCGGATAGACCTCGTGTTCGGCGTATCCCCAGATCTGCTTCTGGAGTGAGACGCATCCCGCCAGCTCGTCGAGCGTCTCGCGGGGACGGATGGTGTAACCCGCGTTGCTCCGGCTTACTCGCCGGCCTTCACCTGATTCCAAAGCTGGTCGAGTTCCTCCGCACTGCAGTCTTTGATTTGCTTGCCGCGCTTTTCAACTTCGCCCTCGAGCGAACGGAAGCGCCGCGCGAATTTCTGATTGGCGCGCCGCAGGCAACTTTCCGGATCGAAACGCAGAAAACGAGCCAGGTTGGCGGCTGCAAAGAGCAGGTCACCCGTTTCCTCTTCAATCCGGTTGCTGTCGGACGGCTGAACACGCAAAGTTTCAGAACGGCTCGCGCGAGCCTCATTTGAATCGTTTGGTTCGCGGCGCAGCTCTCGTCGCAACTCGCGAACCTCCTCCTCGATCTTGTCGAGCAGATCCTCGGCTTTCGCCCAATCAAAGCCGGCCTCGGCGGCGCGTACACCCAACTCGTAAGCTTCGAGCGTGGAAGGCAGCGCCGGTGCGATGCCGTCAAGCAGCGACTTCCGAGCCGGAGCGGAAGAGCCTGGCTGCTCCATTGCGCGGCGCTCCGCCCGCTTCACAGCGTTCCAGCTTTCGAGCGCCTCTTCCGGCGTGCGTGCGCGGGTTTCGCCAAAAACGTGAGGATGCCGGCGCACCAGCTTCGCATGAACGTGCTCGATGACGTCGTCGATCGAGAATCGCTTGTCCTCCTGCGCCAGGCGCGAATAGAAGACCACTTGGAAGAGAAGGTCGCCGAGCTCGTCCTCGAGAGCATCAAAGTCGCGAGCGCTGACGGTGTCGACCACCTCGTAGGCCTCTTCGAGCAGCATGCCCTTGACCGAATCATAGTCCTGAGCGCGGTCCCACGGACAGCCGTCCGGACCGCGCAGGTGCGCCATCAACTCAACCAACTTGCTAAGATTTTCTCCCGCCAGATTCCGCTCCCTGGGTTTGCAGTGTAGCGGCGGGTTTAGCCCGCCATTTTGAGGCGGCATGAAGCCGCCTCTACCTTAGACTGACACACGGTGCCGAAGGTCGCGTGGTCGTCGACACCAAACGTTAGTCTGCTAATTTAGCAAGGTTCGGCGACGCGCGCAAAGCAGGCAGGCGCCGTTAGCATCTGGGGGTCGGACCTTCAGGTCCGACAATCGCCGGCACTCCGAGAGGGGCCCTTAGGCCCTGAAGCAGAGGCTGAAGACCTTTACTCTAGGTGGCCTATCATGTCGATGATAGCCACCCCCTCACCCGGCGCTTGCGCGCCACCCTCTTCCTCAACGGGGCGAGGACATTTTCATCTTTCGTTTGGGCGTACCAGATCATGCCTCAGGCGCAGCATTTCAACTCCCAACCAGGCGTAGACCGGCACATACTCGAGCGCCAGCACCCAGGGTGAATCGCGATAAGGCAGCCCGGCGGCGTACGCAATTACGGGCGTGTAGCCCAGCACGGCGACGACGCTGGCGAGCAGCCAAGGCGCGCTGGGATAGAAGCAGAGAAAGGGAATCGACCAGGTGAAGTACCAGGGAAAGGCGTCGGGTGAAACGAGCACCAGGCTCGCGGTCAGGAGCAAGCTGGCGCGCAGCGGAGTCATGCGACTCCTGACCGCGTAGACCGCGAGGCCCAAGAGCAGCGCGGCGGCAACGAGCTCAGCCTGCGCTTTGGAGTTCCCGGCATGAAGGATCAGGCGGAATACGCTGTCGTTCGCTTCCCACCCCGCGGCGTAATCCGACAAACCTCGCAACAACCTGCCGCCGGCACTGAGATAGGGAACGTAACCGAGGAGGACGACGCCTCCAAAGATGCCAAGCGGAGCGAGAACCGACGCCGCGGCGGGCAGGCGGCGCGCGACGATAGTCCGGCTGGTCTCCTTGAAACTTGTTATGAAAACTGGTAATAAGAGGAGCGGATATAACTTGGCCAGGAACGCCGCGGCGAGAAAAACGATGGAAAGCACGCGACGATGTGTTATGATGAGCAGGTTCGCTACCAAGAGAGCGAGTATCGCGAGCGAGTCGTGGTGACCACCCATCGCAAACGATACCACCACGGTCGGATTCCAGGCATAAGCGACGGAGCGGTGAAGGGGCTGCTTCAGCGCGGCGAGTAGTAGCAGCACGACGCCGAGGCTCGAGAGGTCGAGCACCGTAAACAGGCGCTTGTAGCCTCGAACGGATTCGATCCAGGCGAGGGCCGCCTCGGTCAGCGGCGGATAGAGTGTCGGAGTGGTCGGGCCGGTTCGCAGCGGATGCTTCGGGTCTTGGAACTTCCGAAGCTCAGGCATCGCCGGGTATACCGTGTACGGATTAAGGTGGGCGCGCTGGACGCGTCCTTCCCACTGATAGCGGTAGACGTCGTCCGAGAGTTGGGGCTCGACTCCGAGCAGCAAGAAACGAAAAGCGAAGGCGCCGCCGAGAATAATCAGGAGCGCAGGCAGGCCGAGCCGGGATTGCTCCACAAGGTACACGGCGACGGCATAGAGCGCTCCGGCAAGAAGGCTGTAGGCGACAAACTCCGGTACATGCTCCTTGAGCGCCGGCTGACGGCCCAGGTGATAGAATATTGCGGCCAACCCTGCGGCCGTCGCGAGTATCCCTAAGGATGCGGTAAAAGCAGAGATGGATACCTGTTTACTGGCCAGCTTGATTGCTCCCTCGAACCCGGTAGCCCATTATCTCCACAACCTCTTTTTCAAAGATCCCTTTCGCGGGCTCTATCACGCCAACGGGTTTGACCTGTCCATTCTGATTCCTTACTTTACCATCCTCATTATCCTGTCGGTTTACGGGATCCATCGCTACGCGCTGGCTTACCTCTACCTGAAGAATCGCCGCAAGCTGCCCAGTCCGCACGGAACTTTCGAGAAGCTGCCGCGCGTCACCGTCCAACTGCCGATCTTCAACGAGCGCTACGTCATCGAGCGGCTGCTCGAAGCCGTGACTCGCCTCGACTATCCGCGCGACCTGCTCGAAATCCAGGTGCTCGACGATTCGACCGACGAGACCCAGATGGTCTGCTCGCGCCTGGTGAGTGCATACGCGAGCGCGGGATACCCCATCTCCTACCACCATCGCGACCATCGCGAGGGATTCAAAGCAGGAGCGCTGGCAGAGGGGATGAAGGCCGCGACGGGCGAGTTCATTGCCATCTTTGACGCTGACTTCGTACCTCAACCCTCGACCCTGCGTCAGATGATCGACTATTTCACCGATCCCGAGGTGGCGGTGGTCCAGGGCCGCTGGACGTGGCTGAATCGAGGTTACTCGAACCTGACCGAGGTCGAGGCCATCCTGCTCGACGGCCACTTTGTGATCGAGCACGGCGCACGAAACTTCTCCGGGCGCTTTTTCAACTTCAACGGCACGGCCGGGATGTGGCGCCGCGCGGCCATCGAGGATGCCGGCGGTTGGCAGCATGACACCTTGACCGAAGACACCGACCTCAGCTATCGCGCCCAGCTCAGAGGCTGGAAGTTCATCTACGACCCGCGTATCGAGTGCCCGTCGGAGCTGCCGGTCGAGATGAACGCCTTCAAGGCACAGCAAGCCCGTTGGGCCAAGGGGCTGATCCAGACCGCGAAGAAGCTGCTGCCGACGATCTGGCGGAGTCCGCAGCCCCTCAAGATCAAAGTCGAGGCGACCTTCCACCTCACTGCCAATATCGCTTATCCCCTGATGGTCCTGTTCGCCGTGATCCTGCTGCCCGCCATGATCGTCCGTTTCTATCAGGGCTGGTTCCAGATGCTTTACCTCGACCTGCCGCTGTTCCTCGCCTCCACTTGTTCCGTCTCGACGTTCTACATGGTGGCGCAGCGCGAGCTGTATCCCCGGAGTTGGATGAGCCGCCTCAAGTACGTCCCCTTCGTGATGGCCACGGGGATTGGCCTCTCGCTCAAGAACTCGAAGGTGGTGATCGAAGCGCTGCTGGGAAAGAAGTCGGAGTTCGTTCGCACGCCGAAGTATCGCGTGGAGGGTCGCGACGGGAGCTGGGAAAGCAAGAAATACCTGGGCCGCGCCGGATGGATCTCCGCTGTCGAGCTCAGCCTGGCGGCTTATCTTCTCTGGAACGTCATCTACTCCTGCACCATCGAGAACTATCTGACCACTCCGTTTCTGGTGCTCTTCCTCATGGGCTACTCCTACATGGGCACGATGTCGCTGCTGCAAACGCCGATGCGCCGATTGTGGACGACTCTGCCCGCGCTCGCGCGCGTGCGCGGCCGTGCCGTCTCAACGGCGAGCTAGCGTCCCCCATCTTGGTCTCGTATTCTCAAGATGAAATGAGTTAGACTTCGGCCTTTGGCCGGACCGGCCGACGCCCCACGAACAATCGGGCAAAATAGAAGATCGAGCAGGAGTCAAAGATGCAGCGCACGTCGAGCAGGATCGCCGTCTTACTTTCCCAGATCCTTACGCTGGGCTTGCTGGCCGCCGCCGCTCTGCCGGCTGCTGCCTGGGAGCGCGAACCCAACTCCGTCTATCACGGGCGGCGCGCACGCGTGGTCAGCGAGACGGGAGACGGCGTCGTGGTGCTGTTCGGCTACAACGAAGACGACGTGGCGGCGACGGTCACGCAATTTCATCAGAACGAGAATTTCTACTATCTCACCGGGTGGCACGAGCCGACTGCCATGATGTTACTCGTGCCCAAGGCGGCCAAGCCGGGGGAGCCAACCGAAATCGAGAAGGAGATACTCTTCATCCCGGCGCACGATTACCGGCAGGAGAAGTGGACCGGCCCCAAACTCGGACCGGGGGACGCCGACGCTTCCGAGCGCACCGGGTTCCCGTCCGTCGAGCCCACCACGCGCTTTCATAGCGAGCTTCTTGAAGCGCTCAAGACCTTTCCCAAGATCTATACGGAGCTCACGCCGCAGCCGGAGAGTGGCGAAGACTGCTTCCAGAAGGACATGGTCGCGAACCTGCGCAGGCTCGCGCCACTCGCCACACTGGCTGACGTGCGGCCGATGCTCACCCGCATGCGGGCGGTAAAGTCACCCACCGAGATTGCGCTGATTCGCAAGGCCGCCGAGGCCTCCGTCGATGCGCAGCTTGCGGCGATGAAAGCGGTGCATCCCGGCGTGTGGGAATACCAGATTGCCGCTCTGATGCAGTATGAGTTCCAGCGCCGCGGCTGCGAGTGGCCGTCGTATCCGCCTATTGTCGGCTCCGGCTTCTATTCGACCGTGCTGCATTACGACGAGGACTCGCAGCAGATGAAGGACGGCGACGTGGTGGTGATGGACGTGGCAGGTTCCTATAGCGGCTATGCGAGCGACATCACGCGGACGCTGCCGGTGAATGGCCATTTCACGCCTCGCCAGCGCCAGATCTATGAGGTCGCGCTAGGGGCCCAGAACGCCGTGTTCGCGGCCATCAAGCCAGGCGCGATGTTTCGCAGCCGCGGCAAGACTCCTGGACTGCAGCAAATCGCCTACGACTACATCAATACGCATGGCAAGGACTTGCACGGGAAGCCGCTCGGCCAGTACTTCATCCACGGCTTCGGTCATTCGGTGGGACTCAACGTCCATGACCCGGCAGAGTACGAGCAGCCGCTTGAAGCGGGCATGGTTATCACCGACGAGCCCGGCATTTACATCCCCGAGGAAAAGATCGGCGTGCGCATTGAGGACGACATCCTGGTCACTCAGGACGGCGCGGAACTGCTGACGCGCCGCCTGCCGCGCACAGTGGACGAAATCGAGAAGATCATGAGTGAGACAAATCGTCATTGAATGGGAAAGGGTGGATGCGCCCGTCGTAAGAAGAACGCGAAAATGCAGGAACGAACCGAAGAAGTGGTTTAGAATCAACAAAACCATGTTTGAGAGTACCCTCCGAACTCGCATCTTGTGGAAAACAATTAACTTAGCCTTCAGGCCGTAGTAGGGGTATTCCTGTATGTTGTTGATAATAAGTTTGATGGAGGATGTATCCACAATCCCGAGGAGACCATCTCGCTACTTGCCACCGTCCCTCGAATTGACTAGAATGCGCGCTCCTATCGACACAATAGCGGGAAGGCATTGGGAACGGGCGACCGGGGGCGCGTTCCATTTGTAACGGCTTCAAAAGGAGGGTTCCATGGCAACTAACTCGAGTAGTAAACTCTCGGTCACTGGACTGATCGCAGTCCCCGCGGTAATCACGCTCTTGATCACGATTCTCCGGCTGTATGGTGAACTGCAAGGCTGGCCCGCGAGGTTCTTTAGTACCGCGCCGGGCGGCGGCGGGGCGCTGGTGGGCATCTCGTGGCTGCCGATCATCTTCGGTCCCTACTTCGCGCTGAAGGTGGCGGGCGCGGGCGACGGCCCCGGGTCAAACGGTAAGGCGATAGGCCTCGCTGCTGCGGGCATCGTCGTGATGGTGGTCGGCGGGTTCATCCTCGCCAAGGGTTTTGCGGTAAGTCCGCTCCTCGCTCTTCTGGGGATGGTGGTGATGCTCGTCGGGGGGCTCGTGGCGCGTGCGGGATGGCCTTCACTGGGCAATACGCTCTTCGCATACGCTTTTGCCGCCCGCATTCCGGTACTGATCGTGATGTTCATCGCCATGCGCGCCGGCTGGACGACGCACTACAGCGCCATCGATCCGAGGCTGGCGTCGGCCCCGTTCTGGAGGCAGTTCGTTGACGAAGCACTGCTGCCCCAGATGCTGCTTTGGATTGGCTACACCGTTGTGGTAGGCTCCATCTTCGGGACGATCGTAGCGGCGATTTTCGCGCGCAAACCCGCACCGCAGCCGGCCACTCAGTAGGCGGACATCGTCCTGACCACCTATGGCCGAAGGCAATTCTGGCGGTTCGCTGTCCATCGCACGGCTCGTTTTCGTTCCCGCGCTCATCACCTTGGCGCTGACGCTGCTGCGTCTCGAAGGTGAACTTCACCATTGGTCCGCGGCTTGGTTCTCAACCGCGCCGGGCGGGCCTGGACCGCTCGCCGCGCTGATGGAGCTGCTGGCGCCAGTTTTCGGAATCTACTTTGCGTTGAAACTGGCGCGTGCCGGCGAAGGCCCGTCCAACGCGCGCCAAGCCATCGGCCTCGCGGTGCTGGGGGCTGCCATGCTCCTGATCGGTTATGCCATCTCCTTCGGGCTGAACATTGAGTTCTCCGGCAGGCTGCTTCTTGGCTACGTGGTCGTCGCCTTTGGTGCGGTGCTTCAGGTACCGGGTTGGTCGCGGTTTGTCAAGACGCTGCTGGCGTATGGCTTGGCCGCGAGGATTCCGGTGGTCATCGTAATGTACCTGGCGTTGCGCGGCCACTGGGGCACGCACTTCGACAACGCTTCAGCCCTCTACTCGCACATGGCCTTCTGGCCGATGTTCTTCTACTTCTCGGTACTGCCGCAACTGGTCTTCTGGGTGGTTTTCACCGTCATCACCGGATGCCTGCTAGGCACCATCGCAGCGGCGTTCGTGGATCGTGGTGTACCTGCGACGGCTCCCTGATTCGGACCTGATTCGAGCCTGAATTCGAGATTGGGTGCTTTGACCTGCTGCGACATGCTCCGGACGGCTCCGCTGGGTTACCGAGGATCTCCATGATCGACGCTGCCCATCCTACGCCGTCTTCGACCGCGCGACTCATTCTGCTGCCCGCGGTGATAACCCTGGGCGTGACGCTCCTACGCCTGGCCGGCGAACTCGCGCACGGGTCGAAATCGTGGTTCAATGCGGACCAAGGGGGCTACCTGGGCATCGTTGGGATTGTCTGGCTGGTACCGATTTTCGGAGTCTACTTCGCACTCCGTCTGACGGCCGCTGGCGAGCCGCCTCGGCAGGTAGGCCGCTCCATAGGACTTGCCGCGGCGGCCTGCGTGGTTTTCGCGCTGGGCTTCTATCTGTTCAACGCGGGCATCGTCAGGAGCTTCACCGGTATCATCGTCATGTGGACGCTCGCCGTGGCCGGTGCCGCGCTGGCATTTCCCGCCTGGCGCGCCTTGTCGAGAGTGCTCGTGGCGTACGCCTATGCGGCGCGCATCCCGGTCGCGATTGTAATGGCCCTTGCCACCTGGGCTGACTGGCAGACTCACTACAGCACGGTAGACCCGAATACTCCCCGGTTGGAAAGCTACGTCTTGTTTGGATTCATTCCCCAGTTGGTCTGGTGGGTGTCGTTCACCATCGTTGTCGGCATGCTTTTCGGAGTCGTCGCCGCGGCGTTTGCGCCGGAAAGGCAGCGAGTTCAGCAAGCCGCGTGACAAGACGACAGCAACCTCCTCGAGCCGGGGTCGAGGCCTAATTCAAGATACGGAGGCCTCCAATGTCCGCCACTCAAGCTGACCGACAACTATCCATTCGCCAGTTGATCTTCGTTCCGGCGCTCATCAGCCTGGGCGTGACCCTTTTCCGTCTCGTCGGAGAACTCGAGCATTGGTCAGCGGCGTGGTTTACCACGGATATGGGCGCCTCCATTATCGCGATCGTGTGGCTGGCGCCCGTTTTCGGCGTGTACTTTGCGCTGCGGCTTGCCGCGAACGGCGGAGGTCCTCGGAGCACTTGGCGGTCAATATTGTTTGCCCTACTGGGCGTTGCCGTCCTCATGGCGAGGGGGAGAATCGCGTCAGCCTTGCATCTGAGTCCCACCTTTCAGCTCAGATTGGTGTTCATTTGGTCCATTCTGGCCCTAGCCGCCCTCGTCACCTTGCCCGGCTGGCCGGCCCTCTGGAAGACCCAGCTTGCCTACGCGTACTCAGCCCGCATCCCGGTCGCGATCATCATGTTCTTCGCCATGCGAGGCAACTGGGGCACCCACTACGACGCGGCGCCGTCGGATGTGTCGGCGGCAATTGGGCTGTTGTCCAAGTATCTTTGGCTCGGCTTCTTCCCTCAATTGGTTTTCTGGGTGGGGTTCACCGTTACTTCCGGAATGCTCTTCGGGACGCTGGCTGCCGCAATTGTCCGATTGTTTCGTCGCGCTACACTGCGTGATTCCACCCGCGAGGTCAGTCGAGCCTGAGCGCGGCCGCGGTCATATCATCGTGCTGCGGCGCGCCCGCGGCAAAACCATCGACGGCCAGGAAAAGCCGTTCGAGCAGCACTTCCGGCGGCTCGTGCTGGCTCTCCTCACAGGCCGCTACTAGCCGTTCGATTCCGAACTCTTCTTCGGCGTAGTTGTGGGCCTCCGTCAGGCCGTCCGTCGAGAACAAGACCGTATCCCCTCTTGTGAGTTGCGCCGCGTAGACGTCGTACCGAACGTCCTTGAAAATGCCGCATGGGAAGCCGCCATCCCCGAGAATCTGGGAGCCGGCGGCGGAGATACGGATGGGCAACGGAGCGAGGCCGGCGTTCGAGAAATTGAGCCGACACGAGATCGGGTCAAGCACGGCGTACTGCACGGCGCAGTAACGTCCGAGGACGTGCCGGTCCGTCAGACGCCGGTTCAGCGCCTCGAGCACCGCGGCCGGTGTCTCCCCTCCTTTGTTGATGCCGCGTAGCATACCCACCGCCAGTGCTCCGTAGAGCGCCGCAGGCAGCCCCTTACCCACAACATCGCCGAGGTAAAGCCCCATCAGGCCGTTGTTGAGTTGGAAGTAGTCGAGAAAATCGCCGCTCACGTGCTTGGCGGGGCGGAACTTGCATCGCACTTCGACGGTGGGGAGTCTCAGCGGCTCGGCGGGAAGCATCGCCTCTTGAATGTTGAAGGCTTCTTCGAGGGAATGCTCGAAAAGCTTCTCGGCGACCTGCGACTGCTGAATGCTGAGAGCATCGCGCAGTGAGTCCGCAAACACCTCTTTGATAGAGTGCAATTGGTCGTCAAGGGTCGGCGAGGTGGAAATGATGGCCATTCGTCAGCACCAAACTATCAGGGTTGGTGCTTTCCGGTACGCTTCACTTTAAGTATCGGGTGGATACAGCAAGACCTTGAGGCAGACTGCACATGCGTCTCGAGCCCAGAAATGGCGGCGCGCAAACAGCAGTCGTCAAGGCCCGGACGGACTCAGAACAACCGGCCGTCCGCTGCGAATCGACTCTTTGGCGGCGTCGAGGATTTCCACCACCCCGACGTTCAGGGGCGCGGCGAGCGGATTCTCGATGGGCTTGTCATTGCGGATACACCAGACGAAGTAGGAGATCGGATTGGAGGTTTCATGCGGGACGGGCTGGAGCGCAACCGGTTCGCCCTGGGGCATCTGCCTGTTGTCCGGGGCAGTGGCAGACCGGTAGAAGAGTTCGTCATGGGTTGCGAGCAGGCTGCCCTTAGGCCCGTAGACTTCCACTTGATCCTCATTGTACGGCCAATCCCAGGACGCCTGGATGATGGCCGTCGCGTCCGGATACTCGAGGACGATCAGCGCATCGTCGTCCACGGCGTTGTGCTGCGCGGTCTTGAGCTTGAGCGCCTGCGCGTAGACGCGTGACGGCCGGCCCTTCAGCCAGAGCGCCCACTCGGCGCCGTAACACCCGAAGTCGATCAGCGCGCCGCCGCCGTTCTTCACCGGATCATAGAGCCAGGCAGCAAACTCCTTGGACACGCCGATCTCCTTCGGCCCTTGGTGGCCGTACGCGACAACGATTTTCTGTACGGGGCCAAGTTGGCCTCCGTAGACGCGATGGAATAGGTCGTGGGTCGGCGCAACCCAGGCGTTCCAGTAATTGACCATGAGTTTGATGTGGGCTTCGTCCGCGAGGCGTTCCATCTCTCGCGCGTCTGCGGCGCTCGTGGCCATCGGCTTCTCGGTCGAGTAATGGATGTGCCGCCTGGCGCACTCGCGCAGGATTTCGAGGTGGCGATCGTTTTCCGTCGTCACAATCACCGCTTCGGGCTTGGCTTCGTCGAGCATCTTCACGTAGTCGTCATAGAACTTGACGCTCGCGGGCACGCGGGCGCGCGCCTTCGCCGCCAGCTCTGGATGCGGGTCGGCGATAGCGACCAGCTCCGCATCCGGCTCTTTGGCGATGTCACCAAGTAGGCCCCAAACGTGGTCGTGATCGAGTCCGATTACTGCGAGCCGGGTCTTCGGAGTTGTCGCCACCAGGGTCGAACCAGACAGCAGCGCCAAGACAACGATCAGCAAGACTTTGTGCATAACTCCCCCGAAATTGAAATCGCGTCGGCGTGATTCTAACGCCGTTCCATGTGACGCGCGCAAGCGTTTCGCGCCAAAGCGGAATCACCGCCTATAATCGAGATTCGGGTTGTGACCGAGATGAGCGAAGACGAGCGGGATCTCGCGACAAGACGTGGCGCATCACTACGGAGGGCTGCCGAAGGCCGAGGGGCCATCGTCTCCGCCTTCGCCACAGCGGGTGCGACCCTGGGACTTGCGCTCGGACTCGTCGAAGCCGCGCTGTTCCGTCACATTCCTCGCGTGGCGGGTCTCGGCCAACCAGACGTTCGCAGCGCCATCTGGCTGATTGCACCACTCGCCGATGTCCCCTTGTGCGCGCTGGCGGGATTACTCCTGGGCGGGGTAGCCACACTGCGGAGCACGGCACGGCCTCGTTGGCGGGCGGCCTGGGCCACTGTGGGTATCGCGCTGGCTGCGGCGTATCTGGGCTGGCTGCTCGACTGGTTTCGCGTCGGCCCTGGAATCCTCGTAACGCGGCAGTTTTCGCTCGTCACACCGGCTCTCTACTTCGCCTTCGGATACGTCGCCGCAACGCTACTCGTCCGTTGGCAATGGCGGCGCTTGCGACCGTTCTTCGCCGGCGCCCGACTCTGGAATTATCGCCTGCTGGCTGGTCTGAATCTGGCCGCGTTTACGGTATTCGCTCTGGCGCTGGCTGCGGTCCGGCTTCGTGGACCGCAGATGCCTTCTCGTCTGCCGGCCGCCGCGGCTGTCGTCTCTAACCAGGGTCCACGCCACAACATCGTTCTCATCATGCTCGACACGGTACGCGCCGATCATCTGAGCTGCTATGGCTACTCACGCCCAACCTCGCCCAACCTCGATCAACTGGCGCATCAAGGAGTATTGTTCGAGGATGCCATTGCTCCCACATCGTGGACGCTTCCCTCGCTGGCCTCGGTACTGACCGGCTTGCTGCCGCACCAGCACGGCGCCGATTGGACCGAAGCGATGTCGGCCCAGCCGATGACGCTGGCCGAGATTCTAAAGCAGCAAGGCTACGAAACAGCCGCCTTCAACGCCAATGCGTCCTTCGGGCTAGCCGGCTGGGGACTTGACCGCGGCTTTGACGTCTACGCCGACGCCCACCGTTGGCTGCGCCACAACCTGGCCGTGACTTTTGCCGGCCAGTCGGTTTATCAGGCAATTTTCCGCGAGTTTGTGAGCTTCAACGAGTTCGACCATCTGAACGCCGGCGAGATCAACCAGCAGGTGATCGACTGGCTCTCGCACCGCTCCGGGCGCCCGTTTTTTCTCTTCATCAACTACATGGATGCGCATCGTCCCTATGTGCCGAACGCACCGTACGACCGCCGTTTCGGGCGAATTCCGAAGCCAGTCCTGTGGCACATCTCACGTGCGCTCGAGGACGGCCATTGGACTCGGCCCGTCTCTCCGCGCGAGCGCCAGAGTCTGATCGACGGCTATGACAACAGCCTGAGCTACCTGGATGAGCAGGTTGGCCGGCTACTCCGGGCGCTCCAGGCTTCGCCGGACGGGGCCGAGACGTTCGTGATTGTGGCTGGCGACCACGGAGAAGGGTTCGGCGAGCACGGCGCCTACGACCACGGCTGGGACCTGCATCGCGAAGTCCTCGACGTTCCGCTGATCGTCGCAGGTCCTGGCATTCCAGCCGAGCGGCGGGTCGTGACGCCGGCCGAGCTGCGCGAGTTATTTCCGACAGCGATTGAGCTGGCTTTGGGAAACGTGAACCCGTTGGTTCGCCAGGCCAGCCTGAGCCGCTTCTGGACGCCGGGCGGCGCTCAGGACGCGAACGCGACTCCCGTTGTCTCCGAACTGGCGCTTCTGAAGCCCCAGAAGCTGCCGGCGGCTGTGCTGAGCCTGTGCGATGCGCGCTGGCATTATCTTCTCGATTCGAGCGGCCGCGCCGAGCTTTACGACCGCCAAGCCGACCCGGCGGAACAGGTCAACCTGGCAACGTCTCCTGAACTTCATACCGTTGTTGACCAGCTTCACGCGCGGATGGAGTCCGCGCTCGCGCACTCCCTCATTCCGTGGCCAAACGTTGGGTATCTCGCTCCGCTGGATCGTCCGGGTGATCTATTCTTTCGCCGCGCCATCACGCATCCGAATGACTTCCCGCTGGCCGGGCTCCCCATCGGCAGCGCGCAGGCCGTGTATTCCGGGCCGTCGTCGCAGTCACCACGTCCGACGCCGGCGCAGCAGGAATTGCTACGCAGCCTGCCCTACCATTAGGTCTGTGTTCCGATGCCATAACGACCTGGCAACTTCCGAGTGGCCGGTAGCGGCGGGATCAACTCGGGTCGAAAGAATCGTGGACACGAGCCTACGAGTCGCGCTACTCTGCGCTGAAGGCAACTACTCGCCAACCGTCAGCGTGCTTTTCTACATCGAAGCCATACGTGGGTTCGTCGCCCAGCTCAACGTGCTCCTTCCCTTTTCCAGTGCGAGTCACCCGAAGTTCGCCGGCGAAGACAAAGGGCGGAACATCCTGCACTAACTTATGCGCAACCTGGTTGGAGGCGCAGTAACCGAGGACCGCCGGGTAATCCCGCTGCTCCGCGTATTCAATGGCTTTGGCGATTGGCAACAGGTCCGGCCGGTTATACATATGGCCGCGGAACCTGACGTTGTCTCCGGAAACGTCGTAGGTGTCGACCGCGCACAGACTCGGATTGTCCCAAGTGTCTATCGGAGAAAACCAACAATAGGGCAAAGTCATAAACGTGCCCTCCGTTCGCAGCTCGCCGATACGAGCAAATCCGCGTACATGATCCTCCATGCCAAAAGCGCCAGCCTGCTTGATGATCTGCTTGAGATCTCCAACACCCTTCGGGTCCCACTCCCGGGCATCGTACGCAACGCCGATGCTGCCCGCGCAACCGCTGAGGTAGAACCTCGCAAGGAATCTAGCGTTTTCTGAAGGGCCGCGATGCAAAGGATAGAGATCGAGTCGGCATCGTAGAACATCGCGCTCGGCAGACTCCTCGTCCGAGCCAACGTTCTGCCATAGTCCCTTACGCTTTCCAGGAGCTTGCTCGGGGATGCCGAAGACGAAAAACCCTTCGCGCGTACCCACCGCCATCTTGATCACCAAAGCAGGCCGGAGATCGAGTATCTGAAAATGAAACCGGTTCTCTTCGGGCCAAGGGGCATTGATGTCAGCGCTCATCCGCTCCAGTCTCTTCAACGCCTCTGCGGCGCGCTCCCCCGCCGATCCCCGGGTCCCAGGGCTTGCGTTCAGTTGCTGAGTGACGATGTCTGCTGCCTGCTGGAAAAGATGGAATTCGACATCTGCGACCTGCCAGTAAGCCTCCTCTCCGTACGGGGGACCGCATGGGTCCGGCGAGAAGCCTGCAAGCTTCTGCAGAAGTTGCCGGAAATCCGGAGGAGAACCTGGTTGCTGCATCGGCGCGCAAAGGCGCTGCTCTACTCCAGCCAAGGCTAATGAGACGGAGGCGAGGACGACGGCCGCCATCGAGCGTAAAGTCATACCGCGGGGACCATACATAAATTGAGCATGGTACGTTCTGGCCGGCGAATCGGCAAGGGGCTAGGGGTTTCGAGCAACCTGAGTCGAGCTCGGATCCGGCTGTATCGCGGCGGCTTCCGGGCATGCACAGTCCGGACAAGATAGCCCTTGGCAACACCGGCCGCTTTTTGGTAATTCTAATATCTAAGGGTTGGGGGACCCAAGACCTTCCAATACCGGCAGCCTGAACCGTACGCCTGCCCTCGCGAAGGAGTGAAATGATTGAAGTCGAGAACCTGACGAAGCGCTACGGCCCGACGCTGGCGGTTTCCGACGTCAGCTTCCAGGTGCGCAAGGGCGAGATCCTGGGATTCCTTGGACCAAACGGCGCCGGCAAGACGACCACGATGCGCGTGATTACCGGATATCTGCCGCCGAGCGCGGGCCGGGTGCGAGTGGCGGGACACGACGTGGCGGAGGAGCCGCTCGAGGCCAAGCGCTGCTCCGGCTACCTGCCCGAACTGCCGCCCGTGTATCCTGACATGACGGTGGCCGAGTATCTCGCCTTTGTGGCGCGCATCAAAGGCCTCCCGCGCGCGGACGTCCGAAAGCGGGTGGACGAGGTCGCCGAGAGGTGTGCCGTCACAGATGTGCGCCACCGGCAGATCGGCAAGCTTTCCAAAGGATACCGGCAGCGCGTCGGGCTGGCCCAGGCGCTCATTCATAACCCGGAGGTCCTGATTCTGGACGAGCCCACCGCCGGGCTCGACCCCAAGCAGATCATCGAGACGCGCGAACTGATCAAACATCTGGCCGGACAGCACACGGTGGTGCTGAGCACTCACATCCTGCCCGAGGTGTCGAAGACCTGCCAGCGCGTCGTGGTGATCAACGCCGGCAAAGTGGTCGCTGAGGGTACACCCGACGAGTTGACGCAGCGCTTGCAGGGCTTCGAGACGGTGCTGGTGACAGTGGGCGGTCCGGCGGCCGAAGTCAAGAGCAGGCTGGAGAAGATCGACGGCGTGAGCCAGGTCGACCAACACGAAGCCACCGATGGGCGCGCGACGTTCGAGGTCCACGCCGCCAAAGATAAGGACGTGCGGGCCGAACTGGCGCGCGCCGTGGTCGAATCGCAGTGGAAGCTGCTCGAACTCAAGACAAGTGGCATGAGCCTGGAGGATATCTTCCTCAAACTCACCACCAAGGACTTGAGCGAAGAAGCGGCGCCGGCGGCCGCCGAGAAGTCCGCCCCTGAGGAGTCGAAATGAACAATATCCTGGCCGTCGCAGGGAAGGAGCTGCGCGCCTATTTCCACTCGCCGATTGCCTACCTCGTGATGACCATCTACACCGTGCTGTGCGGCTTCTTTTTCGTCAGCATTACCAGCCGCTACGTGCAGATGAACTTCCGCATGATGATGATGGGCCAGGGCGCGCCGCCCATCAGCCTCAACGACGTGATCATTCGCGGCATGCTGGAAGGCGTTCTGGCTGTGGTGCTCCTGCTCCTGATTCCGCTGATCACCATGCGTCTGTTCGCCGAAGAGAAGCGCTCCGGAACCATGGAACTGCTCCTTACCTCGCCGCTAACCGACTCCGACATCATCCTGGGAAAGTTTCTGGGAGCGCTGGCCCTGTACGCGGTCCTCGTGGTCATCACGTTTGCGTACTTCGGGGTACTGTTCATCTACGGAAACCCCAACGCCAAGCCGCTGGTGGCCAATGCCCTGGGGCTCTTTCTCTACGGCAGTGCGCTGCTCGCGCTCGGCATGTGGTTCTCGACCATGACTAAGAACCAGATTGTGGCGGGCAGCATCGGCTTGGCGGCATTCCTGCTGCTGTACGTACTCGACTGGATCACGGAGTTTTCCACGGGCGTGGTGGGGAAGGTGGCGTCGTACATGGCCCTGACGACCCACTTCGACAGCTTCGCCAAGGGGGTCATCGACCTCAAAGACGTCGTCTACTACGTCTCCGTGGCCGTGCTCGGCATCTTCCTGACGACGAGGTCCGTCGAGGCCCTCAAGGGCAGATAGTCGCTGAGTGCTGAAGGCTGATAACGAATCGCTTCAAAAGGCATAACACTTATGGCAGAAGACAAGACTATAAAAGGGGGGATGGGACGCAAGGTCGCCGCGGGCGCAAACTTCGCGGTCTACACTCTGGTGATCATCGCCATCATCGCGCTGGCCAACTGGTTCGTCCAGCGCAACGACAAGACCTGGGATCTGACGCCCAACAAGTCCTACAGTCTCTCACCCCAGACCCTGAAAATCCTCAAAGGACTGGACCACGACGTCACGAT
Organism: Terriglobia bacterium; assembly: GCA_035945295.1. GTDB lineage: Bacteria > Acidobacteriota > Terriglobia > UBA7540 > UBA7540 > QHZK01. The sequence goes on along the minus strand of DASZAI010000063.1, from coordinate 22,564 downwards.
CTACGTGTTCGACCGCAAGGAAGCCCTGGGCAAGAACCGCGACTTGCTGAACAACTATTCGACCGCCTCGCACCGGGTCACTGTGAGGTATGTGGATGTTGACCGCAAGCCGGGGCTGGCCCGGGAGTTCGCGGTCCGGACCTACGGCACCATCGTCGTGGCGGCGGGCGACCGGCACGTGGAAGCACAGAGTTCGGGTGAACCGGACGTCACGAACGCGCTCATTCACGTGCTCAAAGGCCAGAAGACCATCTACTTCGTCGAGGGCCATACCGAGCGCGACCTCGAGAATACCGACCGCGCCGGTTATGACCGCTTCAAGAAGCAGCTCGAGAATGAGAACTACCAGGTCAAGACCCTGGTGTTGCTCCAGAAGATGGAAGTACCCGCCGACTGTTCCCTGCTGGTCGCAGCCGGCCCTCAGCACGACTACCTGCCTCCCGAAGTGGACGCTATCCGCAAGTATGTGACGAACGGCGGGCGGCTGCTGCTCATGCTCGATCCAGGTGTCGATCTCCCGAATCTGGCCAAGCTCTTGTCCGACTGGAACGTGACCGCCCAGAACGACCTGGTGATCGACCAGAATCCGGTCGCCCAGCTCTTTGGGACGAGCCCCGCCATGCCTATTATCATGAAGTACGGGTCGAGCCCGATTGTCCAGCCGCTGGAACGCACGGCAACCCTCTTCCCCTTCAGCCGCTCCCTGGTCATCGGGAAGGATTACAAGCCGGGAGTCACCGATGAATCCTTGTGTGAGACATCGGCTGACAGCTTCGGAGTGGCGGACTTCAACCCCAAGATGCAGAGCGTCTCCTACCGGCCGGGCAAGGATTACAAAGGCCCCCTGTCCGTGGCCGTCTCGGGAGACCTCACGGGCAGCGGCCCCGACAAAAAGGAGGGACGCTTCGTCGCCCTCGGAACTTCGGCCATCGCTTCCAATGTCTATCTGAATTTCGAGGGCAACCGCGATCTCCTGATGAACATGCTGAACTGGCTGTCCGCCGAAGAGGACCTGATTTCCATCCGGCCCAAACCGCCCGAGTCGCAGCACCTCGACATCACGACCCAGCAGATGAATCGTATCTTCTACCTGGGTCTGATCGGACTGCCGCTGTGCATCGTGATCGTGGGAGTCTCGGTCTGGTGGCGGCGGCGATGACGCGGAAGTATCTCAATACGCTCGTGGCGGGAGTGTTGCTGGCCGTGCTGTGGGTCGGCTTCACCTATTGGGACAAACACAAGAGCGACGAGCTCTCGAAGACTGCGCCCAAGCCGGCAGAGAAAATCGTGCCCTTCGACAGCGCCCGCGTCCAGGCTTTTACGCTGACTCCGCGCGCCGAGCCTGGATTCAACTGCCGGCGCGCGAACGGGAAATGGGAGCTCGAGCCGGCGACGAATCCAGTTGGCGCGGACACCAAGACCAGTGCGAAGCCCGCTCCAACCCTCGCCGCCGATCAATCCTCTGTTTCCACTTTTCTGAGCAGCTTGACCTCGGCGACCGTGGACGAAGTGGTTGATCCCCATCCCACGAACCTCAAGGACTTCGGACTCGACCCGCCCGCCGAGGCCATCGCCGTTTCCTCGGATGCAAAGCCCCCACAATTAACGCTGCTTCTGGGCGATGAAACACCCACGGGCGGCGGGGTATACGCCCAGGTGGCAGGTAATCCGCGCCTCTTCACCCTGGCAAGCTACTTGAAGACGTCACTTGAGAAAGGCCTATTCGACCTGCGCGACAAGCGCGCCCTCACGCTGGACGTCGATCAGATCCAGCGCATTGAGGTCGAGCAAAAGGGCAAGCACTGGGCAATCGAGAAGAACCCCGAAGGCGTCTGGGACTTGAACCTGCCGCCCCCGGTCCGTGCCAACCGTCTGAACGTGAATCAGATCATCGGTGAACTGCGCGACCTCAACATGCAGACCATCGTCGCCGATGACAAGAAGAAGGCCAGCGGATACGGCCTCGCTTCACCGCTGCTCACCGTGAAGCTGTCCAGCCCGCAGGGAGAGCAGACTATCGAGCTCGGTCATAAAGATGGCGACCGCTATGACGCTATGAATTCCGGGCTGCCATCGATCTTCACCCTGAATTCAAGCTTCCTCACCCAGTTCCAGAAAGACCCCGCTGAAATGCGCGACAAAGAACTCTTCACTTGGAGTACTTTCGACGTGAAACGCCTCGAGATCGACACACCCAAAGGCCACTGGGTGTTCGAGCAGCAGAAAGACAAGTGGCAAGAAACCTCGCCCAAGAACCATACGGTCACTTCGGACAAGATGGACGGGTTACTGGAGGATGTTCGCGCCCTTCGCGCCGAGTCCTTTCCCAAGAACCCGAATCTCGCCGCCCTTGGCCTGACGAAGCCGGCGTACCAGTTCAAGGCGCAGTTCGGTGAGAAGAACCAGACGGAGACGGTCGAGGCGTCGAAGGTCGGAGATCACGTCTACGGCCGGCGTACGACTGATCCGCTGCCCGCGGAGCTCAAGAAGGACGCGCTCGATTCCATCGACAAGCAACTCGCCGGCTTGTGATGGAATTCCTCCTCTCAGCCTGATATATTCTCCCGCTCTGACTGGCGTGCAGCCGTCCGGATGCACCTGCACGGCCGGACGTTCTGACGTCGAATAGCGGACACTGATGCTGCGAATCTCCAACGTGACGCGCCCGCTTGTGTCCTTGGCGGTTTTCGCCGCCACAGCGGCGTGGGGCGCCGACCGCGCCGTGGTCATCAAGGACGCAACGGTCCTGACCATGACTCAGGGCACGATCGAGGATGGAACCGTCGTCATCGAGAACGGCAAGATTGCCGCCGTCGGCAAGGATGTTGCGGCTCCGGCAGACGCCGAAGTGATCGAGGCGCACGGCGAGTACGTGCTGCCCGGCCTCGTGGATCCGCACTCCCACCTGGGCGTCTACTCGTTGCCCGCGCTCCGCGCCAACTCGGATGGCAACGAGATGACCGGTGACATCGAAGCGCAAGTGCGCTCCGAAGACTCGATCAACACAGACGACCCCGAGATCGCGCGCGCCGTCTCGGGCGGCGTTACCACCGTGCAAGTCCTGCCGGGCAGCGGCAACAACATCGGCGGCTGGGCGACCATCGTCAAGCTCAACGGCGGCCAGACGCTGGACGAGATCAAGTTCCGTGACGCTCCGCTTAGCATGAAGTGGGCGTGGGGCGAGAATCCCAAACGCGTTTACGGCAGCAAGAGCCAGCCGCCCTCCACCCTGATGGGCGAGGCCGCGGTCGTCCGCCAGCGACTCCTCGACGCCCAGAACTACGTTGCCAAGTGGAAGGCGTGGGAAGACCAGGGCAAGAAAGGGGCGCCGCCGGTGCGCGACCTCCAGCTTGAGGCGCTTGCCGAGGTGCTGGCAGGTAAGGTGCGGCTCAACATCCATTCCTATCAGGTGAACCACTTCGACGCCCTCTTCCGCATCGCCGATGAGTTTCATTTCCAGATTGCGGCGCTGCACCACGCGCTCGATGCCTACATGATTGCGCCGGAGATCGCGCGGCGGCACATCGGCGTCGTGACCTTCGCCGACGCCTGGGGTTTCAAGGTCGAAGGTTGGGACGCCATCCCGCAGAATGCCTATATCCTCTGGAAAGAGGGCGTGCTGGTCAGCCTGCACACGGATAATCCGGTTATCGAGGAGCGCAACTACATCGAGCAGGCCGCCATCATCAACCACTACGGGATGCCCGATGAAGCGGCGCTCGAAACGGTAACCATCAACCCGGCGAAGATTCTCGCCATCGACCAGCGCGTCGGGTCTATTGAGGTTGGTAAAGACGCGGATCTGGCCATCTGGACGGGCTATCCGCTCGAGCTTACATCGAAGGCCGACAAGGTGTTCATCGACGGCAAGATGGTCTATACGCTGAAAGACGGCTTTTTGCCTTGGAAGAACCGCCCGGCGACGCTTGTGCCGTAGTTCTGTGCCGCGGTGTGGCGCATACATGGCTGGGTTTGCCATGTGTGCGTCTTTTCAGATGGCCCGTTTTGCCGGAGATCGCACACATCGCAAAGGGCGCGATGTATGCGCCACCCCGACTCTAGTTTCCCCCGTCGCCAGGAGACATTTCGATGCTCCGTAAAATCGTGATTGCGGCTGCCGTCATCATCGCGGCCGGCGTGGCGCCCGCCGCGGCGCAGAATACGATCGCCATCACCGGGGCGAAGGTACTTACCGTCTCGCACGGAGTGATCGAAAACGGCACCGTGCTGGTCGAGAACGGCAAGATCGCGGCCGTCGGCGCCAATGTCACCGTACCCACGGGCGCTCAGGTGATCGACGCACACGGTAAGGTGGTGACTCCGGGTTTGATCGACGCGGGCGACGCGCTCGGGCTGGTGGAGATTCCCGCCGAACAGATCACTGTCGATTCAACCGAGTACACGGACCCGCTTCATCCCGAGTTGCGCGTCCTCGACGCCTTGAATCCCCGCAGCGAACTCCTGAAGGTCACGCGCGCCGAAGGTATCACCAACGCGCTCTCCGAGCCCGCCACGGGTAACCTCATCGCCGGCCAGAGTGCGGTCATCCAGCTTGACGGCGAGACGGTCGAACAGATGGTCGTGAGGTCGCCCGCCGCTCTGCACATCAATCTAGGTGAGGAAAGCAAGCTGGTCTACGGCCCCAAAGGCAAGCCGCCCGAGACCCGCATGGGTCAGATGGCCATGCTCCGCCAGGAATTCCTGAAGGCCCAGCACTACAAGGCGGAGCACGAGGCTTACGCGAAGCGCCAGTCTGAGAAAAAATCTCAGAAAAAGAACGACGATTCGGCGCCGGCGGATGAAGAGCGGCGAATCGGACCACCTCCCCGCGACCTGAAGATGGATGCGCTGGTTGCGGCGATGGAAGCGAAGATTCCGGTGGTCGTCCACGCCGATCGCGTGAGCGACCTGGAGATGGCCCTGCGGCTGGCCGATGAGTTCCACCTGCGGCTGATCCTTGCGGATGCTGCGGCGGCATGGCGCCTGGCCGACCAGCTCGCAACGCGCAAGATCCCCGTCATCGTTGGTCCCATCCTTGAGGAGCCCGAACGCATGGAGTCCATCGACGTGCGGCTTGATAACGCCGCGCGACTGTATCGCGCTGGCGTGCCGATTGCCATTCAGACCGCCACCTCGAACGACGTGCGCAACCTGCCCTTCGAGGTCGAGTACGCCATCGGCTACGGCCTGCCGGAGCCGGCGGCACTTGAGGCCGTGACGATCAACCCCGCCCGCTTCTTTGGCGTCGACGATCGCCTGGGAAGCATTGACCCGGGCAAAGACGCCAACCTGCTCGTCCTCGACGGCATGCCGTTTCACGTCAAGACCCACGTGGTAACCGAACTCATCGACGGGCGCGTGGTCGACCTTTCTAATCACCAAACGGAACTGTTCAAGTTCTACAAGGCCAATTACGGAATCAACTAACCACTGTTCAGCGCTCGACAAAGGGAGTGCCTCAGGTCGGAGCTGAAAGCTCCGACCCCCTAAGAGCCGACCCAATGGCAGCCCCTGTCCGCTTGCCCATCGGGACACGGGCATAGTAGGCTGAGGTCAGCCGCAATCTCTGAGCGTGTCGACACTCGCGAGCGGCGTGCCATGGACGAATCGACGCTGACCACCCCGCGTACCGCTGCCTCGGATCTCTCGACCGACGACCAGGGGATGATGCTCGGCTTTTGGTATCCTGCGCTCGAAAGTGCGGAAGTCCGCGGCTGCGAGCTCAAGACCGCGATGCTGCTCGGCATTCCGCTGGTTGTGGGCCGAGACGGTCAGGGCCGCGCCTTTGCCCTGCGTGACAGTTGTCCACACCGCGGGATGCCGCTTTCGTTCGGGCGTTTCGATGGCCAAACGATTGAGTGCAGCTACCACGGATGGCGGTTCGAGGGTAAGACGGGCCAATGCAAGGAGATTCCGTCGCTCACCTCGCACGACAAGCTGAAGGTCGAGCGTATCTTCGCCACCAGCCTTCCCGCGGAAGAGCACGACGGCTACTTCTGGGTGTACGTTCCCGAGAAGCAGGCCGGCGGGTCCTTTGTGCCGACCACCGAGGATACGCTCGCGCCCTGCCCGCGCCTGCCTGTTTTCAGCGAGCGCTACCGGATCACTCGCCTTGCGGCCGAACTGCCTTGCCACGTCGACCACGGCATCATCGGCCTGATGGATCCCGCCCACGGGCCGTTTGTCCACCAGGCGTGGTGGTGGCGGGCGCGGCACAGCATCCACGAGAAGGAGAAGGTGTTCGAGCCCATCCCCAATGGATTCCGCATCCGCGCCCACACGCCGTCGACGAACAGCGCGTTTTACAAAATCCTCGGCGTCTATGGCGAGCCGATTACCACCAAGATTGAGTTCGTCCTGCCCAACCGGCGTTTCGAGGAGATCCACTGCGGCCCCAAATGGTTCTCGAGCCGCACCACCGTCACGCCCATCACTGCCGAGCGCTGCCGGATCGACTTCTGCGCCGCCTGGAACGTCTTTGGCTGGATGCCCTTCATGGTGCCGCTCTTCCGCGTCTTCGGGCGCATGTTCATCGGCCAGGATCAGCGCACCATGGAACGCCAGGCGATCGGCCTGAAGCACAATCCCAACCTCATGCTCATTGACGACGCCGACCGTCCTGCCAAGTGGTACTTCGAGCTGAAGCGCACCTACGCGGAGTCCCGCCGCTCGGGGCAGCCCATGCAGCATCCCATCCCTGGCCCCGTCACACTGCACTGGCGTAGCTAAGCGCGCCGCTCGGCGAGTCCCAGGAATTCGAGCGCGGCTTCAGCGGCCGCTCGCCCCGTGCGGATGCAGTCAGACAAGCCGATTCCTGCGATGGCATTGCCGGCGAAAAACACCCCAGAGAGTTTCGCGAGGCGCGCCCGTATCGTCGTTACACGCTCCTCGTGTCCCAGCGTGTACTGCGGCATCGACGCCGGCCAGCGGCAGATGCGGACGAAGCGCGGTTCGGTGACCTTCAGGCCAGGGAGCTTCAGAATGGATTCGAGTTCCGTGCGAACCAGGTTGGTAATCTCGGCATCGCTCAGGTTCAGGATTTCGGGGTCGCGGACGCCTCCCAGAAAGCAGCGAATCAGCGCGCATCCCTCCGGCGCGCGATGCCGGAACTTCTGGTGTACGAACGTGCAGGCAATGAGCCGGCGCTGGGCGGCGCGCGGTACCAGGAACCCGAAGCCCGGCGGGAGTTGCCGCGATAGCGGCGCGTCGTAGCCCAGTGACACCGTCATGCCTGAGCTGTAAGGGACAGCCGCGAACGCCTCGCCGAGCGTTGCGTCAAACGGTGAGAGCAGGCGAGCGCATTCGTACAGGGGCAGTGCGAGGATCACGGCATCGGCCTGAAACACGCCGCCGGGTTCGCAATGCAGGGAATAAGGCCCGGTGCCTGGAGCAGCCGACGCGCCGCATTCGATAGAACTCACTCGTTCGCCCAAATGAAGACGCGCGCGTTCGAGATGTGTGGTGATCGCCTCCACCATCCGGCCAAGTCCCTCCTGGAGCGTCACGAAGAGCGAGGGCGCAGCCGAGGAGGTTGCTCGAGCACGGCGCTGCCGCCGCAAATCCAGCGCGGCCCGCGTCAGGCTGCCGTATTTCCGTTCCATCTCGAGGAAGCGCGGCAGCACCGAGCGAACGCTCAAGCGGTCCGAGTCGCCTCCAAACACCCCAGCCAGCAGCGGATCGGCGATGTTCGCGACCATGGCGTCGCCGAAGTGCCGGCGTACAAAGCTTGCGACCGGCTCATCGGCGCGCGGATCGCTGTCGCGAGGCGGCGAGGTAAGAAGCTCGCCCACCACCGCGAGTTTGCTCGCCAGCGGAAGCAACGGCGTCGTTAGCATGGGCCAGATCCGCGTGGGCACGAGCAGCATCAGCCCGTCAGGAAGCGGGACGAGCCGGTCGTGATGCAGGATGTAGGTGCGACGTTCGGCATCATTTGAGCCAATCAATGAATCACCGAGACCGAGTTCGCGGCAAAGCGCCGCCGCTTCGGGCTTCTCCGAAAGAAAGGAATCCGGGCCGCCTTCGACGACGAATCCGTCGATTCGCTCGGTCAGGATCGAGCCGCCCAGCCGCTGGCCGCCCTCGAAGAGGTGTTCCTCAACCGCGAACGCGCCCTGGCGAGCGAGGGCTAGCGTGTAGGCGGCGCTCAGGCCGGTAATCCCGCCGCCCAGGATGGCCACGCGTCGTGTGGATTGGCCTGGATTGTCCAAAATAGGATTTCTGGATAATTAGGCCCGCCGTAGCGGGCCGCATCCATGTCGCCCAGGGCGTCAGAATTTATGTGAAAACTTCAGCATCGGGCGCAGATCGTAGAGGCGCCCTTCAGGGCGGCACTTATGATGCTTAACCTGCCCGCCCAAAGGCGGCCTCTACGGCACGTCCACACACAGTTTTCTCACCGATTCGTAGGCCCTGGGTCACGTTGACGCCCTCTCCCCCTGCCCCTCTCCCGCCCGCGCGGGAGAGGGGTGCCGAAGGCGGAGTGAGGGTCGCTTTCCCAGGGCTTACGCCCTGGGCTACTCAACTTCCGCCCCTGCCGGGGCGACGGAGTAAGCGGCAGGACCCGCGATGACTTCGTCGCCGAACCTTTCACCGGAACACTACGCGCCAATGCGGCTCTTTACCAGCGAAGCCAGCGCGGCGATGAACAGCGGGCTGTCATTCAGCGATTCCGACCGCCACACCGTTACACCCTTCGTCTTGCCGTATTCGCGAAAGACCACGTCGATGTCGTAGAGGATCTCCACGTGGTCGGAGACGAATCCCACCGGCGCGATCAGCGCGTGCCGGTGACCCTGCGCGGCAAGCTCGTCGATTGTTGATTCGACGGTGGGGCCGATCCAGGGTTCAGCCGTCATCCCCTGGCTCTGGTAGGCGAGGCGGTAGTCGTCGAGTGACATCGTCTTGGCGATGAGTGCGGCGGTCTCGCGCACCTGCCGGTCGTAAGGATCGCCCGCCGCAATCGTCCGCTCAGGCACGCTGTGCGCCGTGAAAACGATGGGAACTCGCGTCCCGGCTTGCGCCTCGGCCTGAGATCGGGCCGCCTCGATCCGTTCCGCAAACGCGCGAATGAGATCCGGATGATCGTGCCAGCTCTCGACGAACTCTGTCCCGAAACGCGCGCCCACCTTGGCGACCGCCTCATCGAGAGACTTCCGGTACAACCCGACACTGGTCCGTGAGTTCTGCGGCGCCAGGCACACGGCCTCGACGCGCTCGATGCCGTCGCCGCTCATGCGCTGGACGCTTTCAAGAATGAACGGCTTCCAGTTTCGCATCCCGACGTACACGGGACGCCCCAGCAACTCAGCCAGATGCTGTGCCTGCTGGTTGGTAATACTGAGCAGCGGCGAGCCGCCACCGATGCGCGCGTAGCGTTCGACGATCTCGGCCATCGCAGCTTCGGGCAGCGGCCGCCCCGCGCGGACGTTAAGCAGGAACTCCGGGATATCTGTCAGCCGGTCGGGTGCGCCGTGCGCCAGCAGCAGCACTCCCCAGCGGTTGTTCTCGCGTCCCCCGGCGTGCTCTTCACCCATCACCATAAAGATAGCATGTTGACCGTACTGGCTTATTTTAACTCGCGGGCGCTTAGCTCGTGGACGTCGTCGACCAGCTTGACCACGTGTTCGACGGGAGTCTCCGGCAGGATGCCGTGCCCGAGGTTGAAGATGTGTCCGGCCCGCCCGTTCGCCTGGTCGAGAATCCGCTTCACACGCTGGCGAATCGTCACGGGGTCGGCGAACAGGACCACGGGATCGAGGTTCCCTTGGATCGCGACGCGGCGTCCTGATGAGCGCTCGAGCCGCGCCCACGCCTCATCGAGTTCCACGCGCCAGTCGAGCCCGATAATCTGGCTGTGGTTGCCACCCCCGGCTTCGAGCATCGCCTCGAGCAGCATGCCGGTGCCAATGCCGAAATGAATCACCGGCACGCCGGGGGTGATCGCTTCCATCAGCATCCGCGTGTAGGGCAGCACGTACTCGCGATAGTCGCGCGGTGCGAGGCATCCTACCCAGGTATCGAAGACCTGCACACCCTGCACGCCGGCGGCGATTTGGGCGTTGACGTAGCGCGCCAGATTGCGCGCCAGGTGCTCCATCAACGCGCGCCATGCGCCTCCGTCGGCGTACATCAGCGCCTTGGTATGCTGATAGTGTCTCGAGCCGCCACCCTCGATCAGGTACGACGCCAGAGTAAACGGCGCGCCCGCGAACCCGAGTAGCGGCAGCTTGGCGTTGAGAGACGCACGCGTCCGCCGAATCGCTTCGAACAGGTAGCCTAGCGATTCCAAATCAAGTTCGCGCAGGCGATCGACATCAGCGGGACGGCGCAGCGCCGGCTCGATGCTCGGCCCTTCACCCCGGTCGTAAGCCAGCTTGAATCCCAGCGGCTCGGCGATAAGTAGCAAGTCGGCAAAGATGATGGCGGCATCCACACCCAGCCGCTCGGCCGCCGTGACCGCGACCTCAGCCGCGAGGTCGGGATTCTTGCAGAGTTCGAGAAACGGTACGCGCCCCCGCAGCTCCCGGTATTCCTTCATGTAGCGCCCCGCCTGGCGCATCAGCCAGACCGGCGTCGCGTCCACCGGCTCGAGACGACAAGCCTTCATGAAGCGCGAGTGATGCCAGGGCGCAGGCTGGGTTAATTGAGGGGCCGGACTGGGTTGTGCTTGCTGGATCGTATGCCTCCGCAGTCAGGACTTCAAGCGCGCAACGCCGACCCGCCTTGCAGGGTCTGCGGCTCGCTTTTCAGGAGGTCGGCAAAAAGCCCCGGACCTTGGAGAGCAGGTCCGCGCTACCCTCGCTATCCGCTGCTGACTGCTGCACCCGTGCGGACGCGCGAGCCAAACATCCCTTTGAGTACGTCCTCACAGGCCTCCAATGTCCGGTCGACGTGGGCGTCCGTATGGCTGTAACTCACATGATTGCGCTTGAGGTTGAGCGGCATCTTGAGAATGCCGCGTTCGATCAGGCGGCGCCGGTAATCGATGAAGCGCTCGGCGTCATTACGCAAAAGGTCCGTGTAGCTCACGATCGGCCCCTCCTGAAAGTACGTGAGGAAGACCGAGCCGAAGCCCGCGACCGTGGCCGGCACGCCCAACCGCGCGTGAATCTCCCGCAATCCTTGACGAAGACGTTCGCCGAGCCGAAACACATGTTGGTGGACAGGCTCGCGCTCCAGGACTTCGATCGTAGCGAGCGCCGCTGCGCAGCCGATCCCGTTGCCGTTGTAAGTCCCGGCGAAGAAGGTGTCCCCGCCGGGGCGCGTGGTGAACCGGTCCATGATCTCCGCTTTGCCGCAGACCGCTGCCATGGGAAAGCCATTGGCGATCGCCTTGCCCAAGGTGGTCAGGTCTGGAGTGACGCCGCAGATCGACTGGTAGCCCCCGAGGGCATGGCGAAAGCCGGTGATGACCTCGTCGAAGACGAGGACCGCCCCGTGCGCCGTCGCGAGTTGCCTCAAGCCCTCGAGAAAGCCAGGCTTGGGCATGATACAGCCGACGTTGTGCGCGATGGGCTCGACGATGATCGCCGCCACCTGCCCGCGGTGGCCCTCGAGCGTCTTCTCCACGTCGTCGAGGTCGTTGAACGCGCAGACCAGCGTGTGCTCTAGAATCTCGGGCAGAATCCCCGCCGAAGCGGGATCGAGGTTGCCGACCTTGTGAGCGGGGCTCGCGATGTTGCACAGGACGGCGTCGTGCACTCCATGGTAGCAGCCCTGGAACTTCAGGATCGTGGGCCGTGCCGTAAAGGCGCGCGCCACGCGCAGGGCGTGAAAGGTGGCCTCGGAACCCGTGGTACACAGGAGGACTTTCTCGGCAGAGGGGATGTGTTGGTGGATCTTGCGCGCCACCTCGATTTCGAGTTCGGTAGTCCCGACGCCAGTGAGGACGGTGGACTCCAGCGCTTCTCTGACGCGGCGGATGACCGCCGGATGGTTGTGTCCCAGCAGGACCGGTCCGAAGGCGCCGTGGTAGTCGATATACTCGCGGCCGTCCACGTCGGTGAGCACGGCTCCCGAGGCGCGCTGGATCACCAAATGCGGCAGAATGTTGCGCTGCGCGCTGTTCACGCCGCCCGGTGTAATCTCCGAAGCAAGCCGGTAGAGTTCTTCGCTCCTCGAGATGCCGCGTCGCTCAGAAGCCAATCGTTTTGCCCTTCCTGCCGAAACTCTGGAGATCGGTTCGACTTAACAAGTATACCCCGCGCCAGCCGCCTGTTACGAACCGGCGTGCCGAGTCGGAACGGTAGTCGACCTTGGACCAGCTCAGGAAGTCCGACTAAATGGCAAGAAAGCTTCCGAGGGGTAGAGGTGCGGTTTCCGAGTGGCCGACTGCACGTCCACTTGGTTATCAGAAGGGATGCGCCGTGCATAAAATTCGGAGATCATTCGCATCTCAGCGCCTCCATCGGATCGATGCGCGTGGCGCGCCGCGCGGGAATGACTGCAGCTATCAGCGCGGCCAGCCCAAGCAGCAGCGTGGCCGCTGACAGCATCAGCGGATCCCATGGCCGTACTCCGAAAAGCTGACTGGCGATCAGATACCCTGCGCCGACCGCCGCGGGAATTCCCAGCACTAGCCCGACGCCGACCTGCCAGAAGGCTCCGCGCAGCACCATGAGCAGCACCGAACCGCGGTCCGCGCCCAGGGCCATGCGCACGCCGATCTCGCTCGTCCGCTGCTCCACGCCATAAGCCGTGACGCCGTAGAGGCCCACGGCGGCCAGCACAAGCCCGACGGCGCCAAAGAGCCAGGTCAGGCTCGCGATCATGTTTTGCTGGGCAAAATCGGCGTGAATGACTTCGGAATATGACTGAACGCCGTACACTACGAGATTCGGATCGACATTCGCCAGCGCCCTCTTCACCTCGACCTCCAGCCCGGGCGGATTTCCAGGCGCCCAGATTACGACGTTGTACAGGTAATGCGACCACACTTCGCGCTCTTCCGTTTCGGCATCATCGAAGTGTGTGGTCTGCGCCTCCGGGAGGAAATAGATGGGCTGCAGGCCATCCCCGAAGTCGATATCGGAGGCGACGCCGACAATCTCGTACATTGCCGCGTTTTTCTGCGGAGCAGGGCCGAAGTGCTGCCCGATAGGACTCTCCTTGCCAAAGAACCTCTTCGCAAACGCCTCGTTGATCACGACCACCGGCCGCGTATCAGCGTTGTCCTCGTCGGTGATGGGCCGTCCCATCACGATCTTATCCCCGAGAGTCTCGAAGAATCCCGGCGTCACGCGGGTCGAACCGGACGAGCCATCGTCCTCTGTTTTGCCCTCAATCCGGATGGCATGACCCCAAGCCCAAGCGCGCAGCGGCGCCTCGAGTATGGCGCTGACCATACGCACGCCGGGGATGGCGCGCAGGTCCTCGATTTCGCGGAAGAGCGGGACCAGTTGCTCCTGCTTGTAGTTGGAAATCTTCGGATCGATCGAGACCAGATACCGGCCGCTGGTGTCGAATCCGAAGTTCTGGTGCTCGAGATTTCGCAGGCTCTGGCCGAGCATCGCCGCCGCGCTCAGCAGTACGAGCGATACCGTCGCCTGCACGATCACCAGCATCTTCTGCGCCCAGTGGCGATTGCCTCCCACGGAGCGGTTCGCTCCCCGCAGCGCTTCGATCGGCTCGGCGTGCGAGGTCATCCACGCGGGTGCAAGGCCGAAGACGACTCCGGTGATCACCGAAATTCCCAGCGCGAAGAGCAACGCCGGAGTCGAGGGCGCAGCATCCACGGGGACCCAGGTGTCCGGTCCGGTGATAGCAAGGTGGAGGATGAGGCTGGCACCCGCATACGCAACGGCAATGCCTGCGGTGGCGCCCAACACACTAAGCGTGAGGCTCTCAGCCAGCGCCTTACGCACGAGCCGCGCGCGCGAAGCGCCGAGAGCAGCGCGAAGCGCCGTCTGGTGCCGGTCCTTCAGGCCGCGCGCCAACAGCAGATTGGCGAGGTTGGCGCAGGCCACCAGCAGGACGCAAAGAGCGGCCATCAGCAGCAGCCACAAAGCTTGCTTGTAGTTCTCGCGCATCAGGGAAACGCCTGCGCCGCCCGGCGTCAGGTGCAAGGTCTGCTTCTCCAATAGCGCCTTCTCCTGCGAGGTCATGTCCGCCCTATGGCTCGCCAACCACTGGTGCAGCTCTACCTGAAGCTGCGCCTCCAGGGTTTTCGGATTCCCGCCGGGGCGAACGCGCCCGATCAGATCGAGCCAGGCCAGCCGGGGATTCTTGAGGCGCGCCGTTGCGCCGGCGATCAGCGGCTCCGTCGTCAGCGGCAGCCAGAAGTCGGGCATGTCCGAGCTGGCGATCTTCGCGCCGAAGAAGCCCGGCGGGGCTATACCGATAATCGTGAATGGATAGCCGTTGATCTCGTACGCCGCTCCGACCACCGAGGGATCGGATCCGTACTTCCCCTGCCAGGTGTGGAAACTCATCACCGCGACTGGCGACGCGCCCTCCTGATCGTCGGCATCGCCGAACAGACGCCCGCGCCAGGCGGAAATGCCGAACGTCTTGAAGAAATTGCCGGAGACGTACTCGCCGTTCGCCGTCCCGACAGGGGCAGGCGAGCCGGCGCGCCGCACGCCCAACTCCGCGTTACCTTCACCGATCTGGAACGCCGCCAGTTCCTCAAAGGCGGGGGTATTGGCGCGGAAGAGCTTGTACGCCTCCCACGAGAAGAGACTCCAGTCGTTCGGCGGCAGGAAGCTGCCGTCTCCCTGCGTGTACCCGTCCGAGTAGCAGCAGTGGGCCGCATCGCCGATGCGCCAGAGCTGATCCGGCCTCGCGACGGGCAGGGACCTGAGCATCACCTGCTGCACCAGCGTGAAAATCGCGGTGGTCGCCCCGATGCCGAGAGCGAGGGTGAGGACGGCTACGGCGGTGAAACCGGGGGATTGGCGCAGCATGCGGAGGCCGATGCGAAGGTCTAGCAGGAGCGTATCGAGCCAGGCTCCGGCCCGCACCGCCCGCACCCCTTCCTTGACCTGTTCGACGCCGCCCAACTGAATCTTCGCGGCGCGCCGGGCATCGTCGGGAAGCATCCCTTCCTTGATTTTCTGATCGGTCAGTAGTTCGAGAGTGGAACGAATCTCTTCGTCGAGTTCCGTGTCTATTTGCCGCCTGTAAAGAAGCGTTCGCAAGAAGCTCTTCATGCGTGAGACAAATCGCATAACAACCTTCTCCTTACGAGGCTTCCAGCGCCTGTGCTATCGCCAAGGAGATCCGGCCCCAGCGCTCGGTTTCCGCTTCGAGTTGCCGCCGGCCCGCTTTGGTCAACCGGTAGTATTTGGCGCGGCGGTTGTTCTCCGACTCCCCCCAAGAGGAGGTAAGCCACCCGGCTTCTTCCATCCGATGCAGGGCCGGGAAGAGCGAGCCGGGCTTCACTTGAAACGTGCCCTTGGTGATTTGCTCGAGGCGGCGGGAAATCCCGAGACCGTGCATCTCTTCGAGGGCAAGAGCCTTCAGGATCATGAGGTCGAGCGTGCCTTGCAGAAGATTCGTTGGTTGAGGGGCCACGCCCTAGCTCCTATAGAGGTTCGATGGGAGAGTAAATCTATTCCTATCGGATGTCAATAGGAGCCATGTCCATCTTCGACGACGGCGCCTGTAAAGATCGCATCGGGGCGAAGTCCCGATTAACGGGGTAGTCGGAAAATGCGCCACATATCTCCGAGGGGTTTTTCAAGCGAGCTGGGGGGCGATAACTGCTGGATTCGATTGGGTATTGACATGGCAATAAAGCTACCGAGGGAATAGAGGTGCAGTTTCCGAGTGGCCGACCATCTGGGAGTTGGCGCGATACTCCTGAAACAAGGGCGTCTATCGGGACTCATTCGACTCCGATGGTTGCACTATGCGCGTTGTCGCTTTAACCCTCATAGGCGGGTGGCCCATCCTTGCGTTTTTTGCAAGGGTGGGCGGCGATGCTGCCGGCGCAACTCTTGTCCGTTCTACACCGCCCGTTGTGTATGCCGTCGTCGTACCCGCCCTTTTCGCCTACGCGCAGGACGGGGCGCCCGCATCTGGTGGTGGCTTCTGCAGTTTGAAAGCCGGGCCACCCGCCCCGCCCACCCTTAGGTTTCCGGAACGGACCGGCGTTGCGTTACGTTCAGATCTCGCGCATGACGATCGTCAAAAGGTCAACCTCCTATTTCGCCTGTACCAGCCCCGCAATAACCGCAGCAAGTTTATCGAGTATCTGGTTCCAGCCCTCCATTTGACCGCTATTTTTCGCGCTCTCCATGGGTTCATTTCCAATGAAGGTAAGTTTGGTCTGGCCGTTTCCGAGATCCTCAAAGATGGTCACGTCGTACGCACCGTCTATAGCCTCATGTTCTATTCCTAATTGCGCAGGCTCGATCTTGTTTCCCTTCGAGTCGGAAAAGTACATCAAGGAAACGATCTTCTGGTACGGAACAATCTCGTGGTATTCAACCGCATTCCAGAACTCCTGCCCATCCGGCGACTTCATGCAGCAGAGGAATTTTCCTCCAACGCGAAAATCCATCTCGCAAACGGGCGCAGTAAAGCCCTTCGGTCCCCACCACTGCATCACGTACTTCGGGTCTGTCCACGCCTTCCAAACCAACTCGCGTGGGGCATCAAAAACTCTTGTAACGACCATCCGCTCAATTTCGCTAGCCGTGTTTTCTGTCATCTCTGGCCTCCTCTTTCTTCATTTGATTTACAACGACATCCAGTTTGTCGAAACTCTCTTCCCAGAATCGGCGATAGCTAATCGCCCAGTCGCTGACCGTCTTAATCGCCTCTGGCCTAAGCGTGCACACACTCTCTCGTCCACGCTTCGTCTTGATTACAATCCGCGCCCGCACCAGGTAGGCAATGTGTTTTGAAATCATCTGCTGCGAGAGTGCAAACGTTTCCGTCAATCCATGCACAGAGGCAGGCCCACGGGAGAGCCGTTCGATCATTGCCCGCCGGGTTGGATCAGACAAAGCCGCAAACGTTGTACCTAATTTATCCACAACCATATGGTAGTGGATTACCTGTCAATGTCAAGTGTGAATTTTGCGATCCCTGATTTCTGTTCACTGATCCCGGTTGGCTCGCTGCGACAATCGCGACGCGTGCGAAATCGCCGAGTCACCCATCGACCCCGATTGGTAATGGGAAGTCGGCTTTCAGGAAGTACTCGATTCCTCCTGAATCACGGCGTACTCGGAAACTGCACCACATATCTCCGAGGGGTTTTTCAATCGAGCTGGGGGCGATAACTGCCGGATTCGATTCGATATTGCGTGAGCTCGGTCAAGAAAAGGGGGCCGGGGTACCAGGCGCAAGCCGATCGGAATTCGCCGCGCACACAGCGCGGTGCGGATCGACGTAATAGGCCACTAGAGTTTCCGGCCAGAAGGTCACGCGGACGTGCGCCACGCGTCCCTCGGGAAAGAGTCCGCGAAGCTCGCGGGCCGAAAGCAGTCCAAGTTCCTGCACCGTGCCTTTGGGGATATGCGTGCCGAGCAGACGGTTGTATTCGCGCCGCACGGCCCGCGGCAGGAACTGGATGAACGGCAGATGGTAGTGGCTCTCGAAGGGATACCAGTAGTTGGGCGTCGTGACAAACCAACTCTTCCCCACGCGCACAATCTCGCGGGCGAACCGCTCCTGGCGGCCGGCGCCCAGGATGTGCTCGATGACGGCGTTCGAGAAGACCAGGTCGAAACTCTGGTCGGGAAAGGGAAGTGCGCAGCCGTCGAAGACCACGTACCGCGGCTTGGGATAGTGCTGCCGGGCGCTGGTCACTTCAGTCAGCTCGTAGCCTCCGCCAACGATGCGCTCCGGATACTGATAAACGTCCTCAAAGGTGTACTGCGTGAAGACATCGCCCGAGGCGCCCACGTCAAGCACGCGGTCCTCGGGGCGCGGCTGGAAAACCGCGTCGAGCAGTTCGAACTTCCTGGTTCGCGACTTGTGGCTAAACTCCCGCAGCAGCCGCTTGAAATAGGAATCATCCATCGGTCCCTCAGGATACTACACGCCAGAGGCGCGGTCGGGAATCGAGTTGACACCTGCTTGGGTGGATGGGTGGACGGCTCGGATCCGGTGCGCGGGGCGGTCGTCTCTTCGGACTAGTCCAGTCTTGTTGTTGACAATGCCGAGCGGCGATACTAATATATTATTACTTCATCGAGAATAGGAGAGCCCTGTTGAGCCACTTTGATTCTTGCAGCGGTAGCGTGCGACCGCCGATCACCGTCCCCTTTCAGTGCAGGCTTCGAGCGCCACTGCGGGGTTCGACAAGAAAAGGGGGATGCGGGGGATTTTTTTGTTAGGAACGAACCCATTTAGTTCCTTTAGAATCAACAAAAAGTCGCTGAACAACCCTCAAAACGAAGCCACTCGAGACCGAGGCATCAAGTCTGCTCCCGGCCCCGCCGATATCTAGGACGACGAGACGAACTTCGAGAATCCACGAGGATAGCAACCGTGAGACAGGCACTTGAGAGAAGGCTCGGAATCGTATTCGGCAGCGGCGTGGTGATCCTCTTTCTGATCGGCGCGCTACAGAATCAGAGCGTCATCAGGCTGACCAGCGCGATTCGTGGTGTCACCGAAAGCCATGGCATTCTTGAGGACCTCGCCAGGCTCGATTCTCGGTTGAGCGATGCCGTTCTGGGAGCCGAGGGCTACGAAATGACCGGTGACCGTGCTTATCTTGAAAGTTACCGTGCGGCCGCCACAAGAGTTCCGGGCATTCTCCGGAAGCTTCAGCCACCGGCCGGTGGCAATCCTAACCAGAGCCAGGAATGGGCGGCGCTTGCCTCCCAGACCGGGGCCGCACTCACTGAACTTCAGCGAGTCGCGGAGGCGCGGACGCCAGGCCCGCATCCCGCCCTCCCCTTGCGGATCACCAGCCTGAAGGCGGTTGACGAAGCGCGCCAGGCTATCCGCAAGACCCAGCAAAAAGAGCGCGCTCTGATGAATCAGCGGAAGGGCGCCGTCCAAGCCAATTCGCGGCTGGCGACCTTGTCCACTACGCTGGGCGCTGCCTTGGCGCTATGGCTTCTCATCGTGGCGAGTTTGGTGATTCACCGCTACGTCGATGAGCGCCGCCGGAGCGGAGGAACGCAGGTGCTGGCGACGGAAGTACTCAGGAATCTTGGCCAAGCCGTCTACCTTGCCGATGAAACCGGAATGGTCCTTTACGCCAACCCGGCGGCTGACACGATGTCGGGTTACGAGCCGGGAAAGCTCGTGGGAATCGACGTTGCCAAGCTCAACGATCTCTCCCAGACCGAAGATGGTTTAGACCTCGCGAGCCAGATCCACGCGCAACTGGCAAAGGGAGCTGCCTGGATCGGCATCTTGACGAGCTACAGGAAGGATCGCGCTTCCTTCCTCAGCTCGGCAAGGATCAGCGCTGTCGAGTTCTCAGGAAAGAGTTATTGGCTTTTCGTTCAGGACGATCTCACACAACACGGGCAGAGTGACGATTCGTCAGAAGTGAACCGGAAGTATTCGCCGGAGATGCCAGAGGCTCTTGAGCCGCTCACCGTTGAATCGGCCGGCCGGTGAACCAGCGGACTATCGCGCTGACAGTACGACCTTGATCCCGTTCTTGGGGCGGAGGGTGATGGAGGGAAAGGGCTCGACGGGGTGCTCCGGAACGAGGGTTAGTGTGAACCTCTGCGCGATGGTCGCAAGCAGCAGCGCGGCTTCCATCAGCGCGAACGACGCGCCGATGCAGACTCTCGGTCCGCCGCCAAAGGGGAAATAAACGAAGCGCGGCAGCCGCGCCTCGAACTCCGGCGTCCAGCGATCTGGGTTAAAGCGCTCGGGGTCGTCCCAGTAACGCGGATCGCGGTGCATGACCCATTGGCTCATCACCAGGCTCGCTCCGCGCGGCACGTGATACCCGCTGATGTCGCAGTCGCTGAGGGCGATGCGCGCAATCACATATGCGGGGGAATACAGCCGCATCGACTCCTTGATGACGCGCTCCGTGTAAGGGAGCCGCGGCAAATCGTCGACCGCGGGTGCGCGTCCTCCCAGCACCTCTCGAAGCTCCGTCTGGAGCTTCCGCTCAACGTCCGGGTAGCGCGCGAGCAGATACCAGGTCCAGGAGAGTGCGAGGGCCGTGGTCTCATGGCCGGCCAGGAAGAGGGTCATCGCCTCGTCGCGCAATTGGGTGTCGGTCATCCGACGGCCGTCTTCGTCGCGGGCACGGAGCAGCATCGACAGCAGGTCGCCGGTATCGCGGTCTCTCGCGCGGTGCTCGCGGATGATGCGGTAGATGATTTCGTCCAGTTGATGTACGGCGGTGCGATAGCGCAGATTACCCGGTGTGGGTAACATGCGAAAGAAGGGAAGCAGAATGCGCGCGCTGCGGTTCTCTTTCATCAGCACACTCAATGTCGCACCCACCCGCTCGACATCCGCTTCGACCTCGGTCGAGAAGAGGGTCTTGGCGACGATTTCGAGCGCCAGGCGCATCATGTCTTCGTGCACGTCGCGGCACTCGCCGTCGCGCCAGGTTTCGATCATCCGCGCGGCGGAGGCAACCATGGCTTTGCCGTAGGCGGCGATGCGTTCGCGATGGAACGCCGGCTGCATCAGCCGCCGCTGCCGGAACCAGTAGTCACCCTCACTGGTGAGCAGCCCGTTGCCAAAGAGGCGGCGGTTCGCCTGCAGCCCGCGGCCCTTGATGAAGTTACGCTGGTCAGTCACCAGCACCTGCTCGATCAGGTCAGGGCGATTGAGAAAGTAGACGTGATAGTGGAACCGGCGGAAGTAGACGACGTCACCGTACTCGCGCGCCCAATTCGTTAGCGTTCGCAGGGGGTCGTCGCCGGTCCAGGGCGAATGGCCGAGCAGCAGTTTAGGCTTGGGTCCGGGAGGAACAGTTCGCGACTTGGCATTGTCCGTTGGCGGGTGCGGAGTGACGCTCGGCGCTTGACTCATAGGGGTACCAACTCCCAAACCCGCGGGCGCAAGGGGTTATCCACATCAGTTTACAAGCTCTTCGTTCGAAACCGAAGCTCACTTTTTGGGTACCCAGTACAGTTCTTCGCGCAGCGATTCTTTGGGGAAGCCGCGCCGCCTGAGGATTTGCTTGGCGTTCGAAATCATCTCGGGATGGCCGCAGAGATAGGCCGTCGTCGACACGGGTTCGAGTCCCAGCGCATCAAGATACTTCCGCAGTACGTCCTCGACGCGGCCTACCTCGCCTTTCCACGCCGGGTCTTCCCAAGGACGGCTGATGGTGGGAATGTAGCGCAACCAGTCGAACTTCTTCGCCAGACCGTCGAGCTCTTCCCGGTACGCGAACTCCCACGACCGACTCGCGCCCTGGAGGATTACGAGTTGTTGATCGATGGCGTGACCCGCCTCAGCTTCGCGAGCCAGAGTGCGGGCCATACTTACATAAGGCGCGACGCCCGTCACCGTCGCGACCAGGTAATGGCACTTGTGGCCGCTCTTGGTGTCCAGGCCAAACAGTCCCTTGGCCTGGCGTCGCATCAGGAGCGACGCGCCGGCCTGGAACTGGTAGAGCACCGGAGTCAGTCCGCCCTCCGGCACCAGCTCGAAGAAGAACTCAATCTCGTCCTCGAGGGGACTCGAGACGATGGAGTACGGCCGCTCGAGAACGTGGCTTCCGTCACCTGACGGCCGGGCGCCCTCAACTCCCAGCGTAGCGTACTGCCCGGGCTGGAAGGCCAGCCTCTCCTCTGGCTGAACGCGCATCGACCAAAGGTCCGGAGCATGGTCCCGGCGCGAGGCGATGCGGACCTTCTGATATTTTTCCAATGTAGGTTGCATAAGCCTGGAGCGCCCTCCCCAACCTCACTGAGGGCCGGTCTCAAGAAACCCTTGCAAGTATAACTCGGGCGACGCACTGTTGTTCAAGGTTGAAAGCTGAACTCCGGCCGGTTCGTCTGATCCCTATTGTGCCGAGTTGCCGCAAAGATCGCGCTGGCGGCATCTGCCTTCTCTGGTCTGAGCAGTTAGGGTACACTGGAGATACGCGCCTGTAGCTCAGATGGATAGAGCGGCAGACTTCGAATCTGTAGGTCGGGAGTTCGAGTCTCCCCAGGCGCGCGGTTGAAACCCTTGCCTGGCGGCTTAAGATCCCCCCTAAGCAAAATGGCCGCGATCACTCGCGGCCATTTCTTCAAGTCTCAGGTTGGTTCAATCTCAGTACATTACGGAGTCCAGATTACTGATTCCGATCGGAGAGCCCTCGACAATTGAGTTGAGCAGCCACGCCGTCTAGAATTTCAAATCCGAGATTTGAAATTCCAGGCGCGGAGCGAATGTGCTCTCGGCCTTTCCGGACAAGCCGGAACCGAAAGCCGGTTCTCTCTTAGAAAGGAGGTGATCCAGCCACAGGTTCTCCTACAGCTACCTTGTTACGACTTCACCCCAATCATGGGTCATACCTTGGGCGTTATCGTCCTTGCGGTTCGAATTACGACTTCTAGTACAACCCACTTTCGTGATGTGACGGGCGGTGTGTACAAGGCCCGGGAACGTATTCACCGCGTCGTTCTGATACGCGATTACTAGCGATTCCAGCTTCATGCAGGCGAGTTGCAGCCTGCAATCC
>DASZAI010000062.1:0-33952 GCA_035945295.1 Terriglobia bacterium | reverse complement strand
CTTCACGTAGGAACCGTTGATTCGCGTATTGCCATGGATCACCGCCACGGCCCCGGGGTAGTTCGTAAAGGTGATAGGGCTCGAGGACGTTCCGGAGTTGTTCAGAGTCTGGCTGTAGCCGCTGGTCGTGGTCAGAGGATAGGTCCCCGCCATGAAGCACACGGTCTGGCCAGCCGAAGCACTGCTGAACGCTTTCTGCACGGTCTTCCAGGGCGAGCTGCCGCTGGTGCCCGCGTTCGAGTCTGAGCCGGCAGGCGAGACGTAGTGAGTGCATCTGACGAAGGAGCCTGCGGCAGCAACTTGCAGGAGCGGAGTTCCAGATAGCAGGCTTAAACTCAGTCCTGGGAACAGCAAGCTCGGACCATCAGACGCCCCTGTTGAAAGAATGGCTGGCGAGCTGATTCGGCGATCCCTGGCTAATTCTGAACTGGCGGCCACGAGCAAAATCAGGAACACGAACATTCTTGACTGCTGAACTGACATGCGTGTGTCCGGCGTGGATTACCGCGTAATTTCCGTAAACACGCTTTCACGGTGAGACTTGCGGGGCGTTCTCCTCGAGAAGGAATAAATCCCGGCGACGAAGCCAAGGCCGTACGCGGTGTGATAGATGGCAAAGACGACAGGAAGCAAGGGAAGAAGAGTCCAGCCTGATCTTCTCGCGACGATCAGTGCGGCTCCGGCGCTGGCTAGGGCATAGGCAACATCGATGCTTGCCCAGATCATAAGAGGCCACGTCAGCGAGTTGATGCCAGCGATGAGTCTGAACAAGACCCCGCCAAGAAACGCGAGGTTCATCAGTACAAAAGCGCCTGGCACGAGGTGCCGCCAGGAAGCGGGCAGGCGATGTTTCTGTATGACCGCGACCTTCCAGAAGCCATATTGAAAGTATTGGCGGAACAGGCCGGACAGAGACGAACGTGGTTGATACCACGATACGATTTGAGGTGATTGGCAGATCTGGGCGCCGGCGCGGGTCAGGCGGAGGTTCAATTCGTCATCCTGATTGCGGAC
Organism: Terriglobia bacterium; assembly: GCA_035945295.1. Classification (GTDB taxonomy): domain Bacteria; phylum Acidobacteriota; class Terriglobia; order UBA7540; family UBA7540; genus QHZK01. The sequence goes on along the minus strand of DASZAI010000062.1, from coordinate 32,938 downwards.
CAGCGTTTCGTCGAAAAGGCCGATCCGCAGAAGCGTGTCGCGGCGCCAGCAACCCAAGTAGACGGTGTCAACGAGGCCTTCGTGGGTGGCTTGGTGACCTCGCGCGCCGCCCACAGCGAACGCCGATTGAAAGGCTGCAGCGATGGCGCGGCCGACGTAGCCCTTCCCGCGAGCCACCCACGGCCCTCCGACATTGGCAGCTCCGGTCTTCTCCAGGACTTCGACGCAGCGTTGAATGTAGTCGGCCTGATATTCGGTGTGCACGTCCATTCGAATGATGATTTCACCCTGGGCTGCGCGGACGGCGGCGTTGAGACCTGTCGACACGATGCGCTCCACGTTGTCGACGACTCGAAGCCACGGGTGCTGTTGCGCGTATTCACTCAATACTTCACGTGTTCCGTCGTCGCTCAGACCGTCGGCAATGATGACTTCCCATTCGAGACTCTTCAACTCTTGACGGCGGAGCGAATCCAAGAAGCTGCGAATGCTTTTGACCTCGTTGCGGCAAGGTACGATGACGGAAATCTTTTGCGGGGCGCGCACTCGCATATCTCGGATCATTGGGTTAGACAGTCCGGCCGACGGTTATCGTTCTATTTGTGGAGAAAGGTCAGGGCTCGCACTCACGCAGCCTTCCGATGTCTTGGCCACTGATGCTTGCCGTCCTCTTGCAGGGCTGCGTAGATACAATTGACAACGTCGGAATAGACTTTCAGCAGCGGCTGAGTGGCATCGAGCTGTACGAAGTGTGGCACCCTGGCGCCCTGCCGGATGAAAGCCTGCCTTCGCTTTTCCAACTCCTCAATGCTCTTCTCCCTCTTTCGAGCGTAGAGCACCTCCGCGGGAGCATCGAGATAAATCACCAAATCGGGACGCGGGTAGAAGTGAGTCAGCAACCAGCGATGCAGGCGGTTGTCGAAGGAACTTTCAGTCGCGTCAACCTCTTCGAGTGAGAAGTCGAACAAAAAGTGCCGGTCGTACAGAACGATGTAGCCCCGAGCTTGGTAGAACCAGGACACAAACTGACGGAACCATTCATCCGCGAGACGATTGGCAAGGCGGCCTATCGCCCAAATCGTTGTTGCGAGCCCGCCTTTGTCGCGAGCAGTTTGGCCCTCTGTGGCCGAGGCGTCAGGAGTTGTTCGCCGCCCTCGGAGATATTCGACAATCCGGGATGTAAACAGAGCATGGTTGCTAGCTTGGATGTTAATCCCCATGTAGCAGGGCTTCAAAGGAAGCGATAGCGTCTCATGGAGCAGATGGGTAATCGTCGTCTTTCCAGCTCCGTCGGGGCCGATTAGTGCGACTGAGAACACTTCAATCCGCCTTGGGCACCCACGGAGAATCGCTAATCACTTGCTTCCGCCAAAGAGCCGCGGCACGATCGTGCACGCTTCAGGCGTGGGTCGAATGAAGATGGGCCACTTATCCCGGGTCAGTACTGAACAAACTGCGAAGAAAAACCAGCGAAGCTGCAAGCCAAGGATCCATCCGTTATGCGGCCTCGTCCAATGAAGGGGCCTCCTCGCGCCGAACTGCCTCGTCGGCCCACACCACCGCGGCTTCTCTGGTGCGGAGCAAGCTGCCGAGGTTTTCTTTGGTTGTCAGGCCGTTGTTATAGCGTGAGTCGGCGAGATTCGGCCGATGCTGACGCACATAAGAGGCGATTTCCCGGATGCCGTCGTCCAGAGTGGTCCGGCAATTGAAGCCCAGAGCCTCAATGCGTGAGAAGTCGACACGATAGTCGCGCCCGTCGTTGTTGGCGGCTTCCTCTACCTCCAGGTCGAGGTAGTGACGCCCGATTCGACGCCCCAAGTCTCCGATCGTCAGGTTCATGTGGCTCGAGCCAACATTGAAGATCCGGCTGGAGACGGCGGCGGTCGGCGCCCGGAGCAAGTGGATGAAGGCCCGCCCTACGTCGGCGGTGTGAATGAAAGGGCGCCAACGCTGTCCGTTAAAGATGCTGATGTGGCGCCGCATTTCGGCCTGAGCGACCATGACGTTGACCGCAAGATCAAACCGCATTCGTGGCGAGGTCCCAAATACCGTGGCCAGGCGAAGGATTGTGGGGTGAAAAGTGTCCGATTTCGAGGCCAGAAATATCTTCTCGGCTGCCAGTTTGGTTCGAGTGTAGGGGGTACTGTCGTCGGTGGGGGAGTCTTCGCTGACGATCCCGGACGAACCCCCGTAGACGCTGCACGTGGAGGAAAAGAGCAGGCGCCGGACGCCGGCTCGCTGGCAGAAATCGGCGATGAAGTGGCAAGAGTCACAGTTGATCGAGGACGTCAACGCCGGATGCACGTTGCACGAGCCATCCCCGACGAGGCTGGCGAGGTGGACGACGGCATCGGCGCCATCCAAGACCCGCCTGACGGCGTCGCGTTGGCGCGTGTCACCCCATACGCAGGTGAAGCGCGGATGAGTCGTCAAGTCTTTGACGGAATCTCTTCCGAAAATGAACAGATCAAAGCACCTAACGTAGAATCCTTCGCGCAGCAATTGGCGGCACAGTACGCTTCCCAGGTATCCGCCTCCTCCCAGAACTGTGACTGTTCGATTGTTCATAAGATTTCTCCTCAGGATGGATTCACTTCGTGTTGTGATCTGTTTGAGACTTCTTCGGCGGCTTCTCGTGTCACCTCCGTCAGGGGCGAGCCGCAGGTTTTATGCCGCATGCGAGCGGTGATGTGTGGTGTCGACCTGGTCGCCAGAGCTGTCGGCTCGGGCGAGACGAAGCGCCATTCGGGACGCCAGCAGCGCCTGAAGGGTCAGGAACATGATTCTGAGATCTTCCAGAAGACCGACGGCGCGACAGTAGGCAAGATCCACCCGCAGTTTCTGCGGCATCACAGTCCTGATGTAGAAGGTTTCCTTGTCAGGCTGGTCGGCGAGCAAGCGCTCCTCGTCGATATAAGCTAAGGAGGCGGGCCCGGTTATTCCGGGCCTGATCTCCAACACGTGTCTCTCCTCGGGCGTGTACTGTGCCGCGTATTCGGGTACCTCTGGACGCGGGCCGACGAGGCTCATTTCTCCTCGCAGGACATTCAGCAGTTGAGGAATCTCATCTAACTTGGCTTTCCGCAACAACCTTCCGACCTTGGTGATGCGCATGTCGCCGCAGGCCGTCAATTTAGATCCCTGCTTGTCCGCGTTGGGGCGCATCGTCCGAAGCTTAATGATCCGGAAGGGCTTTCCGCGAAGGCCGACTCGCCACTGGCGATAGAATACAGGAGCGCCAGAGTCGAGCCAGATTGCCAGCGCGCACAGGAAAAGAATAGGACTGGTGACCAGCAGGCCTACGAAGGCTCCGAGCACGTCCAGGGCTCTTTTCCCGAGCCGGAGGTACAGTCCTCGTTGTGGCCGATCCGCATCTTCTCGCCTGTGGAATCGAATGATCCACCGATCGATCTTTAGCAAGGTTCCGCTGGAGATCGCCTGACTTGTTGTAAGTTGCCTGCGTTCAAGCCCGCCCATGTTGAGTTGCTCCGTTCGTGAAATTCCGCCCGCACGCAGCCACCACGCACGCTTGCGAGAGGCGACCTATGTTCTAAACTCTCTGGCGATATCGTGTAATCCGTCGATGACGCGATCGATGTCCTCATCTTTCATGCCGGTGTAAATCGGCAAGGAGATGCAGCGCTCGAAATAATCTTCAGCAACGGGGAACTCACCGGGACGGTAGCCCCAAGCTCTTTGGTAATAGGGATGAAGATGTAGAGGAATAAAATGAACTGCTGTTCCAATTCCGCGCTGGCGAAGTTCCTCGATAACCCGGTCGCGTTCGATACGAAGCACTCGCGGCTCGATAAGAATAACGTAGAGGTGCCAAGCGTGCTGAACGTCAGGGGCAACCTTGGGGAGGCGATAGGCGTCAAGTGGCTCGAGGGCGCGAGTATACTTCTCGGCGATCTCGACGCGGCGCCTCCACATCGCTTCGCATTTAGCGAGCTGGACAAGTCCCATGGCCGCCTGCGGATCGGTCATGTTGTATTTGTATCCGGCCTCGCAGACTTCGTAGCGCCAGCTTCCCTCGGCGCTGTACCGCTTCCACGCGTCACGACTCATCCCGTGCAGGCGCATGAGCCTGATGCGGTTCGCTAGAGCGTCATCGTCCGTTGTGACCATTCCGCCTTCGCCTGTTGTTAGTGTCTTGGTAGCGTAGAAGCTGAATGCCGTCAGCGGACTCAATGTCCCGATCATCTCGTCTCGGTATTTGGCCGGAATCGCATGTGCAGCATCCTCAATTACCGTCAATCCTCTCGCCGCGGCGAAATCCAGGATGGAGGCCATCGCACAGGGGTGACCGGCGAAGTGAACTGGAATGATGGCTCGAGTCCTCGGAGTGATCTGCTGCTGAACCTTCTGCAAACTCAGATTGAAGTAAACGGGATCGACATCCGCCAGCACCGGCTTCGCGCCGAAATACGCCACAACTTCTGCGGTTGAAGTAAACGTTAAAGTCGGGACGATTACCTCGTCTTCTCTTTGTAGGCCGATCGCCTCGAGAGAGAGATGAAGTGCCGCGGTGCAGGAATTGACCGCTACCGCCTGACGAGCTCCGATGTACTGGGCGAAGGCGTCTTCGAAGGCTTTCGTCTTGGGGCCGGTGGTGATCCACCCACTTCGGAGCGTCTCGACGACTGCCTGGATCTCGTCCTCCTCAATGAGGGGAACGTGATAAGGAACAAACTTGGTGGTCGTAGTGATCATGGTCTCGCCTCGGGTTTGTAATGTTGTGAGTTGGTATGAGGCTTGGTTGAGAATGGCAGCGCGCCGCAAGCAGCGAACTCAGGCGCTCACTGTCCAAGACAATGACTCAGTTCGAAGAGGAAGGGCTTGATGTCGTCCCATCGATTCACTTCATATCGAGTGCGCCTGTCAACCAAATCCAAGAACTGGAAGACGGATTTGGCCTTGTGGGCAGGTGGCAGACAGAAAGGCAATCTGTTCCCGGAGAGAGTTCGGTAGAGACTGGCGAGATCGCCGAGTAGCCATCGCGACCTTACCCCGCGGGCATAACCCTTCACCTCGTCCAAGCTGCTTCCCGTGGCCAATTGGTAGAGGAGCCAGGGAAAATCGACTCCGGCGTCAACAGCCAGTTGCAACGATCCCCAAAAGCGGCCGTTGACCTCCATGAGGTACGGTGCGCCTTCGCGCGTGACCTTGAACTCGACCATGGCCACGCCGTGCCACGTCACGTGGTCGAGAAGCGTGCGTGCCATCCTTAAAGCGGCAGGATTGCAGTTGACACTCTCGCTTAGAACGGCGACACCACCGGAGGGAGGCCTTTCGCGTAGGCGTCGATGGGCAAACCAAGCGATGGGTTGGCCCTTGTCGTAGAGAGCGAAGATCCCGTGCGCTCGCCCAGAAATGTACTCTTGAATCAGGAACGGATGCATTCTCAGGTACTCGTAGCGCTCGACGGTTTCTTCCAACTCGCGGACAGAGCCGGCGTATTTCACCGAAGCGGGAGTCCAGCGGCCTTCCGAATAGATCCTTGACCGGCAGGGCTTCAAGACCACCGGGAATTCCAACTGTGGATAGAGCATTCTGAGCGATTCTGGGTCTCTCACGAGGTGCGTCTTCGGCGTCAGGACGCCGAGCCTCTTCGCTAATTCGACCAGTTGCCATTTATCGCTGATGAGGTCAAAGGTTCCGGCTTCGACAAAAGGTATAGCTGCTCCTCGGAGCTCTTCCCGGTACTGAAGGACAGTCGCCGTACTGATCTCAGCCATGGGGAACACCACGCCGATTCGGCGTCGTGCGCATTCTTCTCTTATGGCTGCAATGAACGCCCGAGGATCGGTGCTGGAAGGCGGATGCGCGAAGGTCTCGCGGCAATACCTTGAGGAGCCCGCAAGTGTCCTCTTCGTTTCATCTGCGACAACCACGTGGACGCCCTTCCTACCCAGCGACCGTGTCGCTGCCAGGGCGCTTCGCGTGTTGCCGTCCAGGATGAGGACCTTATCCAAGTCTCGGACGGAACCCCGCGTCGTCTGTTCAAGTCCGGCCGGATTCGCGAGTCGGTCACTGGCAGGTTCCAGCGCGGTGGCCGGCGCGGTCAAAGTTGGGGAATGGGTGTTCATCGTAGAGGCTCGGAAGCTACGGTGCGTCCCTCCGATTTCCGCTCTCTCTCCTCGAGCCCACGGCTGCCTTCCGCTGTGAGCTTCGTGAGACCGACATTTCGTTTCTGACATATCGGGAGGTACTCTTTGTGCCGGGCACCGGCCTGCTTGGGCAACAGGGGTCTCTCGGCGCTTGGCCACTTGGTTCTATCCTCGTAGGCGAAGATCTGGTACTGTTCGGGGAATTCGCCGGAGGAACGAACCGCGACGCTGAAACCTGCCTCCCGATAACGGTCAAAGTAATCAAGCCCTGGTGCCCGAACGTGATATTGCTCGTGGGGATGAGGCTGGTTGTACTCAATGGTCAGGTCCCCCGCCACAATCGGCACCGGGAGCAAAGCGATTCCTTCGCTGGCAAGGACTCGGTAGATCTCTTGGATGGCCGGCCTGTCTTCCTTGATGTGTTCCAACACGTGCGAAGCAATGACCAGGTCGAAAGTGAAGTCGTGGAACGGCAATCGTCTCAAATCGCAAACGACTCCCAATCGATTGCTGAAGGAATCGGCCTGCAAGCCGCGGGCGAGGTCTGTGGCGACATAATGGTTCGAATGTCTCTCGAGCCAAGTTTGTAGAGTCGGTTCCGGTGCGATGTGCAGAATCGACATGGAGCTTAGGCGGCGCGGTCCGAACAGCGTATCCAGGACGAGCCAGAGAAACCTGTGCCGCGGCAGTGCGCCACACTTTGGACATAGGCAATGCCGTTGTCCGCGAACAGTCAAGAAGGGGCCGACGTACTCGCACCAGGGACAAAAAAAGCGGGCGCGGGTTCTCAGCAAAGGCATACAGAGCCGTTGCATCTCCTCGGAAAACGTCCCCAGAATCCGCCTCCCGACGGCGAGTATCCCCTCGTGCTTCAGCACAAAAGGAACTTTGGTTATATGGTTAAGGAGCATGCACGAACACCGTTGGCGGTCTCGCCGTTGAGTTCCGGTCGAGTATCGCAGAGCGGAGAAGTTGCTGCGGGGTTCTTGAAATGATAAGCAATTCGTCCCCAGCCAACCGTTTCGACTAAACGTCGCGGCCCCATAAATGGCGCGACCCCCCTGATAGAATGTAGACTGGCGGAATACTCTTTGGATGCCGAGCGAAACCGTTGAGTAGCGATGAACTTCTGCTAAGGCAAAACCACGACCTGTGAATTCGCGGAGGGTAGTCCGCTGACAGATGTACGTTCAATCTGTACTGCGCGGGCGCTCCGGAGGAACAATTCGGCGCGCTTTGCGGTGCTGGTTCTGAGGTTGAATTCTCGGACAACCTTTTGTCGCGCGGCGCGCCCTAGCCGTTGCCGCAGGGCCGGATCGCCACTGAGGCGTTGCAGGGCATCCGCGAGGGCGGCAGCGTTTCTCGGCGGCAGCAGCATTCCTGTAACGTCGTCATCTACCAGTTCTGGAATGCCGCCCACCCGGCTCGCCACCACGGGCAAACCACAAGCCATTGCCTCTTTCAGCACAGTGGGACTTCCTTCGCGTTTGCCACTCGCCGTCGGTGCCGTGGGTAACACCAAGACATCGGCCTGCGCCAATTCCTCAATAACTTCCTGATAGGGGCGGGCTCCCGCCAACAGGACTTGGTTCGAGAGCCTAGCGTGCGTGACCTGCTCCACGATGGCGGGGAGCAGCGGCCCGTCGCCAATCAGACGGCACTCGAAGGAGACGCCTCGCTCTCGCAAAAGCCGGCACGCCTCGACAAGATACGTGTGGCCTTTCACTTCCTCAAACCTAGCAATGCACAGGATCCGAAAAGGTCCGCGCGATTGGCCTTTCGCAGTTGGCGAGAGGCGTCCGACGTCGACGCCACCGTGAATGACGTGAATCTTTGCGCCGACACCGGGGCCGCACTCGTCGATGATGATTTGCTTGTTATAGGAAGTTACGGTGATGACCAATGCCGCGGCTTCAACTTTTTCCTTCAGCATGTGACGGTCAACGTGGAGGTCCGTGCCGTGAGCTGTGAAGCTGAACGGAATCCCGGTTAAGCGGTGAACGATCAGTGCCGCAACTGCCGGATGATTCGCAAAATGGGCGTGTATATGGGCAATTCGCTTGCGCGTCATATCGTATGCAAACTCGACCGTCTTCGGAAAGATGGCGATGGCCCCGAGAAAGAAGTTGGCGCTTCCCCACGTCCCGCGCAGGACCTCGGCCCAAACCTTGAAGTAGGCAACCGGATCGCGTCGAATAAAGTGCCACTGAGCGCGAAGGATCGAGAACGAAAGAAACGGATGGTAATGGGCGCGCTTGATCCACGCCCAGGCCTCGGGATGAGTAACCTTCGGGCGCGCCCGGAGAAGCGGATACAACTCCACGACCACGCCCAGCCGCTCCATGGCAGCGAGCTCGTACAGTACGAACGTCTCCGTCAGGACGGGGAACCGCGATACGATGTGCGCGATCCTCGGCTCAGGCAGACGCTCCGATGTGCCAATGCTTTGCAATTTCTTTTATCCTTTGCTCATGCAACGGTGGCTTGACGGGGCGACACTTGCTGACTCAACTCCGCCTTCCTCGTTCGCTGCCGCCATGCGTCCACATAGGCGGCCGGACCCAGAAGACGAAGGCGAAAGACCACGAGTGAGGTGCGGGGCCTGATGTCGGTGCGTCGCAGCCGGAGAAGGTCGGTCGTGCCCAATTCGTTGTTTCCCGCCAGCGTTGTAAAGGCAAGGACGATCCCTTCGTCTCTCAGGATTGCGGTCGTGACGTCGTCGTGGCCACCATTGGGATAACAGAAGATGGGCAGGACGGACCCGATCTCTCTTTTGAGGTCTTGCTGAGAGCCGCTAATTTCCGAGCGAATCTGCTCGGGTGGCAGTTGAGTCAGGATCGTATGGGTTCGCGTGTGGGATCCGAGGGTCAGTCCCTCTCCCTTAAGCCGCCGCAGTTGATCCCAACCCAAGACGCTACGGCTGTAAGTTGTAATTCCTCCCAGCCGAGCACATACGTCGTCGACCAGCCGCATTGCCTCAGCGTGGGGAAGAGTCTTCACATGATTCTGCAGGGCGCGCAGACCGCGCTGGCGTTCTTCGGACGCAGCAAGCGAGAGTGGGCCCAGGGGTGTCTCGACGCACTCCGTTCTCGAGGTGCCGACGAACGCCTGATACAGCCTGTCCCACCAGAAAGCTCGGCCCGGGTCGCTCGCTTGAGCCGTAGGCACAAAGAGAGTCGCCGGCAGTCGCCATTGCCGCAGGATGGGCCAGGCGTTGTCGGCGAAGTCGATGTAGGCGTCATCAAACGTGATCAGGACGGATCGTTTGGGAAGGGGGGTCTGTTGCTCGACCGCCTGCAAGACGTCCGTCATCGAGACGACGTGATAGTAACGCGCCAGATGCTGCATCTGCAGAGCAAAGCTCGCGGGTGTCGCGCTGATGCTGCGAGGATCGAGCGACGGCGAGTCGGTCAACTCTGCTATTCGATGGTAGGTCAGGATGCGAAGCACGTTGTCTCCTCGCGGTAGAATCTAGTCTGATGGCTCGAGCCAAGAGGATTCTTGCGACTGCGGCGCGACTACCGTAGCTTCAGAGTCAATAATTCGAATGGTCGAACTGGCCAAGGCTAAGAGCAGCCAGAAGTATCGCTGATAGGACAAGTGGGTGAAGATCGCAGTCGTACCGTAGGCAGCCAGGCAGAGAAAGAAGCCCGTCGCTGTGTCCGCGAGCTGCGGATGAGTGATCTTCAAGCGACTTCGTTGCTTCCATAGCCCGTGCATAATGACGAAGAGGATCGCCAGGAAACTGGCAAAACCGATAAGCCCCGTCTCGGCCAGGGTCTCGAGATAGAGATTGTGACCTCGGTACTTCTTGGTCTGTTCAATTAAGCCGACGCGGTTTCCGTAGGCCTGCGAATAGTACTCGGCGAACTGGCCGGGTCCGACACCGAAGACCGGATGATCGAGAAACGTATGCCAGGCCGCGGCGTTCTCGACGTAGCGGCGCATCGACGAGCTGTCAGGCGCCTGGTACGCCGTATAGGTGTGACCGAAGAGACCTTTCAGCCGTGCCAGGCTTGCCATCCGGGTCACGATATCCGGCTCGAAAACCGCGACAAAGAGGGCGACGCCCAACGCCGAAATAACAAAGTGACGAGGCCGCAGAAATCGCATCCATGCCATCGCCGCAAACAGGAGGACACCTGTGAGCAGAATGGCTCGCGAATACGTGAGCAGCAGGCCCCCAAAGATGAGACCTGCCGCAGTCAAGGCAGCAGCTTTCGATAGACGTGACTTTCCCAGGCGAAACCGCAGAACTGCGAGAGGCAGGAGTACGAGCAGGATTTGGGCATAGCGGTTGGTCTCGCCAATCGGGCCCGCCACCCGCAGTTTGCCAATCACTTCTCTTCCGCTTGGACTCAGATTGATTTCCGCCCCCACCTGGGCAAGGCCACCATAGATGTTGTTCTCTGTGTGCGTCACCTTTTGCAGAATGGAAAGACCGCCCATCAGGCTGCCTGCCAGCAGCAAGGTCCAGATGGCGCGTCTGAGGGTCGAAGAGTCCCGCACGACGTTGGTTAAGAGAAGGTAGATCACCAAGCCTTCGAGCAGAAAGTCGAGGATCTCTGATGTGACGGTGCGTTGGTCCTTGGCGAAGAGGGAGGAGGCTAGCAGGGCGCCGAAGAAAACCAGCATGAGGATGAAGCCGCGGTCGAATAGCAGACGTTCTTTGCGAATCACGAAGTAATGGACCAAGGGCACACAGAGAAGCAGTGAGAGGAGCGCAAGCACCATCGTGATACGCGGGTTCTGCTCGGCTGATCCAGCAGTTGCTTCTATTGCGGCGTGCGACCGCATCGCGAGTACCGCGATATTGGAGTAGATGGCAAAGAGGACCACGAGCGTCCCCAGTTCCGGCCATCGAAACATGAGCGCCAAACACCCGAGGACGAGCAGAGCTCCGAGGCCCAGCACCGTGTTCGCCTGGAGAAGGAATAACATCAAGAAGCCCGCTGCAGCACAGGGGATCAGGATTCGGCCGTGCCGGATTGCGCTAACACCAGCAGACATGTTGTTTCAGACTCCTTTCCTTCCCTCACGGACGCGAGCGGTGCGCAAAACTGGTTGTAACTCCGCAACTTTCAGATCACGCCACATGGGGTCAGGTGACATGAATCTCTTCGGCAAAGATGAATCGCATCAACGGCAGCCGGAGCAGTTCCGGGAAGGTATCTGCGATGCCGAGCCTCTTCTTGGTGACTGCAAAGACGATCAGGGATACGCAGCCGGCTAGCACCAGCGCGAGGTAAAAGCTCACCGAAGCCAGCGACTGGAGCGCGAAGAGCCCTGCCGCGCCTAGTCCGATCGTGAGATAGACGGGTACGTAGCGGCGATCAAAGACGTGGAAGTGCGATGTCGGGAGCAGACCGATTTGCATGAGCAAGTTGTAAACAATCAACGTTCCTGCCGTTCCAATCGCCGCTCCTACTGCGCCGTGGCGGGGAATCAATAGGAGATTAACTGCAACATTGGCGAGCGCAGCCAGCACACTGGCGACGACGATGTAGCGCAATCTCTCGAGAACCTTGAGCGTCTGCAAGTTAAAACCGAGGAGCACGTTGAAGTAACTACCCAGCGACAGCAACGCCAGGATCGGGCCCGACGCTTCGTACCGCTGGCCATAGAGAAACGTACTGAGAGGTTGGGCGAGTGAGAAAGTTACCGCGAAGATCGGGAACGAGAGCACCGACATCCATGCCGCCGTCTGCCAATAGAGCTTGTTGATGCCGGCGTAGTCAGCCTTGGCGAGGAGGCGTGCGGCCGAAGGGGTATAGAGCAAGGCGAAGCTCGACATGACAACGTTGTTCAGTTGTGCGACTGGAACCACAGCCCGGTAATAGGCAACATCGGTCATGGTTCGCAGGTAACCCAAAAGGAAAATATTGACCGAGTGGATGGCTACTGTCACTAGGCTCGCGCTGAGACTGGGGAGGACGAAAGCAAATAGCTCGCGCACGGGTACCTTAATAGCTCTCGGTCTGAGTTCCCCCAGAAGATGCTGGTCATGCAGGAGCCGTATAAGCATCCAGCTATAAATCAACACACCGAGAGCGCTCGCTAACAGGTATCCATAGGCAAGAAACGTGACGGAGCTTCGCTGCCAGATCAGCAGAAGGACCGCGCCCAGCTTCAGTGCCGGTCCGAGCAAATACTTGCGAAAGAAAATGTCGCGCACCCCGGAAAAACTGGCGAAGAGTCCGTTCATTAGCTCGTCGATCGCATCGACCGGAACCAGGAAGATGAGAATGGTTAGCAGATGAAGCGGTAGTTTCTGGTGGGCCGTGATATGAGAGGCAAGTCCGGGCGCACCCCACACAACGATCGAGATGACCAATCCGGTAAGGAACACGGCGCCGGTTGACAGCAAGATTGTTCCGAACAGCTTTTCGTTCTCACGGTTCTCGTGGTAAATAGGCAGGAACCGGGCCACCGTTTCCTGCAGGCCGAGCGTGGCAAAGGGTTCAATGAAGGCGACAATCGCCAGCGCGTAGGCCAAGCCTCCGTAGTCAGACATCGAAAGATAGCGCACCATCAAGACCTGCGCAGCGAAGTTGATTGAGAGAGCCAGAAAGCGGCCCACGAGAAAGAGGCTCGATCCGCGGATCTGTCTCTGCGTCGCGGCTTGTTGGCGCGCTGCCTGTGCGGGATTGCCTTCTATGACTGCTTGCATGTCAGTTGACGGCCGCAGACGGGTTCTCTTGGAAAGTGTTGAGAGGCTGAAAGCCAATCTCGCGTTGAGCCTCGAAGAGCGGGCGCAGTTGCTCGTACAAGGCCGAGAAAACCAATGGGTGCGGGTGCCACACGGTGTAGGCCTGCTTCTGTTCCAGCGCCTGAGCGAGAAGTTGAGACCGAGAATCGGACGACCGCTCTACCAGCGGATTCTTCCGCTCAGGAAACGCAAACTTGAAGGCAAGATAATGCTCGAGGAAGTGTATCTCTTCGTGCTCAGCGAGATGTGCCAGCCGGGTTGCCATCACCGATGGGGGAGTCGGCTCAACGACAAGGCGCGGGTCGTTATGGCTGATAAGCAGGAATATCTTGTCGGGTCTTGCGGCCATCGAGCCCAAGCGATCGCGGAATAACGCCGTCGGAGTGGCGGCCCCGATGACTTGGCGTTGTAGTCGCGCGATCACTCGCCGCGATATCTTTGCTGAAGTGTTCATGCCGCTTCTTTGGTCCAGAATCGCCTTTTGCGCCTTCGCCAGCGAATGAAGAACGTTGACCAAACACAACCTCGGGCGGCTGATCGCCTGGCGGACATGGGGCAGGCTTTGAAGGTGCCAGGGAGAAAGTTCGATGCGGTTTGGCAGACCGTACATCGTTTCTCCATCACGGTTGAGGAGTACCCACTCGTCGCCGATATACTCCGCGCCTAAAGACGAGAATCCCAGAAGCGCGGTGGTCTTGCCACTCTCCGCCCAGCCGGCAAACAGCAGGCCGATTCCCTTATAAACACACGCCGAGGCATGGACGGCGACGTAGCCTTTGGCCAGTGCCTGCTGCCCTAGGATTGTCCAAAGAAGGGGCACGGATCGAAGCCCGCTCTCACATAGGATTTCACAACGTTTTCCTAGCTGATCGAAGGGAATCGCCAGGACAGGCTTGTTCCGGTTTCCATCGAAAACAAAGAATGCACTGTCCGTAAAGCCTTTCTGTGCCAGGCCCAAGTAGCTCAATCGAGCTGCCGGCAGGCGCTTCACAAAGCGAAGGGTCACGTCGGGTTCCTCGCTCAGCGGCGCTTGCTGAAGCCCGAGCTGCTTGCCTATTGCGGCGACATCGCTTGGTGATGGATCGATCAGCTGGACACCAAGGAGACCGTGAATATCAAACTCCACGATCCGAGATTCGCGATCCGGCGCGGTTGGGGGTAGAGGCCCTGAGAATGCAGTCGGGTATCGGCTTGGCAAGTTACAGCCTCTTGTAGAGGAATTCAGGAAGGGGAAACGTGCGATTGTTCAACACCGCACCTAAGAGTTTCACGTTGGCGGTCAAGTTCTCTTTGGCCTTGCGCGCTGTGTCACGATGTGTCGTGTTGGAGTTCACAACCAAGACTACACCGTCGGCTGCCTGACCAAAGAAGACCCCGTCGGTATGGAGATTTGCTGCTGGAGTGTCAATCAACACATAGGAGAACTGACGACGCAGCTCGGCGATGCGCGATCGCAGGCGCTCAGATGTCCACAGGGCTTGAGCTTTCTTCTCGCTCGAGCCCGCGGAGAGCAGCAGGAGGTTTTCTGTGATGGGGTGCAGGAAGTCGCCAATGGGTGCAGTGTCAGAAACGGAATCGGTGAGCCCGGCGACATTTTCCATTCCGAAGTAACGGTGCAGGGAAGGTGAACGCAAGTCTCCGTCGACCAGACAAACTGGCAGCTTGGTTTGGCTTGCCAGGTTCTCTCCTGCCCGCGCGCAAATTCCCGTTGTCCCACTGCGAGGCTCGGCACCGCAGAAGACCACAACGCGGGGCGCCTCAGGTCCGGAGAGGAGGAATATGCGCTGTACCAGCTTCATCTCTGCTTCATGGACGTTTGCATCGATTCGGACCTGAGGCCGTCTCGCGCTAACCGTTTGTGGGGGAGCGTTCGTTAGTCGGAGTGGTGTCGCACACTCTTCGGTCTGAAACAAATCGGTGTGTTTTTGGGCTCGTAGCAAGACGTCGAAGTTTCTGCTCATAATGTTCCTCTCAACCAAGTTGGACTCGCCTTCACTCGATCGTCGGGCCAGGGGCGAGGCTATCGCACTGGGTGGGAAGTTGCTCCTACGGGACCATCAGAGTGCAGGCCGAGAAGTCGTGGGGAGGCGTGCGTGAACGCTGCGCGCCTCACGGGCCCGCATTATGCCCGTCTTGGCGAGGTCGCTCGAAGGGTCGATCCTGAGAGCTGCTTCAAAAAGGTCCAAGGCCAGCTCGTACTCCCCTCGATCGTAATAGTGTGTTGCAGCCGCGAGTTTGTCTGCGAGTTCGGCCCTTTGGCGGTTTCGCAGCCCTCCCTCGATCGCGACATGGTGTCTCGATACCGTTGATCGGACCCGTCGAGCAGCGTCCGATGTTGAAGGCTGAACAGCGGCATTCGGAAGCGTGATGGTGGGTGAGGCTGCAAGGTCGGCCTTCGCTTCCGGAACCGCCATTCGGCTTGACGTTGGGGATGGATCTTGGGGTGACGCAACTTCACTGGATGCCGGACTCAGAGCGGCATTAGCTGGATGCGGAGCGGGGACACCGGTTTCGGATGTCGGCGTCGAAGTGGCGCTGCTCTTCCACGCAAGATGGCCCCTGGCCATCGCGGCCCGGAAGGTTGTTTCTGCGTGCGCGACGAACCATTTCCAGTCTCCGGGCCTGGAAGCCTCACGCAGACCCGCGAGCAGGACGAGGCAGAATACGAGGGCGATGCGCGAGGTCCAGCGCATCGGTCTTTGAGTTCTATCACCGCCCGAAGCGGCCCTCACTTCTTCGCGCGCTTCAGGAGAGCTCAGCATTGGCTCCGGCGGCCAATCCGCCGTAACGGAAGGCAGCGCAGGAAGCTGATTCGCCACAACCTGTGGCGCCGACGAATCAGACCGTCGCGCGCCCTCGCCATTGCCGCTGCCCCCAACGTCCGAGGTGTCGAGTGCCGCCATGATTTCTTCGAGAGAAGGACAACCCGGTTCTGACGATGGGCCGAGAGTGCTCTCGATGTTGCTGGCTGAGGCTGAATCCAATGTTGTCACGTCCAAGTCGGCCAGCACTTCCTCAACGAGTGGCGCTCCAATGACACGCTGCTGGCGAGCGAAGCCAAGGGTCAGAGCGTGGAAGCAGATGTTGTTGATGTTGCGCGGGATCCCTTCGCTCCCGGAAGCGATAATTGATAGGGCGCCCGGCGTAAACAGCAGCTTGCCACTGTAGCCGGCTACGTGCAGCCGATGGTTAATGTAGCCCGCCGTCTCGCTCATGCTCAGGCGATTCAGCCGGCTTAGAATCGATACCCGTTGGCGTAGCTGTATCAAGTTGGGGCTCGCCAGCTTGTCTGCGAGCTGTGGCTGTCCGGCCAGAAGGATTTGCATCAGCTTGGCACGCGAGGTCTCGAAATTCGAAAGCATGCGTACGGTCTCGAGAACGGGATCGGCGAGGTTTTGAGCCTCGTCGACGACCAAAACACAGCGGCTGCCGCTGCGTGCCTCGCGGATCAAAATGTTGTTCAGTTGCTCCTGGAGGCGAATCGGGTCGTCATCGCGGCTGCTATATCCCAGGTCAGCCATCAACAAGCGGAGAAACTCTCGGGAGTCGCATTGGGTTCGGAAGATGAAGGCCGTACGGGCTGAACCGCGCAGCTTTTCGAGTAGGTGAAAGAGCAGAGTGGTCTTCCCCATGCCTGGCTCGGCGGTCAGTGCCAGGAAGCCCCGTCCCGTCTCGATACCGTAGTACAGGGAGGCCAGCGCCTCACGATGTGAAGGGCTGAAGTACAGAAAACGCGGGTCGGGGGTCACCCCGAATGGCTGCTCGTGGAGACGGTAGTAGTCGAGGAACATTGTTCTAATGGCCGTTCTTAGGAATTGAGGCGAGCACCGGAATGTCGAGGTGCTCCGTTATTTCGTCGGGCGTTCGGAATGAAGGGTCCAGGTACTCGCTCAGAAAGCCGAGGCCAAGACTGAAGAGTGCCGCAAGGAGGAAGGCGAGAACCAGTTTGTCCGGCGTGGAAAGACCTGCGGGGACCCAGGGGATTGCTGCTGCCTCCGCGACCGCGACATTCACGACTCGCTTCTGGTCCAGTGCGTCGTCGATGCGCGCCTCTTCGCGTTTTTTGCGATAAAGCAGATAGTCCTGCTCATTGGCTTTGACAGTTCTCAGCAGGTCCTGCTGCGTTACCGACGCTTGGTCCAACCTCAGAGCTCTTCCTTGGAGATCCCGAACCGCGCCGGACATCACTGAAGCCCGTGCCTCCAAGCCGACAAGATCAGCCCTGGTTTTGGCGAGCTCGGTTCGCACCCATTCATGAGTTGGATCTTGATCGCTTGTTTCCTCGCGGACGCCTTTTTTCTCCGCGTCAGTAATGGCGGCAAGGCTTTGCTTGATCTGGTTCTCCACCTCTTGAACCAGCGGGTAACTGGGATTGTACTTTTCCAGCAGCTCGGTGCGCTTGAGTTCCAGGTTGAGGAGCGTGGATTTCAAGTCAGCCATAAGCTGAGGGTTGTCCGCAACGCGCACCTGGGTTGTGATGCGGGAGGGTATCGAGGCCTCCTGCGCCTCCAAGGCACGAAGTCGCTGTTTTGCGTTGGCGACGTCGGCTCTCGTCTGCTCCAGCGAAATCTGGAAGTCGCTGTACTTCTGAAGAGCCACTTGCTTTTCGAAATCGGCTGACGTCACTCCCGTCCGGGTATCAAAGCTGACCAAATTCTCCTGGGCGTTTTCCAAATCCTTCTTATACTGTTCCGCCTGCTGGTCGAAGAACTGGGAGGTGCCCGGGGGTCGTCGGACTGACAGATGCTTGGCCAAATAGAGGTTGCTCAACTCCTTGAGGACCCTCGCAGCCAGCTCAGGTGAGTGAGCATCGTACGTAACCTTGATCAGATTCGAATTGTTGATGGGAATAACTTGTAGATCGTGTTCGAGCTGCAGAACCGCATCGTAGATCTGCGTGTTTTTGTCTGTGGCGTGGCCCAAGGCTTCCAGCAGATGCAACTTGATGGCCGAGAGTGACCATCGGCCCTTGGTCTCGTAAAGCCCGCAGTCCATGACGGCTTTTTCGAGAGAGTCCCGGCTCTGGAACAGCTCGACCTCTGAGCTTACTTCGTCGGGGGTCAGGCTACGGTCCGCCTGGATAACGCTGGGATTGGTTGACACGACTGGGTCGACGCGCTCCCGCTCGACGAGAATTTTCATCTCCGCTTGATAGGACGGAGGAATAAGCCAGACCGCGAGAAGAGCTCCTGCGATCAGGCCGATGAAGGAGAGTACGATCAGTCGACGCCGCCTGAATACTACACTTACCACTTCGCGCACTGACGAGGACCGCGCCGGCCAGCCATCACGATCGTTACTTCGGACAATGGGTTCTTCCATGATACACCTCTCTCTTGTTCGATCGTCCGCACCGTGGGTTATAGAGACAGCGGGTTGAAATACGCACTGAGCGTGCCCACTGGCATGAAGCGTCTGACCTTTGAGAGTCTGTTCTTGGGTACGTAAATCATATCGCCGGGCTGCAGTTCCGGGTCTTCGCCCAAGTTCCCGCTGTAGAGCATTTTCTTCAGGTTAAGTTTTTGTGTTGACACCCATTCCCTCGAGACGCGGCGGAAAAGCCAAACTTCAGAATGCTTGGAGGCGTCCGTGAAGCCGCCCGCGATGGCGACAGCTTCGGTCAGCGTCGTGTCACCACGCAAGTCATACTTGCCTGGATGCCCCACCTCCCCCCCCGCTATGAAATACGGCTTTTCGAACTCCTTGAGCTGGATCGTGATAATCGGGTCGTGGAGAGTTTTTGCATATGCTGCCTTTAAGGTTTGCGTCAATTCAGGAACCGTTTGCCCTTGGACGTGAACATCGCCCAACCCGAGCAGGCCGATGTACCCATCGGGTTGAACGGTCACCATTTGGTTGAATTCCGGAGTCAGAGGAAAGCTCAGGTCGAGGACATCGCCGACCGACAACTGATATCGAGGATTACGACGTTGGAGCGAACTTCCCGGCTCGGACGTGTCCGCAGCCGCCATAGCCTGGGTTCGGGTTCCGTGTCGGGCGACGGTCGGTTTACCGTCGTCGGCACCGAGCGCCAAGGCACAACTCAAAATGATTGCTGTCCCGGCCCAAAAGAAGATTCTATGAGACATGATTTGTTCCTCCTGGATTCCGCTTTCTTGCTCGCCACGTTTGTGTGAGTGAATGACCCGGCACCCTCTAGCGTAGGCCTTGTGTTGCAACGGCAGGCCGATTTTCAACTGCAGGGTTTGCGCCCCGCGCGGGAATCCGCTCGACGTTGGCGGCATCTACCTCCACGGCGGCCGACTTCCCCAGCATCTCCACGGACAGAACCAGGCGTGAAACGTTCTTCTTGCGTGTCAAAATTCCTTCCAAACCCTCGAGCGGCCCGTGCTTGACTCTGACCCAGTCCCCGGACTTCAGGAAAGGATGAGGTTCGACGCGGAAGCTGGTCTCAAGAAGCCGGCGTATGCCTTCGATTTCGGCAAGGCTGATCACGGCCGGCTGATCTCCAACACGGACGAGGTCGCACACTCCAGGTGTGCTGACAATCTGAACCCAGCGGTCGAACCCGCCCCTCACGAACACGTAACTCGGAAAAAGAGGGAGGACGACTTGCTTGATTCGATCCTGCCATTTGTGTCGGGTCGTGTAGAGCGGGAGGAAAATGTCGAACCCCTTGTTCTCGAGAACTCGTGCCGCAGCTTTTTCGTGGCGCGGGCGGGTATAGAGCACATGCCAGTCGCGGGGGCGGCTCAGTTTCGTTGCGCTGTGGCTGTCAAAAGACATATAGCTCCGCCATCTTACTTACAGGAAACCTGCCCGTACGCTTGACCGGGACTCTGACCCGGCGTGGTTACACACGGAATTCGTCGTTGCGACTTGTATCGCAGACCGGGAAATTTGATGCCAATGTCGCCTGGCGAATTTTGCCGAGCAGCGTGCGATAGCTGATCTGCAGATTACGGGCTGCTTTCTTGCGATTCCAACCGTTCGTCTGCAGCGCCTCAAGAATGACATTGCGCTCAAGCTCGCTCACCATTTGCCGAATCATGTCTTTCAAGCGAACGGACTCACCCTGCTGCAGTTTGAGGCTGAAGCGAGCGCGCATTCGGCTTAGCAGCTCCGAACTCATTGCTTCTCCGATGACAAACGCGTCCATTCGGCCTCTCAATAAACTGATTCGCAAGACGTGACAAGCATGCGGGCTTCCAAAGCAGCGTGGGCTTATGGAGGTGAGTGCGCGTGAGAGCCGATCACGAAAGGCATGGCATGCGTGAGGTTTGCGAAGAGATACGCAAGCATGGAATCCAAGAAGCCGGCAGCTCATTGGCCGAACGCTGAGTTGGATGAAGTAAGTATGCACAAAAGGGAAAGAACGTTCTCGGTAAAAAGCTTCAAATCCATGCGCAAAATCGTTACAACGAATTCCGACGTTGTGTGCTGGGGCATGGCATCGTGACTGGGCACGAGGATATGACGGGCGATGAGCGAGATGCCTATTCCACGGTCACGCTCTTGGCAAGGTTGCGAGGTTTATCAACGTCGCAGCCTCGCAGGACAGCGCAGTGATAAGCAAAGAGCTGCAGCGGAATCACTGTGAGAATCGGCATCAGGATATCGTGATTGGATGGAACCATGATGACGTCATCCGCGAGTGAGGTGAGCCGGGTGTTGCCAGCCGTGGTGACCGCGACAACCGGTCCTTCACGGGCGCGGATTTCCTGAATGTTGGAAATCACTTTCTCGTAGGAAGCGTCTTCCGGGACCAGTGCCATCGTCGGGAATCTGTGGTCGATAAGCGCGATCGGGCCGTGCTTCATTTCTCCTGCCGCGTAGCCCTCGGCGTGGATGTAGGCAATCTCTTTCAACTTGAGCGCTCCTTCGAGCGCGACGGGGTACTGGTATTTCCTCCCGATATAAAGGAAGTGCGATTGGTCACAGTATTTCTCTGCCAGCGTGCGGATTGAGTCGGACTGCCGCAGAGTTTCCCGGATCTGGTCCGGGAGTTTTTCGAGGCCTCGTAGGAGGGCGGTGCCTTCTTCGTAACAAAGGTCCCGGCTCCGGCCGATCAGCAGCGCCAGCAAAGTAAGAATGGTCAACTGGCTGACGAACGATTTCGTGGAGGCCACCCCGATTTCGAGACCAGCGTGTGAGTAGACGCCGGCGTGAGTCTCGCGGGCAATCGTGCTTCCGACGACATTGACCAACCCCAGAACGAGTGCGCCTTTGCGCTTGGCCTCGCGGAGGGCGGCAAGCGTGTCTGCCGTCTCACCTGATTGGCTGATGGCGAGCACCACCGTGTTCCGCCGCAAGTTCAGCTTGCGATAGCGAAACTCGGAGGCAAGTTCAGTTTCCACCGCCAGATCGGTCAGCGATTCGAAAACATAACGCCCGAAAAGTCCAGCGTAGTAGCTCGTGCCGCAACTCACGATCACCAGATGATCCGCGTGCTTCAGGCGATCGAGGACGGGCTCCAGGCCGCCAAGCTTGGATACAGCTTCAGCGTGATTGACCCGTCCCCGCAGCGCGTTTTCGACTGCTTCCGGCTGCTCGAAGATCTCCTTCAGCATGAAGTGCGGGAACCCGTCGTGGCTCATCGCCTCGGGACCGACCTCGATCGGCGCCGGCTGACGGCTCACCGGCCGGTTGTCGAGTGTCGTAATCCAGAAGCGCCCCGGCTCCAAGCGCGCGAGCTCATTGTCTTCCAGGTACACCACGCGGTCGGCGCGGTCCGCCAATGCCGACGCATCGGATGCCGCCAGCGTTTCACTGTCGCTGATACCCAGCACAATCGGACTTCCACGCCGGGCCACGATGATCTGATTGGGATGGTTCGTGTGAACGACCGCTAGACCGTAGGTCCCGTGGACCTCGAGAAGCGCCCGGCGCACCGCAGCCTCCAGGTTTCCCTGGTAGGCTGTCTCAACCAAGTGAGCCAGCACTTCCGTGTCGGTCTCGGAGCGGAAAACGTGTCCGGAGGCCGTCAAGCGCTTCTTCAGGGTCAGGTAGTTTTCGATGATCCCATTGTGAACGAGAAAAACTTTACCCGAGCAGTCCGAATGGGGGTGGGCGTTGGACTCGGTCGGTTTGCCGTGGGTCGCCCAGCGCGTGTGAGCGATGCCCACTGCTCCCTCGGGACTGTCACTCGCGACGCGCTGCTCTAATCCTGCTACCTTGCCGACGACTCGGGCGCAGTAGGACCGACCATTCAGTATGGCGATGCCGCTCGAATCATAACCGCGATACTCGACGCGCTTCAAACCTTCAATCAGAACTTTGCGTGCCGCCTGCGGCCCCGCATAAGCAACAATCCCGCACATCTTCCCTCCGACGCTACGACCTTATATTGAGGCGAACCGTGATGCGACTGCGGTGCGGGAAGAGAGTGAGTCGCCACATCACGGCTGTCTCTACCCGGAGTGATTCACGGTCGATCCTATTTAAGCTGAACCGTGACTGCATACAAGCCAGTATTCGCCTTACAACCCGCGTCGGGTCGCCTCCCGAGTGACCGGGACCACAGTCGCGAGAACTTGGAGCGCAGGTCTGTGCGGCATTCGCGGCTGCGCCGGGTCGCGAGAACTTTGATTCCGAGCTGTAGCTGACGGCGGAGGCGCTTTCAACCAACGCGCGACCGGACACCCGCGTGGACTCTGACCGTACTGCGCTGGTGCAAGATTCGTGCGCATAGGAACGAACTTTCCCTGCCCACCCGAGGGCCGCGGTAGTTCCGGCAAGAGCGCAACGCTTTCAGGGGAAAGGAATTCCGACAAGAACAAGATAGTGGTACATAAAGTGCCATTTGTGTAAAGGGGGGCAAGCGATGGCGCTTCGTGAGCGGGACAAGCTGCTGAAAGGGAGGTACTACATTGCCACGAACAACTATGGCGTGGCTGCTCCTGCTTTTGGCGGGTTTGAGCGTGGTTCAAGTAGGTTGTGGCGGCTCCACCGCTGACACGTCCTCTGTTCCGTCCGACCCGTTTCCTGTCCACGTCGACCACGTTTTCATCGTCGTGCTCGAAAATCACTCGTATGAAGACATCATCGGCAACACGAAGGATATGCCCTACTTGAACAACCTGGCGACAACCTACTCATACGCTACGAGCTACTATGCTGACTCGCATCCGTCCCTCCCCAACTACTTCATGCTGACGACCGGTCAGCGTATCGTCAATGGCGTGGACGAACATCCTGGCGCCGTCACCGACGACAACGTTGTCCGCCATCTGGTCGCGGCAGGGAAAACCTGGAAGTCCTACGCGGAAAGCCTGCCTTCCGCGGGCTACACTGGAGGTGATACCGGCGCCTATCAGGAGCGGTTCAATCCCATCTCCTATTTCTCCGACGTTCGTGACAACACCTCCGAATCGATCAACCTGGTGCCATTCAGCCAATTTGATGTCGATCTGGCCAATCATGCCTTGTCCGACTACTCCTGGATTGTCCCGAACGAGTACGATAACGCGCATAGCTGCCCACCCGACAATCCTACCTGTACGGACGATCAGAAGCTGGCGACCGCTGACGCTTGGCTCCAAACCAATCTCGATCCTCTTATCAAGAGCCCCGACTTCAACACCCCGGGCGGCGGGCTCCTCATCATTACCTTCGACGAGTCGGAAGAGACCGATACGGCGCATGGCGGCGGCCATGTGGCGTGGCTGGCTGTCGGTCCGGACGTCAAGAAGGGCTATACGTCGAGCGTACTCTACCAACACGAAAGTACCCTGAGGCTGATGTTGGCGCTGATTGGTATCGAAAGTTTTCCTGGCGGTGCGGCCAGCGCGCCCGACATGAGAGAGTTCTTGGCAAACTGAAGGTTCGAGTCGAAGTGCTGCGACCAGGTTCAACCTGTGAGCCGGCGATTCTGATGACCATGACACCTTCTTCCACGGGCGCGAGGCTCAGTTGCCTGCGTCTTGCCCTTCTGCTTCTCGGTGGCGTCCTTGGAGTCGCTGTCAACACCGGCCAGGACTTCGCCAGGGGTGCAAGCCAGCAGGAAGGTCCGCCTATTAAGCGCATTGAGAGAGAGGTTAGAGAGGTTGCGACAGTGCCCTCCGGCAGACTCCCCCTCGCCTTCGAGCTTAACCGCGGTCAGAGTGAAGCCCGCGTCAAGTTTCTTTCACGAAATCGTGATTACACACTTTGGTTGACTTCGAGCGGCGTGACGCTGCTTCTGCGGAAACCTGGATCCTCGTCCTCCGGTAGATTGGAGATGCGGCTAGTGGGCGGCGCTCCGAGGCCCCGCGTCCTCGCCGAAGCTCCACTTTCCGGCAAGGTCAATTACATGATCGACAACAATCCGCAGCGCTGGCGGACCGGCATACCGACCTATGCCAAGGTGCGATACGTGAATGTCTACCCCGGCATCGACATGATTCTTCACGGCGAGCAGGGTGATCTCGAGTACGACTTTGAGGTTAAGCCGAACGCCGACCCGCGTCTCATCAAGCTCGATTTCCGCGGCTCAGGCGGGCTCAGGGTCGACTCCCGAGGAAACTTGCGAATTCAAGCTGGGGATTGCGCCGTGTTTCTGCGCCACCTCCGCGTCTATCAGCGGGCGCGCAGGCACGTGGCAAACGTTCGCGCTCGGTACGTGATCAGACCTCCTGGGCGCGTCGGGTTCCAGGTCGGCGCTTACGATCACACCCAGAGGCTCATTATCGACCCCGTCTTGACGTACTCCACATATCTAGGAGGAAGCGGCTACGATTCGGGCTCGGCGATCGCCGTTGATTCCACCGGCGCCGTCTATGTGACCGGCTTCACGATGTCGGACAATTTCCCCGTAACTGCGGGGGCCTACGATACGGCCTGCGGGACGAGCGGAAGCTGCAATGGTGGATACTCAGATGTCTTCGTGACCAAGCTTAGTCCAGGTGGTTCTTCGCTGGTTTACTCGACTTACCTCGGAGGCAGTAAGGACGACCTGGGGAAAGCCATCGCCGTAGACTCCTCCGGGTCGGCCTACGTCGCGGGACAAACCTTTTCCAGCGACTTCCCGGTTGTGAGCGGGGCCGTTCAAGGGTCGTACGGTGGCACCGGGGATGCATTTGTGGCCAAGCTCAGCCCCAGCGGCTCCTCTTTGGAGTACTCCACCTTCCTGGGGGGTAGCGCGACCGACGAGGCTCTAGCTATCGCCGTGGACTCTCTGGGCGACGCTTATGTCACCGGCCGGACCTTTTCCACAAATTTCCCGACGCAAGCACCTATTCAATCAGCCAATGATGGCGGTAACGACTCGGACGCTTTTGTTGCAGAGCTCAATGCCACCGGGTCAGCGCTGGTCTATTCAACCTATTTGGGCGGTAGTGGCCAGGATGCCGGTACTGCGATCGCCGTGGACGCAGCCGGCGACGCCTTCGTGACGGGTTTCACCAAGTCGGCTGATTTCCCTCTCGCCGCCCCTCTCGAAGCGACGTGCGCCAGTTGTCCGGGATATGCCGACGCCTTTGTTTCCGAGATCACGGCCAATGGCACATCGCTGGCACATTCCACCTATCTCGGCGGCAACGCGGAAGACGAAGGTACCGCCATCGCGCTGGATCAGTCCGGCAACATCTACCTGACCGGATTCACGTACTCGACCAACTTCCCTGTGACATCGGGAGCTTACCAAACGTCGATGGCCAGCGGCTCAGGGGCCTTCGTCACGACAATCGCGCCTAATTTCTCATCCATCCTGTACTCGACCTTTTTGCACGGTGGAAACCTGGATTTCGGTCAAGGCATCGCAACCGATTCGGGCAACGCCTTTATCACCGGACAGACCTATTCGACGTCATTTCCGACGGCGAACTCCATCCAGAGCTCCTGCAAGAGTTCCAACTGCTATTACGGTACGGGGTTCGTCTCTGAGATGAACGCTTCGGGCTCCGGTCTGGTTTTCTCGACGTACCTGGGAGGGAGCTACATTGACCAAGGGTACGGCATCGCTTTGGACTCCTCTGCCAACACTTACGTGGCAGGTGAAGCCGGGTCTACGGACTTCCCGACCGCCCATGCTTTTCAAGGAACTTTCGGGGGCAGTTATGGGGACGCTTTCGTCTCGAACATCGGTTTAACACCGGCGGCGGTCATCTCCCCCTCGAGTCTGACTTTTTCCAGCCAGTCGGTGGGGACGACCAGCAGTCCCCAGACTGTTACGCTGAGCAGTAACGGCACCGCTCCCGTTCATTTCTCCTCCATCGCTGCGAGCGGGGACTTTGCCCAAACGAATACATGCGGAAGCGGATCCGCAGCCGGCTCGACCTGTACTATTTCTGTGACCTTTACGCCGACCGCCACCGGGACGCGAACCGGCACGTTGACCATCACGGACAACGCCGGCGGTAGTCCCCAGACCGTGGGTCTTACGGGTACTGGCGCGGGTGGTCCGGCCGCCAGCCTCTCCCCGGCCAGCCTGACTTTCAACAGTCAGAACATCGGCACGACGAGTTCGGCTCAGCCGGTGTCGCTGACGAACACCGGCAGCGCCGCTCTGACCATCACTAGCATCGGTATCACCGGGACGAATGCCGGCGACTTCGCGCAGACCAACAACTGCGGCATAACGGTAAACGCGGGCGGCAGTTGCACGATCAACGCGACGTTCACGCCGACGGCGACGGGAACGCGTTCCGGCAGCGTGACGATTACGGATAACGCCAGTGGGAGCCCGCAGAACGTGGCACTCACCGGCACCGGGGCGAGCCCCGGCGCGAGCCTCGCTCCATCCAGCCTGACATTCAGCAGTCAACAAGTGGGCACGACCAGTCCTGCCCAGGCGGTGACGCTGACCAATAACGGCAATGCGACGTTGACCGTCACGAGCATTGGCATTACCGGAGCGAACGCCGGTGACTTCGCTCAGACCAACAACTGCGGCACAACGGTAAACGCGGGCGCCAGTTGCACGATCAATGCGACGTTCACGCCCACCGCGACCGGGACGCGCGCCGGCAGCGTGACGATTACGGACAACGCCAGCGACAGCCCACAGACAGTAGCACTGACCGGCACGGGTGCTGCTGCCGGTGCGCCCGCAGTCAGTTTGTCGCCGAGCAGTCTGACGTTCAGCAGTCAGACCGTGGGCACGACCAGCGCCGCGCAGGCAGTGACGCTGACGAATGCGGGTACCGCAACCTTGACGATCACGAGTATCGCCGTCACGGGGACGAACGCCGCCGACTTCGCGCAGACCAACAACTGCGGAACTTCGGTGGCCCCGAACGCCAATTGCAGGATCAATGTAACCTTCACGCCCTCGGCGTCGGGAACGAGCACCGCCGGCGTGACGATTACCGACAACGCCAGTGACAGCCCACAGACGGTAGCACTGACCGGCACGGGTGCTGCTGCCGGTGCGCCCGCAGTCAGTTTGTCGCCGAGCAGTCTGGCGTTCAGCAGTCAGACCGTGGGTACGACGAGCGCTGCTCAGGCGGTGACTCTCACGAACTCGGGCTCCGAGACGCTGACGATCACCAGCATTGCCGTGAGCGGTACGAACGCCGGTGACTTTGCGCAGAGCAACACCTGTGGAACTTCGGTGGCCCCGAACGCCAATTGTACGAT
The DNA here is from genome assembly GCA_035945295.1 of Terriglobia bacterium. Taxonomy (GTDB): domain Bacteria; phylum Acidobacteriota; class Terriglobia; order UBA7540; family UBA7540; genus QHZK01. The sequence goes on along the minus strand of DASZAI010000062.1, from coordinate 5,602 downwards.
CAATGTGACCTTCACGCCCTCGGCTACGGGAACGAGCACCGCCGGCGTGACGATTACCGACAACGCCAGCGACAGCCCACAGACGGTAGCACTGACCGGCACGGGTGCTGCGGCCGGTGCGCCCGCAGTCGGTTTGTCGCCGAGCAGTCTGACGTTCAACGGTCAGACGGTGGGCACGACGAGCGCGGCCCAGGCCGTCACGCTTACCAACTCGGGGTCCGCGACCCTGACCATCACCAGTATCTCCGTCACCGGGACGAATGCCGTCGACTTTGCCCAGACCAACAACTGCGGAACTTCACTCGCGGCGAACGCCGGTTGCAGCATCAGCACGACCTTCGCGCCCACAGCCACTGGAACCCGCACGGCGAGCGTTACGATCACGGACAATGCAGGTGACAGTCCGGAGAACGTTCCTCTGAGTGGAACAGGAGCAAACAGTAACGCCGCGGCATGCACGAAGTTTGTCGCCCCCACCGGCTCCGACGCAAACAGCGGCAGTGTGGGTTCGCCGTGGCTAACTTTACAAAAGGCCTTCAACAGCAGCGTGGCTGGCGACGTGATCTGTCTGCGCGCCGGTACATACCCTTCGCAGAGCACCACGACCTACAGCCAGATCATGAACACCAGCGGTGTTGCGGGCAATCCCATCACCGTTCAGAACTACCCGGGCGAGGCGGCCACCGTACAAGGGAACACGCGTATCAACGGGGCATACATCATTCTGAAGGGGACGGCGATTACTCCTCCGTACGGATTGGTCTTCACGATTGGCGCTGCGGGACTCGCGATCGACGCCATTGACGTGCTGAATACGCACGATGTAACGGTGGATCACATCGAGATCGAAGGCTTCGACTCCCGAGCCGGTTACAGCCAGTCGAACGGCTGCAACAATCAGGTTCTCGGCTCGTACATTCATGACAACGGCAGCAGCACCAGCTCCGGCAACGGTATCTCCTGGGGCTCCACGTCGTCAGGCTGCACGAACGGCGGTCTGATCGCCAATAACGTCATCGAGCACAACACTTCGATCGGCATCCAGCTCTATTCAGGCGGCAGCAGTACGACACCAAGCAACGTCGTGGTGGAAGAGAACACTTTTGCGGATCAGGGCGCTTACGGCATCACGGTCTGGGGCGACAACAACGTGGTCGCCGACAACGTCGCCTATGGGAACGGCGACGCGGTGAATGACACGCAGGGCGCCCTCTACAAGGGAACGTCCAACGTCGTGGATCACAACGTGACGTTCAGTCCGACGAGCCGTTCCAGGTCGGGCTGGTATCTGGCAGGCGGCTGCTGCCTCACGAATAATCTCGCGTCAGATCCGCTCTTCGTCAGTCCCTCGACCAGGGACTGGCACCTCACGTCGACCTCCCCAGCGATCGGCTACAGCAACACGAGCCACGTCCAACCGGTTGACAAAGACGGGGTGACGCGAGGTCCCGACTACGATGCCGGCGCATATCAGTATGTCGCGCACTAATGAGCCGGCGATGAGCTACACCCGCTTCAGCAAGGAGTGAACGGCAATGAGTAACGTCGCGGCGGACAAGGCTAGAGAGGCAGGATTGACGAATCTGGTTTGTCTGGCACTGTGTGCGTTGATCGTCGTTACCCTCAGCGCATCGCCGATTCGAGTCGTAGCGCAGACCCAGGACGTCGTCCTGGTCGGGGCGGGTGATATCGGACAATGTGGGCCTGGCAACCTCGCCAATGCTCTGGCCACGGCTACTCTCATCGACGCGATCCCGGGGACGGTGTTTGCGGCCGGCGACCTGGGCTATCCCACTGGAACTGACGGTGACATCGCGAAGTGTTACGCCGCCTCCTGGGGCCGTCATCGGGCGCGCACCCTCCCCGTGCCCGGCGAACACGATTATGTGGTTCCCAATGCGACGGGGTACTTCAACTATTGGGGAGCCGCCGCGGGCACTCCGACGAAGAGTTACTACAGCCTGAACTATGGGGCGTGGCACATTGTCGTGCTGAACAGCGAGTGCTCCAACATTCGCGTAGGAGGTTGCACCGCCGGCTCTCCCCAGGGCCAGTGGCTGCAGGCCGACTTGGCAGCCAACCCGACGGCCTGTACGTTGGCTCTGTGGCACCGGCCTCTGTACACTTCCACCTCGAGTCATGTGAACAGTGCGGTGCGCCCCCTGTGGCAAATCCTGTACAACGCCAAGGCGGACCTGGTGGTCACCGGCAGCTCTCACAACTACGAGCGCTTTGCGCCGCAGGATGCGAAAGGCAATCTTGACACAGCGAACGGCCTGGTCGAATTCGTGGTCGGGACAGGCGGCGCCCAACTTGTATCCTTCACGAAGACGGCCGCCAACAGCCAGGTCCGGAACAGCAGCACCTACGGAGTGCTGAACCTGACCCTGCACGCGACCAGTTACGACTGGCAGTTCGTTCCCATCGCCGGACAGACTTTCACGGATTCGGGCACGCAGGCGTGCCACTGACTCGAGGTGGCACCGCGATCCCATGGGTTATGCGCGACCTTATTGTTTTTCCTTCGACAAACCGAGGGCGTAAAGCAGAGAGGCGTAGACAAGTTCCGCAGTGTCGGTCTCCAAGTGTTGCTGCAATTCCTTTTTCAAACGCTCCAGCTCCTCGGGGCTTGCTTGTCCGCTGCGCGCCAGACCTTCAACCTGTTTGCCCAGTTCCTTGGAAATGGCCGTGGCGGCCCGGATCATCTGCTTCAGGTTTTCTTGACGCGTCATTTCCTGGCACGGTTGTCCTTTCTCCCCCAATGTCCGGCATAGATTTGGACGGGACCGCACGCCGCGGGCGAATATCGGGTCATCACCTCAAATTTTCTTAGGGTATTGCCAGGCTACGAGCACAGAGCCTTGGTGTTCTCAGTAGAGCTCTTGATGCCGGTCTGGCGCGCCCAGCTTGTAGGAAAACTTGGCAGACAGACCGGGATCGAGAAGAGGCGGCGTTAAGGAGAGGTTGTAGGCTTCCTGGAACTTTGCAGAACGCAGTACGTCGCGAATGGAGTTCATGGAGTAGGCGCGATCCAGGGCCAACCACACTTCGACAACCTGAATGGAGACCTGCGAATCACCGCGCGCCAGGGCGGGAAGGATGTACGTGTGGTAGACGAAGTTGGAAACGTGATCGATCAGCGTCGCTGTTAGACGCTCTCCCAACATTTAGTGCCCCCTCCCCACTAAAGCGTGACGCCATCCTAACGAAATGAGCTCGCTCAAACAATCCGGTGTTGGCCTGAGCACGCGATACGGCATTAACGAGGGGACACTGGCGTCACCAAGGACTAACGCTGGTCGTGGTTCATTTTGGACTTACTGTGGTTGACACCTGTGCAGCGGTCTTGCGCTAGTTTAGTGGGCCGGGAGATTTTCTTTTAAGCCTGAAGGTAAACGCGAACGGCTGGCCGTTGGGCAGGCCCTGCGTCGAGGCGAGGTGCAAACGGTAAGTGTTGCGGAACTTCATTGACCCGAGTATTCCCCGAATGAGGCTGGGTTGATAGTTCAAGTCTCCGGAGACTTTGTGGACCTCCATTTCGATCAACTCGTCGCCACGTTCTTGCGCTGGGAGGATATAGGTCTCGAAGATGAACTTCCCCACGTAGTCGGCCCCATCCATTCTGCTATCCTCCCGCTGTTGTAGCGGCATCCCATTGACTGCCATGTCAACAGTATCAGCGATCGAACTAAGCCGAAGCAATACGGTGTTTACCTGACATGCTTCGTGCTGATTCGCACCGATGACCGAATCAAAAACGACATGAGCCGCCGCGGGCTATCGCTCTAAGTTTGAATCTTGAAACCCGGGGGCGGAAGGCTGCTTGGCCTCCCGCCCCTGGTGGCATCGTGTAGCCCAATCAGAAGTTGGGCTCGATGTTGTGTTGGGCGCAGAGCAGCCGCGCCTTGAAGGTGGTGATGAAGGGATCCTCGCTCAGCTTCACAAGAACTGAAGCGCCGCGCGACTCCTTCACGATGGCCGGTGAGGCCCCAGGGATCAGGGACTCCTTGGGGAATCGGTAGAGGTCCCCGCTCCCACGCTCCACGTACGCGCCCGGATCGTTGATCGCCTCCCAGGTAACCTCCGAGAGTGCGTACCTTCGGCTTGGTTGAGCCGATTGAGTCATGACCTCTTCAGTCTTCGGCATCTTAATACCCTCCTTAACATGTATTTTGAGTTTGCGGGGAATTATGTAACTGCTTTATTCCCCTCCGCTGAGGACAAACGACGGCTGGAAGCGTTCCCCCCAAGCGACCCGGGCGGGCCGCGACGTTCCATAGGCCATCAACCTAGGCCCAGAAAAAAACAGCGGTAGGTTCAGTCTGGAACGTAACCGCGAAAGCTGTCAAGGATTATTTGGCGCGAGATTTCAACGGTTTCGCGATGGAGGGCCTTGGCACCCGCATAAACACTAGGCAAGAAATCTTCTGGGTTCTTAACTACCTGAGACCGCAAGCGTTACGATTTTTCCGCGCTGCGAGTGCTCGGAGCTCGATCGGCGAGGTGCAATTTTCGTGCATTCGGCCCATGTCAAACCGACCGTTCGGGAGAAATAGGAATCCGAGGCGATCTTTGTAGGAATGCTCTTAATGATTCTCGGGCGGGGGGGACACGCTCCCGCTTTCGATGATCTCGCCGCTATCGAGATCGAGGGCATAAAATTCTTTCTTGAAGTCCTGAGCGAGAGAGCTAAGTCTCTGTTCGGCTTCGCCGCGCTCCTTGGCGCTTCCGACCCAGACCGTCTCATTTTCACTGAGTTTCTTGAAAATAGCGTAGGACACGAGCCTTTCCCCTAGCCGACTCTACACACTACCGCACTCATTTAGCTCGATTTTGTGGGTGCCAGTCAAGTTAGCATGAGCTTGTAGGACGAGGAACGGTATAAATCTGTTGACCAATAGATTCAGAGTACATATGTAAGTAATTTTCTCAGGTGAACGCCCGATTGCGTCCACTGGCAAACGTATGTAGCGTTGCTTAGAACTCGCGGGACGGGTTCAGTGCTACGGAACTGGAGGTCTAATGTTAGTAGCCAGCGAGGAGATCGCCAATTATGTGTATGGGAAGTACGTGCTCTCCGCCGTTGAGCATGGACAAGGAATCGTCATGGTTCCGGTTCGACAGGTCTGGAAGGCTTTTGACGGAGCTTATAAGACCGACTTTATTCGGGGCGTGCTCGGCTCGATGAAATTCCGGAATGCATACCACTTGAGTTTAGTGGCGGCGGAAGGCCCTTCGGAGGACGCACTCGATACGTATGTGTTCAAGCTGTACAATGGCTTGGAAGCAGCTTGACGCCTTGATTTTGATACTGGTGGCGGTGTCAGGTCGCCACATCCTTGATACCCTCGGCATGTTCGCCGCCGGTCGTGGTGTCGTCTGAAGTCCAATGCGCGCCGCCGGTCCACCAAGTACTGGTGTCATCTGGAGTGGGATCCCTTTAGAAACACAGGTCATTCCTTCTATGACGACGCTGGCATCTGTCAATACGAAAATGAGCGCACAACACCGCGGGCGGCGGGGCACGCTGTCAAGGGCGCCCGCAGGGCGTTCATCTCGACCCTTGACAGCGTGCCCGCCGTCACGATCTTCCTCGGGACAA
>DASZAI010000061.1:0-2322 GCA_035945295.1 Terriglobia bacterium | reverse complement strand
ACCGAGCGGGGGCAGGCGAAGGTGCTGGATTTTGGACTCGCCAAGCTGACGCTCGGCCGGCGAGGGACAGGGGAAACACTGGGGGTGAGCGCCCAGCCGACGCTGGCGAATGCGGGGGAGATGCTGACCAGCCCGGGGTCGACGATGGGGACGGTGGCGTACATGTCGCCGGAGCAGGCGCGCGGGGAAGAGGTGGATGCGCGCACCGACCTATTCAGTTTCGGGGCGGTGCTGTACGAGATGGCGACGGGCCGACAGACATTCTTGGGTAACACGCCGGCGGTGATCTTCGAGGCTATACTGCGGGAGTCGCCCGCGCCGCCGTCGCGCCTTAATCCCAAGTTGCCGCGGGAACTCGAGCAGATCATCAACAAATCCTTGGAGAAGGATCGGCGGCTACGCTACCAAACTGCGTCGGGCCCACGCGCCGACTTACAGCGCTTGAAACGCGACCTCGATTCGGGACGGGCAACGCCGGCCGCGACGTCCGAAAAGGCGGCCGAGAAATCAGTGGCAGTCCTCTACTTCGAGAACCTGAGCGGCGCGAAGGAAGACGAATATTTCCGCGACGGGATGACCGAGGACGTCATCACCGAGCTCTCAAAGGTGAAGACGCTGAAAGTCTTCTCGCGCCCGACGGTGCTCGTCTACCGCGACAAGCCCGTGACGCCGACCGAGATCGGTCAACAGCTCGGTGCGGCCTACGTGCTGGGTGGTAGCCTGCGGCGCGCCGGAAACCGGCTGCGCATCAACGCCCAGCTCATCGACACTCACACCGATTTTCCGCTTTGGGCGGAGCGCTACGACCGCGAGCTGAAAGACGTCTTTGAGGTGCAGGACGAAATCGCGCGCAGCATCACCCAGGCGCTCAAGGTGGCGCTATCGCCGCAGGAAGATAAGGCCATCGCGCGCAAGCCGACCGAGAACACCCAGGCCTATGACTATTTCCTGCGCGGACGCAGCTTCGCCCGCCGGGTTACCCGTCAGGACCTGGAATTCGCCTTGCAGATGTTCGAGCGCGCGATCGCCCTCGACCCGAATTTCGCCGTGGCCCATGCCGGGGTGGCGAACGTTTGCGGCCTCTACAATTATATGCACCAGCAGGACGTGAAGTGGATCGAGAAAGGGCTGGCGGCCTGCGAGCGGGCGCTGACCATCGATCCGCAGCTCCCGGAGGGACTGGCGGCTCGGGCCCGCCTCTATTTTGCGCAAGGTAAAAACGATGACGCCATCCGCTACGCCCGCCAAGCGATCGAGCGCAAGCCGGACTGCGAGGGAGCTTACTGGGTGCTGGGGCAGGCCTTGTTCACTTCCGACCATTGGCGGGACGCGGCGGAGGTGGCGGCACGCGCCATCGAGATGAGCGGTGACGACTATAACGTGTACGTGCCCTTTATGCATGTGTTCGAGCGTCTGGGTCAGATCGAAGCCGCGCACCGCCTCCAGGAGCAACAACTGCGCGCCCTCGAGCGCCACCTGGAATGGGTCCCGGACGACGTTCGCGCTCGCATCCTGCTGGCCGCCCGTCACGCCAATCTCAAACACGAGGCTGAGGCCATCGGCGAACTCGAGAGAGCCTTGGCGCTGCGCCCCGACGATCCCAATATCCTGTACAATGCGGCGTGCACCTACGGGATATTGCAAAGAAAGGCGGACGCGCTGGCACTCCTTAAGAAGGTCAAGGCCGCGCAGGTGGTCGGGTTTTCGTACATGGACTGGGCGGCCCGCGATCCTGACCTTGTTTGCTTGCACGACGACCCGGAGTTCCAGCAAATGATCAAGGAAGGGGAGCGCAAAACCTCATCGGCTAATTAAGCATCTATGACCGGCAAGACAATTTCTCATTATCGCATTCTCGATAAGCTCGGCGGCGGTGGTATGGGTGTGGTCTACAAGGCCGAAGACACCAAGCTGGGCCGCAGCGTGGCGCTCAAGTTCCTGCCCGAAGAGTTGGTGAAGGATCACCAGGCGCTGGAACGTTTCCAGCGCGAGGCGCGCGCGGCCTCGGCGTTGAATCATCCCAACATCTGCACGATTTATGAAGTCGACGAGGCGGAGGGCCAACCCTTCATCGCCATGGAGTTGCTGGAGGGGGAGACGCTGAAGCATCGCATCGCGGCGAAGCCCTTCGAGACTGAGGGGCTGGTGGAGTTGGCGATCCAGATTGCGGATGCGCTGGACGCGGCGCACGCGAAGGGCATCGTGCATCGGGACATCAAGCCGGCGAACATCTTCATCACCGAGCGGGGGCAGGCGAAGGTGCTGGATTTTGGACTCGCCAAGCTGACGCTCGGCCGGCGAGGGACAGGGGAAACACTGGGG
>DASZAI010000060.1:0-32786 GCA_035945295.1 Terriglobia bacterium | reverse complement strand
GCATGCAACACTTTCAACCGGTCCCGGTCTCGCGTGCTCATCACCAGCATCTCCTGTTTTCTCATCCCGCCAGTTTGACGGTTCCCAACAGGAACTTTCTACTTTGCTGGAATAGGAACTTCTCACGTTGCTGCGACACTAAAGAGAACCGCACTTGACAATGGTAGGGACGAGAGTCTAAGCTGAGCTCCAAAAGGGCCCTATAGGGCCCTAAAGGGCCTAAATGGCGAGAAGAGTGCGCGTCAAAGTTAATCTTGAACCCGCGGTGGCGGAGGTTTTGGATGCGTTGGCAGAAGAGATAGGTAGGGATGAGCTCGTACCTCGGCCCTCGCGGTCCGATCTGCTCAACAAGGCGGCGTTGCTTTACATCGGGCGAGCGCGCAAGAGAAAAGGGCTGCGGCTGGCGATTGAGCGGGTCGAGGCTAGGTATGATGCGGAGTCTTCCGAGAAAAGAAAACTCCTCAGGGTCGTGGCCACAGGTCGAGTTTCTCGCTAGCTCCGCGCGTGGTGTTACCCTGGGTGGAGGCGAGTAAATGGAAATCAAACCAGAGCTCCTCGACAAAGTATTTCCGAATGCTCCGGTCAAAGAGGTAGCGTACGAGATTCGGTTCGCTCCGCTGCTTAGGGTGCAGCGGGACTTGGCTGACTTCCAGGGACAAATTGTTTCTGACTATCCGACTTATACGACTGAGCCCATTATGCTCGATACGGATCGAGTTCAAGGATGGCGCTTTAGCAGCGATGATCGCGGGCGTACGGTCAGAGTCACGGAGAGGTCGTTCGGATTTATCACGAATCGATACGTTTCCTTTGAACAATATAAGTCAGAGTTGCTTCGCCTACAAGATGCTTTTGCAAAGGTCTTCGATATACAAGCGATAAAGCGAGTGGGACTGCGGTATGTCAATAACATCATGGTTCAATTCGGACAAGGTCAGCCTCTGTTCCTTCAATATGTCAATCCTGTCATCGACCTTACGAGGCTGAAAGAAGCAGAAATCGTACGTTTCGCATGTGAGGTCCAGTTAAAAAGAGCGAGAGGGGTTCTGATGATGCGGACTGGACTGATCGAGGTACCACCAGGCGGCTCGGGTAAGCCCGAGGAGCAGGCCGTGTACATATTGGACTTGGACTTTCAAAACGAAGGACCCCTTGTGTTGCCTGGCTCCAAGCTGCTGGATGACTTCCACGATGAGATTCAAAAGGAATTCCTGGCTCATCTCAAGGACACCTACCTGCCAATAATGGAAACGTCGAAATGACTCTTGGGGGCTAGTCTATGCCGACCGCAACGGTCTTCTCTAACGGGACAAGCTGGGAACACGTTCAAGAGGTCTTTGAAGAAGAAAGAACCCATGGCGTGACTGGAGTCGCCCCTGAACAATATGCGGGAAGTATTATGACCGTCTGGGACCAGCAAATCGGCTCATTACTGAATGAGGTTCTCCTTAAGTGGGTTAAGAGACTGATGAAGGAGCAATCCTCATGGCCGGACTTTGAGGAGTTTGAGTACGAGCCGGAAGAAATACCTCCTGCGTCGCAAGCGAAAGTAGCCGCAGTCCGTGCTGCCAGATACTCGGCACCAGAGGCGTTCGTTGTCTACACGATAGAAGAGCTGCGGCAATTCTTTTGAAGGATGTGGCTCTTTTTTTTTGCGAGTCATGGGATGTACAAACATCCGAGTTCTTCGGAGCTTCTCCAAGGTGACGTCGTCTCGGAACTCTCCTACCCAGTTTTCACACAGGCGACCTTTAGTGTCTCGCGGACTAGTGGGAGGCAAGAGTTCAGTGCACAGGTGGCGGTGAAAACCAGTTGTATTGCCATCGTATCCCACAGCTGTGACTTGGTGGTCTACGGAAGTGGACCCAAGCGCCCGGCTTTGCTTTTCTGTCCCCTGATCAAGGTCCCGGAGAATATCCGACAGAGCCAGGATCGGTACGAAATCCTTCGAAGGAACGAGATCGATCCGACGAGACCACAGTTCGTGAACCTGTTTTGGTACAGGCAGGAATCCCCTTTGCCCGAGGATTTGATCATTGACTTGTCCACCATCCAACCTCTTCCGATAAACACCATTTCGTCTCTCGCTAAAAGGAAAATACTCGAGCTGGATGACAGGCATCGCGAACTGCTGCAGACTAAACTGATGCATCACTTTGGTAGACCGGAATCCCTTACCTAAGAGTGTTTTTCTTTTGCCCACTACGCGACGGTAAGGCGTTCCCGAACCGGGCTCAGAGTTTGACACCCTGGTTCCCACTCGACCTCCCCATCTAGCCCTAGGCATCTAGCGACTCGCGGTACAATAGCGTTGGTCAAGGAGATTCGTCATGTTTGCTTTTCGCGGCGTCGATTACCTGGAAATTGATTCGCTTCTTAACGACCAGGAGAAGCTGGTGCGGCAGACGGTGCGCGAGTTTGTCGACAAAGAAGTGCTGCCCTCGATCGAGGAGTGGAACCGCGAGGCCAGGTTCCCGCGTCACCTGGTGCCGCTCATGGCGGAACTCGACTTCTACGGCGCCAACCTCGAGGGATACGGTTGCGCCGGCATGTCAAACGTCGAGTACGGGCTCATCATGCAGGAGCTCGAGCGCGGCGACAGTGGACTGCGCAGCTTCGTCTCGGTACAAGGGGCCTTGGTGATGTATCCCATTCGCGAATACGGCTCGGAGGAGCAAAAGCAGCGGTGGCTGCCCGCGCTGCACGAGGGCCGCGCCATCGGATGCTTCGGGCTGACGGAGCCTGACTTCGGCTCGAATCCCGGCGGCATGCGCGCTCGAGCCGTCAAGGACGGCGACCACTACGTTTTGAACGGCGAGAAAGCCTGGATCACCTCCGGGACGATTGCCGACGTGGCGCTAGTGTGGGCGCGCGCCGACGACGGCATCCGCGGGTTTCTGATCGAGCGCGGGACGCCGGGCTTCACCTCGAAAGACATCAAGGGCAAGTGGTCGCTGCGCGCTTCGGTAACGTCCAGCCTGTCGCTCCAGGACGTCCGGGTGCCGGCATCGAGCATGCTGCCCAAGGCGAAAGGACTTCCGGCGGCACTGAGTTGTCTGACGCAGGCGCGTTACGGGATCGGCTGGGGAGCGATCGGCGCCGCCATGGCCTGCTACAACGAATCGCTCGAGTACGCCAAGGTGCGCAAGCAGTTCGATGACCAGCCGATCGCCTCGCACCAGCTCGTCCAGGCGAAGTTCGCGGACATGATCACCGAGATCACTAAAGCGCAGTTGCTGGCATTGCAAGTGGGCCGGCTCAAGGACCGCGGGCGCGCTGACTTCGCCCACGTCTCCATGCTGAAGCGCAACAACGTGAAGATGGCGCTCGAGACGGCTCGCGCGGCGCGCGACATCCTGGGCGCGAACGGCGTGGCCGACGAGTATCCGATCTTCCGCCACATGTGCAACCTCGAGTCGGTGTACACCTACGAGGGCACGCACAACATCCACACGCTGATCATCGCCGAACGAGTGACCGGCATACCGGCGTACAAGTAGGGGGCCCCAATGCACGAGCAGGCGGCCTGCGCTGGCGGAACTTCGCGGCGGCCCGAAGCGTAAGGTCTGTTAGAAGGCGAGGCGAATACCGTTTTCGCCCTTCGACGGAGGCCGCCTTGCCCATCCCGACTGAGGAGCATCACGTGATGAATGTCCGGCCTGCTTGGTGGTTTCGGGGAGCGAGACTGATGCCCTGGTGCGCGTTACTGACGACCATCGTCGTGGCAGGACCGGCCCATGTGCGGGCCCAGGACCACGCCGACCGGGACAAGGACAAGAACGAGATTCTGGTCAAGACGCCTTGGGGCAGCATGGAGGCCAAGGTCGCTGCCGACACGCGCGCGCTCAACCTGCCCGTTTATCCCGGCGCGCAGTTACTCAACGACAAGGACTCGAGTCCCCTTCATGCCGACTTGCAATTCGGCGACAAGCCGAGTATCAAGTTCGTAGTAGGGAAGTTCGTGACCCCGGACAGCCGGGAAAAGGTCCGCGCCTTTTATCAGAAGAAACTCGGGAGGCAAGTGACGAAGTTCACCGAAAAGACGGACGACGGCTCGACGGAGTTTGAGATTGAACACAAGCTCGACCAGCGCTACGTCGCGCTCAAGAGCCGTGGCGCGATGACCGAGATCGACTTAGTGCATCTCGCAGGTATCGAGAGCGACGACGCCAAAGATAAGAAGTAGGGAGCGAAGTCATGGCCACTTCACAACCTCAGCCTCCACGGCCGCCGGCGCCCCCCGCTCCGCCGCGCAGCGGGAGCAACATCCTCGCCATCGTGCTGCTGGGCCTGGCGCTGATTGTGGTGGTGTCAGGACTGGTGGTTTGGTTCGGGCTGCACTACCTCTCGCACAACATTCGAGTGAGCGAGCATGAGTCGGAGCCGGGCAAGAAGCAGGTTGCGATCTCGACGCCCTTTGGCGGCCTCCACGTGAATACCGGGAAAGCGGTCACCGAGGCCAGCCTCAGGCTGCCCATCTATCCCGGCGCTAAGGTTGTGAAGAACGACGATTCGGCGACGGTCAACCTCGGGCTGCCAGGCGAGAATAGCGTGGGGATCGTGGTCGGTAAATTTGAGAGTTCCGATCCGCTCGACAAGGTCGAAAAGTTCTACCACGATCGCCTGGGCAGCGAAGTGACGAAGTTTACCGAGCGGGACAACGAGGGCAAGACGGTTTTCGAAATCAAACAGAAGGATGACGAGCGCGTGGTCGCGCTAAAGAGCACTGACGGCGGTACGCGCATCGAGCTCGTGCACGTGGGCCACGCCCAGGGTGAGACCAGCAACTAGCGCGCCGCCGGCGCACTCGCCCGGCGTGAGGCGGTCCGGGCACGCAGGTTTTCGGGGAACGCCTTGAGGTAGCGGCGCTCGATCTGATCCAGCCTCGCCGCATCGTGGGCTTGGCCATAAATTTGTGCGAGCTCGAGATAGGGTTGCTCGAGGAGCGGATCGAGCTGGATCGCTTTCTCGAAGTATTCGGCGGCTTTCTGGTTGTCGTGCGCCGCCTTCCGCGCCACGCCGGCATGGAGATCGTGCAGGGCGACATCCGGCTCGATCCGAATCGCCTGTTCGAACAGGGCCGCCGCCTCAGCACCATGTCCCGCGACCAGCAGCGCCTTGGCCAGTGCCGTGAGCACCGCGGGGTCATTCGGGAACTTCGACCATTCATCCATCAACAACTGAAACCCCTGACTGACCAGCTCGGCGGACTCGAGGCGATCGCCGACGCGAATCTCGGCGATCCCGAGATTGCGTGGGGCGAGATCGCCTTGCGGCTCGTGCCAGGCCACCAAAGCCCGGGGCTTGTCAGGCTGGACGACGCCGGGTGACGGGGCGGGCCGCCGGGCGATGTGGTGGTCGGTGAAAATGGTGTGGGCGCCGTCCGACACCGGGCGGCGCGGCATGTGGCAGCCGATGCAGTCGTCGTTCGGTTTGGGATGCGATTGGAGGAGCGCGGCGCCGTGGCACGAAAGGCAGCGCGCCCGGAAGTAGGACTTCGGGTCCGCCGGCTGCACGTGCGGATCGTGGCAAGTGCCGCACCACAGCTTGCCGTGACTCTGGCGCGCGCAAGTGCTCAAGGCAAGCTGCTGCACCTGACTGATCACCTTGAGTGGACTGGGACGCGTAGGATCGCGCGAATCGGCGTCGACGTAGACCGAAAAGACATCCTCCAAGTCTTCGCCGGGACGGAAGTCAGCGAGTTGCTTGCCAGGGTTCGCGACGCGCTCCTCTCCGTTCAGGTGACACTGCTCGCAGACGCTGTCGCGGGCGCGCGGCGGGAGGTTGGCGGGGTTGATGATGGAACCTGGCACGGGATTGCGCAGGTGCGCTTCCGAGGGGCCGTGGCAGCGCTCGCAGGTGATAGCCTGAGCGGCGAAGGGCGGGTTCTGGTAGCTGTTGAACGTGCCCGCGATCGGACGCGCCCCTCCCGAGTGGCAGAACAGGCAGTCGGGCGTCACCGGCCGGTCGAAGTCCGGCGCTCGGGAGTTCTCGAAGCCGGGCGACATGCCCCAGCCGCGGCCGGGAAAGTAGCCGATAGGCGACTCAAAGAGGTGATCGCCGAGCTCGACCAGGTAGGCGAAGGCGTGCGTCCCCGATCCCACCGCATAGTCGATCTTGTAGTCGCCCTTCACTCCGCCGCGCTCCACGCGTTGAACCATTCGGGAGCCGTCGGATTCGATGGTGAACTGCGTTTTGGACACTGCATGAGTGAACTTGCCGGAGGGCACTCGCGTCGCGGGTCCCAGGGAATGCGCCATCTGGGTCTTGGCGTATCCCGCCACTTCTTTGGGATGGCACTGCGCGCAAGGGTGAACCGGCCCGATCGCCGGCACAGATCTCGCCACAGAGACACAGAAACACCAAAGAAAAACAACCGACAAGACAAGAACGTGCCCGAAGTTGAGTTGGCGTTCCATGAAGAATCCATCCTACAACGTCCCACCGCAAAGACACAAAGACGGACGGGTACCATTTGGAGTGGGGGTGTCATTTGGGGGATACGGGCACTCCAATGTGCAGTCATTCCCGCCTTCGCGAGAATGACCTGTGGTTCGCAAGGAATTCCCTGTTTTTGTGGTGAGAAAGAAAAACCCTGGCCACCCGCGAGTGGCGAGCCGCCAGGGCTGCTGGCTCACTACTGTCGACAAGTGATGGGGTCAAGGCAACGTGAAAGTTTGCGTGTCCTTGGTATCTGGGCAGCTGCCGGCACAATCAAAGAAGGCAGTTATCGTGTGCTGTCCCGTACTCAAGGAAGAAGTGTTGATAGTTAGGTTATACGAGTAAACATACGGCTGGTAATGCGTCGTGCAACTCGAGGTTTGTCCCGCCAGAGTCTGAGTCAGCGGTATCCCCACTTGCTGGGTTATCGTAGTGTCGATCCCATACCAGGCTGACGCCTGTATGGGGACTTGCTGCGGTATTTGGCCGTGCTGGCCGCAGCAGCCCCCGGTGCATGTCACTGTTCCCTGGATGATGCTTCCGCCTGAGACGCTGCCGCTGATGTTTATCTGTGTGCGTGAAATGACGTTCACGGTCAAGCTTCCTGTCGCGGAGGTACCTTGGGTTTGGGCGAGAGTCAAAACAGAAAGCGCCAGAGTCGATAGTGCAACGAAACCAAGCACCGGCTTGCGAGTCTTTGGTGACATGGGTATCCTCCTAGTCGAAATGAAATCACTTCGAAGGTCTTGAGGCCCGGAGCTCTTGAGTCGATCGCTACAACACGAGCTTAGTTGGTTGGGAAAGCTTCCAGCGAAGGTACATGCGAACCTCCCGTCAGAGTCTCATTAGTTAAGAAGGAATAAGCCTCATGGTTAACGACCGTATACACCATTTTAGAAGAGTTGTCAACACCTTTCTTGCCATCGTCCTTTTTCACTACGGCTCTTAGGGTTAATCTTAAGGACACCCAGCATAAAGGCGCCAAGAGAGACTTCACCACCACACAAAAACACAAAGACTCAAAGAAGGACGAAGAACGAGATCCCCTATCTATGAGGCGTCACGTCCTGGCAGTGCTGTTCGTCCCTCTGATTTCTTTTCTTCGTGTCTTCGTGGTGGGACTGTTCTTTTGTAGTGAGAAAGAAAAACCCTGGCCACCCGCTGCGAAGCGAGTGACCAGGGTGTCAAGCTAAGCGAAGTGCAATCAGGCTAGAAGATGAACTTCAAGCCCAACTGCATGATGCGGTTCGGCCAGGCGCTGGTTACCTGAGCGTTGCCGGCGTTAAACCGCTTCGTAGAGGTGACGCCGGTCTTGGGATCAGTGAACGACTGTACGAAATCGTTGCAGGCCCTCCCAAAGGCGGTCGTGCTGTCGAGGTTGGCGGTACCGTCGCACCCCGCATTGACGCCGTTCCATTGCGGGTGGTTGAAGGTGTTGAACGTCTCCCACCGGAACTGCATGGTGGAGTGTTCACCGTTGAACCAAGGCAGAGTGAAGTTCTTGAGCAAGGCCAGGTCCGTATTGTTGCGGCCGGGGCCGGTGAGTGCATTGCGGCCCATGTAGCCGAACATCCCGGGCTGGTTGTTGGCGTAGAGTTGACTGAGCACGGGCTGCGCAAAGGTGGAGCCATCGAACCAGGTAGGCGTCGGCCCGAACGTTGGATCGTTGAACGAGCCCTTCTGGATCTGGAGCTTGCCGATGCTGTTGCAGCGCACTGAGGTGCCGGCCCCGGTGCCGTACCCACTGAGGCCGCAGCCGAAGTTGACGGGTTCGCCCGTGAAGAAGCTCGTGATGCCGCTGATCTCCCACCCGCCGAACGCGCCCTTGGCGAAGCGGTTGGTCGAGTTCTTGAAGAACGGCATGTCGTAAACGTAATTCAGGGTGAGGACGTGAGTGCGGTTGAGGTCTGAGGTAGCCTTCCAGCGGCTCAGGGTGTAGTCGTTGATGCCATTGGGCGACGACGAGTAAGTGCTGGTGGAATCATCAATGGCGTGCGACCACGTGTAGACGGTCTGGAAGGTCAACCCGTGACCGAAGGTGTGGCGGAAGTCCACTTGAAGGGCGTTATAGCTCGAGACCGCCGTGTTCTCCTTCATCCCGATGCCACTGTAGCCGGGGAAGGGTTGGAAGAACACACCCGATCCTGCCAGGTGGATGAGATAGTTCTGGACGTCGCAATTGCCCTGCGTTCCGCAGTATTGGAATATCGTCGAGCTGCTGGAATTGGCAAGCACGGGAACGTTGACGATCCCTTCTCCGATGGGTATCTGGGTCAGGTTGCGGTTGCGAGCCAGGTGACGGCCCAGGTTGCCCACGTAGGCCACGGTCAACAAGTTGCTGCCCGTGAATTCGTGTTGCAGGCCCAGGCTGTACTGCTGCGCGTACGGCCATCCCTGGCTGTACGGCCACGCCGTGTAGCTCACCGGCGGAATGGGTGCCGAGTAGGCCCCGTTTGTGAAGATCGGCTGAACGAGGGAGTAGCCGCTGACATTGCTGTTACCAAGATTGGAGACCGTGGGGTTGAGAGACACCGGCGGATTGCCCTCACCGCCCTCGGCCTGGGCTTCGTTGCCGTTCCCGGATTCGAAGTAGAGGCCATAACCGCCGCGGATCACCGTCTTGCCGGTGCCCCAGGGGTCATAGGCAAAGCCGAAGCGCGGAGCGAAGTTCAACCCCGTGTTGTTGAGCTGGCAGCCGGCGGGAATTCCGTTGGCGCCGCACTGCACCAGCCCGTTCCCGAAGGCGATGGGAAGGGCGCCAGTGCCCTGGATCAGGGTCGCGTCTGCATTGTACTGGGCCTCAGCGGCCGGGTTGTACAATTGAGGCAGGAACCCCGAGTCCACGGTCGGCCTCGAAACGTCGTGGATGCGTGTGTAATCGTAGTAGCGCAACCCGAGGTTGAGGGTCAGCTTGTGGCTCACCTTCCAGTCATCCTGGATGTAAGGCTCGAAGTCGGTCTGCTGCCAGTGCCCCTTCGGATAGCCGCCCACCGGGATGCCGTTGAAGGTCTGGGTGCCTTCGTTGTAACTCGCCAGGCGCCCCAGCATCAAGTCTGCCAAGCCGTTACCGCTCGTGTTGCTCCCCCAGTTGGTGGCCTGGACGTATCCCTGGGTTTGGGCACCGAACTGCTCGCTCTTACGGTAGTTCTCGAGGTAGACGCCGAACTTCAGGGTGTGGCTGCCGTGCGTCCAGGCGACGTTGTCCTTCCATACGAGGATGGGGTTCGAGTTCTTCCACGGATGGTTCGAGGCATCCTCGAGGAGGGTCTGTGTCCCACCTGCAACCGCGAGACTGGGCAGCAGGGGGTTCGAGTTATTGGCCGGGAAGAAGTGAGCGAGTTGGAAGTCAGACGGCCGGTTGATCTGGCAGGGCCCGCCGCACGAGGTTCCCGGCTGGTTGCCGAGAACGATGTGGTCGGTGGTGTAGGCGGCGATGAACTCGTTCATCAGGTTGGGCTTGAAGCTGTGCGTGATGTGCAGTACGGCGCTCTTGCCCGGGCCTTCGAACGGAGTTTTGATGGTGTCATAGTTGGACCACGACCACAGCGAGGGGACGGCCAGGGTGTTCCAGGCGTCCTGAGTCCAGCGCGCGAAAATCTGGGTCTTGTCGCTGATGTTCTCATCCACCCGGATTTGCTCTTGCCGCCAGTTGGTGGCGGTGCTGGATGAGAGAATCCAGCCGTCGGGGCCGTTGTTGGGCAGAGGCACCAGGCCGTTGAGCAGGTCTTGAGAGTTGGCCCAAGCCTGCGCATTGAACCCCGGCATATTCTGCACGTTGTCGTAGGTCACGCCGCCCAGGGTCGGCAGGTTGCAGCCGCTGGCGACCACGGAGTTGAAGTTAGGCGAGTTCGAGTCGCATTCGCTGAAATCGCCCTGGCGCTCGCGTACGCTAGGCACGTTCCCCGTGCCGCCGATAACTTGGCCTTCGCGGTATTTCCGCCAGTCCTCCGACCAGAAGAAGAACGTCTTCGACTTGTCGGTGTTGTAGTGACCAGGAATGTAAACCGGCCCGCCGATGGTGTAGCCGTAGTCGTTCCACTTGCGCGGCGTCTTGGGGGCGTTGCAATGCGACGCGCTGTTGGGATCCTGCCCGCCGCAATTCGACGCGCTTAGTCCGCTCCACAACTGCCGGTTCTGGAACCAGGGGTTGGCGTCAAAGTGGTCGTTGCGGACGTACTCGAACGCGTCGCCGTGGAAGTCCTTGGTGCCGGACTTGGTGGCAACTTCAATCGTCGCGCCCGAGTGCTTCCCGAGGTCGGCGCCGTAGTTGGAGGTGGAGATGCGAAACTCGGCGATGGTATCGAGGTTCGGATAGGTGTTGAACGTGCCCGCCGAGCCCTCGTCGGTGTTGTTGCCACCGTCCACTTCCCAGTTGTTGTACTGGGTGCGGTTGCCGTTGAAAGAGATGCTGTTGTTGCCGTAAACGCCCACGTGGGACGTGTCCAAGCCGTTGTCAGGCACGGCGCCCGGTACCAGGGTCGCCAGCGTGACGAAGTTACGGCCGTTCAGTTCCAGGTTCGCAATCTGGGTGCCCGTGACCACGTCCGAAATCGCGGACGTTTCCGTCTGCACCTTGGGAACGTTGCCGGTCACGGTGACTTCCTGCGTCACCTGGCCCAGTGTAAGTTGCAAATCGACGCGCTGAATCTGACCGACTTCGAGCGTGATTCCCGAGCGCACCAGCTTTTCGAAGCCCTGGGCCTCAGCGGTAACCACGTAACTGCCGATAGGTAGCGCGCTTGCCGAGTATGCACCGGCGGCGTTGCTCACCAATTCACGAGTGTAGCCCTTTTGAGGGTTAGAAACCGTGACCTTGGCGCCAGGAATCACTGCCCCCGTGGTGTCCGATACGGTACCCACGATTTGTGCGGTGTCCTGAGCCCAGCCAGTGAGGGACACGGCGAAAATTGCCGTTGCGAAGAGCAGGATTGCTCTCTTCATTATGCGTCCTCCCCCGAAATAGATTTGCCTGCGAGACAACTGCTTGTGGAACAACTACCTCTACGAGGCCGCGAGATTATTTCACAACCAACGTTTGGCTGTCGATAACAACTACGCAAAAACTATATGCCTACTATGACTTTACCTCGAATGCACTATAGCAAGCGCTTTGCCAAAGCTATGGTATCGAAATCAAACTTAACTAACAGAAAACAAAGCTATATATTACTGCCTGAATGTCGTCACCTTGGCTTATGCTAAAACTCATATCCGCTTTATAAGAGTTCTCGATTCTGGGCCCGGATAGGCCCGCGCCGTGGGTAGTGGGTCAGTTTCCGGTAGAGGCGGCTTTATGCCGCCAAGTTGGCGAGGTAAACTCGCCTCTACATCCGTCAAATTGACCCACCACGGCGCCGTCGCCAAAACTCGGCTCCCTTCGGGTGACATGCTATGATGGACTTTCAGCCATGACGCTCTCTATCAGCCGGCTTCTCGGGCTTACCGGAGTCGCCTTTTTGGCAGTCGCTCTGGCGGCCCTCTTCGTGCCAGCAATTCAGGCTGGGGACCAAGCAGCGCCGCGCAAGACGCCCGAGACCTTCGATCAGCTTGCCAAGCAGGCTGCCAGCGCCCAACATCAGGGTGACGCGAAGCTCGCGGTGAGTTTTTATCTCCAGGCCTTGGAGATTCGGCCCAACTGGGCGCTGGGCTGGCGCAACGTCGGGATGCTGCTCGCCGACTTGCACGACTATCCCCGCGCCGCGGAAGCCTTGCGGAACCTGGTGGGCGCCGATCCCAAGAGTGGCGAGGGATGGGCGCTACTCGGGCTGACCGAGTACGAGCTGGGCCGCTACGACGATGCTTACCGCGATATCGAACTCGGCCGGACACTCGGGGTCGGCAATGCGGACCTCGAACACGTCGCCGCTTTCCACTCCGCGCTGATTCTGATTCAGAAGAGCGAATTCGAGAGGGCCGGTCGCACCTTGCTTCGGGTCGCGGAAGCGGGCGTGAACGACCCCGACTTGGTCGCGGCGTTCGGCTTGGTGGCGTTGCGGCTGCCTGAAAAGCCGGAACAAGTCGAGCCCGCACAGCGCAACCTGGTCGAGCAAGTGGGTCAAATCGAATTCCAGGCGGTCAACGCGGCGAGCAGCCGGTCCATCGAGGCTTACCAGAAGCTGCTGGCGGAAATGCCCCGGACGCCGCGCCTGCACTACGCCTACGGCAACTTCCTGATTACGGCGGGCCACTTTGACGAAGGCATCGCCGAGATGCGGAAGGAGATCGAGGTGAGCCCGCAGGATCCCATGCCACCGCTCCAGATCGCGCTCGCTGACCTCAGGATCGGCCAGGCGCCGGCGGCGCTGCCCTACGCCGAGAAGGCGGTCCGGTTGGCGCCGAAACTTTTTGCCGCCCACTATGCCCTTGGCTGGGCGCTCTATCACCTGGGCGAGAACGATAAGGCTATCCCCGAACTGGAAGAAGTCGTGAAGCTTGCGCCCGACAGCTTCCAGGGCCACTACGCATTATCGGTCGCCTACGCCAAGGCGGGCCGCAAGGGCGACGCCGCCCGCGAACGCGCCTCCTACGCGAAGCTGAAGCAGGCAGAACCCGCGCCTAGCGGCACGCCAGCGGCGCGCGGGAACGCCGGGTCAGCGCCGTCCAGCCGGCAGTGAATCGCGCCGCAGGCCGCAACGGCGCGGGCCCGCGCCGATTGACAATTCACGCGCTGTTCCCTAGACTGGAAGCTAGGGTTCAACGATCCAAAGTCTTCACGGTCACGCCCAATAGTCGTGTTCCTGGAAGCAATCTAGAAAAACCCCCCATCGGGAGAAGCATTCGATGCCAGGCATCATCAAGGAGCGACTTTTCACCCCCGGGCCTACTCCCCTGCTGCTCGAGGCACAGGTTCGCGCCCTGACGGCGACACTCCACCATCGCACCGACGAGTTTCGTCGCCTGATGCGCGAGACCCTCGACAGCCTGCGCTACTATTTCAACACCCAGAACGACGTGCTGATTTTCGCGAGCTCGGGCACGGGCGCCATGGAAGGTGCGATGACCAACCTGGTCTCGCCGGGCGAGCGCGTCCTGGTGGGCACGGCCGGCAAGTTCGGCGAACGCTGGGTGGGGTTGGCGCGCTCTTACGGAGCCGAGGTCGTCACGGTGGAGTCGCCGTACGGCCAGTGTGTCCCCGTGCCGGAGATGAAAAAACGCCTCGAGACCCAGGGGCCGTTTCGCGCCGTGTTCGTGCAGGCGACGGAGAGTTCGACGGGGGTGCGCCACGACGTTGAGGGGCTCGGCAGGCTAGTGAGCGCCTATCCGGAGACCTGCCTGGTGGTCGACGCCATCACGGGACTCGGCACCACCGATCTGCGCCCCGACGAGTGGGGTCTCGACGTGGTGATCGGCGGCTCACAGAAGGCCACGATGGTTCCGCCTGGCCTCGCGTTCGTCAGCGTGAGCGACAAGGCCTGGAAGCTGATTGAGAAGTCGAAGACGCCGCGCTTTTACTTCGACTTCGCCCGGGAGCGCAAGAGCCAGACCAAGGGCGAATCGAGCTACACGCCGGCGACCACGCTGGTGGTCAGCCTCCACGCGGCGCTCAACTACATCCGCCAGGTGGGGCGGGAAAACCTCATCGCCAACGCGGCGCTGCTCGCCGAAGCCACGCGCGAAGCGGCGAAGGGCCTCGGCCTCAAGTTGTTCGCCCAGTGCTCCCCGGCGAACGCGCTCACCTCGATCGCCGCTCCCGAGGGTATGGAGTCCGGCCTGATCGTCAAGGAGATGCGCACGCGCTTCGGCGCCATCGTCTCGAACGGCCAGGGAGAGATGAAGGGGCAGATCTTCCGCCTCGCCCATCTAGGCTACTACGACGCGATGGACTTGTTCGCCGCGGTTGCCGCTCTGGAGATTGTCCTGAAGCGGCTGGGGCGTAAAGTCGAATTGGGGAGTGGCGTACGCGCCGCCCAGGAGGTGTACCTTCGCCACTCGGCCTAGACGCAGGAGCCGCGGGTTTGCTGTTTTCACTTGCAGGGATGAAATTGTAAGAAGTGCGAAAATGAAGGAACGAACCGAAGAAGCTGTTTAGAATCAGCGAAGGCTTGGTTGCGGGTGCGTATTCGTCCAGTATATTGTTGAAAATAAGCACTTTGTATGAAATGCTCCGCGATTCGGCATAACGCCAAGTTTTGCGTATATTGTTATAAATACAAGACTTAGCCAAAGACCCCATCATCCATCATGAAAATAGTGGTTGCCGATAGCACGTCAGAAAGCGCCCTCGAGGTGCTCAACGCTCAGCCCGCCTGGCAGGTGGTCTACCTGCCGGGATCGGGGACGCCGGGGCGTACGCTCGAGGACGAGATTCGCGACGCGGACGCGCTCATCGTGCGCAGCGCGACCAAGGTAACCGCCGAGCTGCTCGCCGCGGCGCCTAGGCTACGCGTCGTCGGACGCGCCGGCGTGGGTGTCGACAACGTCGACCTCGACGCCTCGACCCGGCGTGGCATCGTGGTGATGAACACCCCGGGCGGCAACGCGGTCAGCGTCGCCGAACACACGCTGGCTCTGATCCTCGCCCTGGCGCGGCGGCTCCCCCACGCCGACAGTTCGCTCAAGCAAGGGAAGTGGGAGAAGAAGAAGCTGCTCGGCATCGAGGTGCGCGGCAAGACGCTGGGGCTCCTCGGCCTCGGCAAGGTCGGGATCGAGGTGGCGCGGCTGGCCCAGGCCTTTGAAATGGAAGTGATGGCCTATGATCCCTTCGTCTCATCGCTGCTCGCGGGCGAGCACAACGTCAAACTCGCGCCGCTCGAGCAGATCCTGAAGGCGAGTGACTTCATCAGCCTTCACGCCTCCCTTACCCCGGAGACCCGGCACGTCATCAACGCGCGGACGCTGGCGCTCACCCGGCCGGGAGTACGCATCATCAATTGCGCGCGCGGTGAGCTGATCGACGAGAAGGCTCTGCTCGAGGCACTCCGGAGCGGGCACGTGGCCGGAGCGGGGCTGGACGTCTTCGAGACGGAGCCGCCGCGCGACCTCGCGCTCGCGTCCCATGCCAACGTGATCGCCACGCCCCACATCGCCGGCTCGACCGAGGAAGCGCAGGAGATTGTCGGCGTGCGCATCGCCGAACAGGTGCGTGACTATCTGCTCGAGGGCGTGGCCCGCAATGCCGTCAACATGCCGTCCCTCTCCGCCGAGGAATTCAAGAAGCTGCAGCCTTACCTCGACCTGGGCGAGAAGCTCGGCGCCTTCCTGGCGCAGATTTCGGGCGAGCGGCTGGAGGAAGTCCGCATCAGCTACGATGGCGGCCTGGCCCAGCTCAACACGCATCTGGTCAAGAACGCCGTGCTCAAGGGCGTCTTGAGTCAGATGCTCGACGAGCACGCCAACCTCATCAACGCCGGCGCGCTGGCGCAGGCCCGCGGCATCGAGGTGGTCGAGTTGCGGAGCGCGCGGCGGGCCGATTTCTCGAATTCGCTGGGTATTGCCTTGCGCACGGAAGCGGGTTCGGGCTCGATGCTCGGTATGGTGGGACTGCGAGGGGCGCGCGTGCTGGGTTTGAACGATATCGATATCGAGGCGCCGCTCGGCGGCCACATCCTCTACATCCGCAATCACGACGTCCCCGGGGTCATCGGCCGCGTCGGCACGCTGCTCGGCGATCACCAAGTCAACATCGCGAACTTCGCGTTAGGACGTAATCGGCAGGCCGAAGAAGCCATCGGCCTCGTCAACGTCGACCATGAAATCCCCGCTGAGGTCCTGGCCGAGATTCGCGCCATTCCCGCCGTCCGCGTGGCGCGGCTGGTGGAGGTCGACGACTGAGCGCTGCGGCGGGAACCGGGCGCGAAAGGAATTCGTATGAGGGTGAAGGAGAGCCGAGGTCGGAAGTGGGAGAGGAGAGTCGAGCTATGCGCCATCTGACTAAAGCCGTCATCGTTTTTGGGTTAGTCGTGTTTGGGGTTTCCGCCGCTACATCCCAGCCGAATCCCGCGCCGAAAGGCGATCAGGATTCGATCACGATCGTCTTCAAAGACGGACACCAGCAGAGCTTTCGGTTGGCGGACATTGCTCGGATCGACTTCGAGCCTTCCGTTAGCAGCCTACCCACCGCCGGGCGGGCCCACTTCACCGGCGAGTGGAAAGTGGGTGTGGGCGACGGCTTGGCAGGAACCTTTCTGATCACCCTCGAACCCGACGGCCAGGCTCGCAAGACCCTCGGCTCAACGCGCGGCATCTGGACCGTGGTCGGCAGTGAAGCACACATCAACTGGGACGACGGCTGGCACGACGCCATCCGCAAGGTCGGCAACAAGTACGAGAAGGTGGCCTTTTCACCCGGCTCGTCCTTCACGGGGAAGCCCGCGAACGTCACGGACGCCGTCTACATGGAATCGAACTGATGCCGCTCGCCTGCGGGTCGCCTGGGTGGCGGCTGCCCTTATGACGAGCCTAGTAATGTAGCCATGGCGATGTTCCCGCGCGGCAGCGTCGTCGCGGCTCGGCGGTGCCCTGGTGCCCAACGTCTGGGTCTTCAAGATCAATACCGAGCGCGGTTGGGAGTTCGACCAGTATTTTCGCGCCCGCTCGCGCGGTCCCTACCCGATGGGGGACGAGGGCTGGATCAAGAGCGCCTCCAGTCTCCGCTATCTCCGCGAGGAAGTGAAGCGCGGCGACCTGTTCCTCTGTTACGAGACCGACCGCAAGCAGGTGGTCGGCGTGGCGCGCGCCGCTTCGAACGGCCGCGACTCGGGCATGGGCTCGCTCGTCGACTTCTGCTCGCCGCTCGAAGCTGTCCGCCTCGCAAACCCTCTGGTGCGTCGTCCCGACCTCGATCACATTCTCGCCTTCAGCCCGCAGCGCGGACGCGGCACCGTCCAGAGAATTGACGCCGACGAGTTCGCTCGACTACGCCGTATTATCCTGCGCAAGAATCCTCACCAGGCCGACAGGCTCCGACACCTGCTCGGCCGTTAACGCCGTCAGCCATGCCCGGAAACGCGAGCCATGAGCGAGCGCAGGCCGGGCTCGAAAATCTCGGGCGCCGTCAACAGGCTCACCACCAGAAAGCCGTCGGAGGGGAAGTCGTAGAAGTGGCCGGGATGGACGAGCACGCCGTCTGACTGGACGAGTTCCAGGGCCCAGTCCTCGTCACTGCGTGTCGCCGGTACGCGCAGGATCGCATACCACCCGCCCTCTACCTCGAGACGGCTCAGTGAAGACCCCGCGGCGATCTGCTCGTCGAGATACCGGAGGTTGCTTCGCAGGCGCGCCATGATTTGCGGCTGCACGCCATGCCGCATCTCCAGCCACTGGGGCAACGCGTAGGCGAGCGGCGCACTCACCGAGAGATAGGTGTCGGCGATCACCTCGAGGCGCTCGAGCGCGCTGTGTCGAAGCGCGTCCGGTCCGCTCACCACGATCCAGGCAAGCTTCATCTGCGGCAGTGCCGATATCTTCGAGAGTCCGCTGAGCGTGAACGCCAATGCTTCAGTGGTCGACGCGAACGAGCCGGCGCGCCGCCCGCGCTCGCCCAGCGTCGCCTGTTCGGGCGGCACCAAGGCGTAGTCCGCGAACACTTCATCGGCGATCAGCGCCGTGTCATGACTGCGGCAAAGATCCACCAGGCGCGCGGCCTCATCGCGTCCGGCAAAAGAGCCGGTGGGATTGTTAGGATGCACCACGAGAATCGCCCGTGCTCGGCCTGAAGCCGCGGTGACCGCCGCGCCGGACGAAGAGTCTCGCAATCCGTTCCTTAGCTCGTTGAAATCGATTCGCCATTCGTGATCGTAAACCAGAGGATACGGCGTCAGGTCGACGTCATCCAGGCGCGCCAGAAAATCGAACAGCGGATAGCTCGGCCGCGGCGCCAGCACCCTGTCGCCAGGATCGGCCAACAGCCGGAACACGTAAGAGTAAGCCTCGCTCGTGCTGGTGGTGAGGAAGACCTGCTCGGGATCGACGGCAACGCCCCGCTCGCCATAGTAGGCAGCTACCGCCTCGCGCGCGATGCGGAGTCCGCGGGGATCGGGTTCGTAGCGGAGGAATCGCGGGTCGCCCAGCGCGTCCAGGAGTTCCTCAGGCGCGAACTCAAAACCGGCGCGCGTGGGATTGGACTCTGTCAGATCGAGGATCTCGAGACCACGTTGGCGGCGCTCGGCGACCGCCTCCGAGAGGCGGTTGGGAGCGAGGGGCCAGTTGGTGCGTGAGGAAAACATGTGATGGGAGCGAAGGCCCGCGGCCTGACGGCGCGAATCAGAATCTCCGCCGCCAAGGAGCAGTCCCTCAGGCGGCGGCTTCGGAGCGTCGTCCTACTGAAGCAGGGTCGACGGCTTGGGTTGGCCAGCCGGCGCCGCGGCTACGGACTCTTCCGCCAGTGCCTGCCGGAAATCGACCACAGCGTCGTGGCTCGTCAAGAAACGGAATCCGACGTGGGCTGGTGGAAAGCGCTGGTCGAAACGGCGCGGCGTGAGCGCCGCATCGAACCACGTCACGATCAGGTAGACGAGGGGAGTCTCATGCGACCACTCAAAATAGAAATTCAAGTCGTAAGGCTCGAACCGCAGGGGCCGGTTCTCGGTGGCGAGCAGATCGAGTCCGCTAAGCAGCGCGCTCAAGTCCTTGCGGTTGATGGTTCCGCAGGTCACATGGCTGGGTGGCGCGCTGGACGTCATCTTGATAGGCTCGGCGCCGGGCGCATTAGCAGGGCGGCACCCCTCGACCGAGAGTTCGTAAGCGAACCATTCCAAGTCCGTCTGAAACGGATCATTGCTCTTGCCGAGCAGGCGCCACGTGAGCCGCATTTCACCGGTAACCGATACAAGGACCGCCATGGGGTCAGAGCCTTCGAGCGCAGCCCGCAGCTTCTATGGCCGCCGCTTGGCCTGCCGGGACGAGAACTTCTCGGCATTAAGTATTTTAGCATCATTTTAATCTGAGATAACACGACCCCGTGGGGAGCTGGTGGTTCGGTGTTCCAGGAAAGGGGGACTTGTCGCCCCGACCGGCACCCCGCTTGTGAATTCTGCTTGCGTCGACCTTAGTCGGGGTCGGAGCGGAGCGCCAGCCTGCACTCCTCGATCGCCTGGTCGGTCAATTGGAGCGCCTTTGCTGAAACACACCATACAGAGTTTTGTTGCGGCCCGCAATCATTCTCGTCGGCAGTGGTCACACTCGCTTGTTGTAGCGGCGGGCTCTGACCGCCGACTCGAGTTCTCAAAGACGTCCGGCGCTCAGAGAGCGCCGCTACAGCAAGCGGCGAACGGAGGACGTTCAGGCTCGCTCAAATCTTGAAGAGGGAATCGAACTTCTTCTTGGCGGTTTCGCCTGGCGATGCAGGGCCCGCTCCGCGGGCCAGTAGCGTGGGATTAGGACGGTAGTAGTCGCAGTAGTTTGCGGCCTCTTTGTCGCGGACCCACTCGGCCTGCGGTTCCGAGCACTGGTTATTCTTGGAAGGATCGTAGAAGTTGCAATTGCGGCAGGAGTGCAGGTCGGCGCTGCATCGCGGGCAGGTGTCGCGGGTTCCTACGCGGGCGCCTGCCGGCAGCGATATCGAAGCGCCGCATTTCCAGCAGTTGAACTGCATCGTGCGTTCTGGGCCGTCGTCCTCAGCTCCTGGAGAAAAGCGGAGCCGAGGACGGATGGCTCATGGATTCGGTTACTGTGTCCGGGCCTCGTCCTCCTCAGACACTTCGGCCGCGAGCCCCGGCGCTCCCGGTATCGGCGCCTCCGGAGACACCGCGGGAGCCTCGCCCTCAGCTGCTTCCAGTTCAGGCTGCGGCGGTTCGACCTCGGTCAACAGGCGGAAGTTGCGGTAGAACTCGAGTCCGGTGCCTGCCGGAATCAGCCGGCCCATGATGACGTTCTCCTTCAGGCCGCGCAGTTGGTCGACCGAACCTCGGATGGACGCCTCAGTGAGGACGCGCGTTGTCTCCTGGAAGGACGCCGCCGAGATGAATGAGTCCGTGGAGAGCGACGCTTTGGTGATCCCGAGGAGCAGCGGCCTGCCCGTGGCCGGCTTGCCGCCCCGCGCAATTGCGCGCTCGTTTTCTTCGCGGAACTTGAACTTATCCACCTGTTCGTCGAGGAGGAACTCCGTGTCACCCACGTCCTCGACTTTTACCCAACGCATCATCTGACGAGAGATGACTTCGATGTGCTTGTCGTTGATGTTGACGCCTTGCAGGCGGTAAACCTCCTGGATTTCGTCGACCAGATACTTCTGCAGTTCCTTTTCGCCCAGAACGGCCAGGATGTCATGGGGGTTGCGCGGACCGTCCATCAGCGGCTCGCCCGACTTGACGCGTTCTCCTTCCTGAACCGCCACGTGGACGCCCCGCGGCAGCGAGTATTCCTTGGGCTCGCCATGCTCGGGCACCACCACGATCTTGCGCTGGCCTTTGGAGATCTCTCCGTACTTGACCACACCATCGATCTCACTGATGACCGCCGTCTCGTGCGGCTTGCGGGCTTCGAAGAGCTCGACGACGCGCGGCAGTCCGCCCGTGATGTCCTTGGTCTTGGTGGTTTCGCGCGGGATCTTCGCCAGCACGTCACCCGGGCTGACCTCTTCGCCGTCCTGCACCATGAGGTGGGCGCGGGAAGGCATCAGGTATTTCTTCGTCGTTCCCTTAGCGGTCTTCTCGCCACGAACGATGAGCTGCGGCTGATGCTCCTGGTTGGGTGAATCGGTGACCACCCAGCGCGAGAGCCCCGTGACTTCGTCCACTTCCTCATGCAGGGTCACCCCCTGCTCGAGGTCCTTGAACTGAATCGTGCCGCCAACTTCGGTAAGGATCGAGAACGTGTAGGGATCCCACTCGACGACGATGTCGCCCACTTTGATGAGAGCCCCGTCCGGGAACTTGACTCGAGCGCCGTAGACTACCGAGTAGCGCTCGCGCTCGCGTCCTTTGTCGTCGGCGATGACCACCGAGCCGTTCCGGTTCATGGCCACGAAGTTGCCGTCGCGGTTCTTCACCGTCTGCAGCCCCTGGAACTTGAGGAAGCCGTTGTTCTTGGCCTCGAGGTGCGATTGCTCACTCACGCGGCTGGCGGTGCCCCCGATGTGGAAAGTTCGCATGGTGAGCTGGGTGCCGGGCTCGCCGATGGACTGAGCGGCAATCACGCCGACCGCCTCGCCCATCTCGACCACGCGTCCGGTCGCCAAGTTGCGCCCGTAGCAGCGCACGCAGACGCCGCGGCGTGACTCGCAAGTGAGCACGCTGCGGATCCGCACCCGCTCGATGCCCGCCGCCTGGATCGCCGCCGCCAGGTCTTCGTTGATCTCCTGGTTCACGTCGACAATGACGTTGCCTTCGTAGTCTCTGATCTGCTCGAGCGAAACACGGCCCACAATGCGGTCGCGCAGAGGCTCGACCACCTCGCCCGCCTCGACGATGGGCTCCACGTAGATGCCGTCCACCGTCCCGCAGTCGAATTCCGAGATGATCACGTCCTGCGCCACGTCCACCAGGCGCCGCGTCAGGTAGCCGGAGTCAGCGGTCTTAAGCGCCGTATCCGCCAGACCTTTGCGCGCGCCGTGGGTCGAGATGAAGTACTGCAGCACGTTCAGCCCTTCGCGGAAGTTCGCCGTGATGGGCGTCTCGATGATTTCTCCGGACGGCTTGGCCATCAAGCCGCGCATACCCGAGAGTTGGCGAATCTGCTGCTTGGAGCCGCGCGCTCCGGAGTCCGCCATGATGTAAATGGGGTTGATCAGGGCCGACTTGTCCTGCGCCTCCATGGCCTGGAACATCTCGTCGGCCACCCGATCCGTGACCCGGGCCCAGATGGCGATCACTTTGTTGTAGCGTTCGCCGTGGGTGATCACGCCGTCCTGATACTGCTTTTCAACCTCGATCACTTCTTTTTCCGCAGCCTGAACGAGTTCGGCCTTGCTCAGCGGCACCACCAGATCGTCGATGCCGATCGAAATGCCGGCCTTGGTCGCGTAAAGGAACCCGAGCCCCTTGATCTCGTCCAGCAACTTGACCGTGGTGTCGAGTCCGAAGCGCAAATAGCAGTAGTTGCACAGCGCGCCCAGCCCCTTCTTCCGGAGCAGGCCGTTGACGAAGGGCATCTCCTTCGGCAGATGATCGTTGAAGATCACGCGGCCAACAGTGGTGTTGATGAACTGATTCTTGACGGTAATCGGTTCGGTGTGCAGCACGTCCTGGTCGTCGTAAGCCGTCGAAAGGTCAATGACGCGGCCAGTGTAACGAAGGCGGACCGGAGTGAGCGTTTCGACCTCCCCCGCCTCGAGCGCCAGTAGCGTCTCTTCCGAATTGGCAAAGGAGCGGCCCTCGCCCTTGGCGTTGTGTTTCTCCTTGGTCAGATAGTAGATGCCAAGTACGATGTCTTGAGTCGGAATCGCCAGCGGCGCGCCGTTCGCCGGGGACAGAATGTTCCGCGACGAGAGCATGAGCACCGAAGCTTCAATCTGCGCCTCGGGCGAAAGCGGAATGTGCACGGCCATCTGATCGCCGTCAAAGTCGGCATTGAAAGCGGTGCACACCAGCGGGTGAATCTTGATGGCCTTGCCCTCGACCAGCACCGGTTCGAAGGCTTGAATCCCCAGGCGGTGCAGTGTTGGAGCGCGGTTCAAGAGCACCGGGTGATCGCGGATGACTTCTTCGAGGATATCCCACACCACCGGTTCCTGCCGCTCGACCATCTCCTTGGCGGCTTTGATGGTCGTGCACTGGCCGGCTTGCTCCAGGCGGTGGTAGATGAAAGGCTTGAAGAGTTCGAGCGCCATCTTCTTGGGCAGTCCACACTGGTGGAGCTTGAGCTCGGGACCCACTACGATGACCGAGCGGCCCGAGTAGTCGACGCGCTTGCCGAGCAGGTTCTGACGGAATCGCCCTTGCTTGCCCTTCAGCGTGTCCGAGAGGGACTTGAGCGGCCGGTTGTTGGTGCCGCGCAGTACGCGTCCGCGGCGCCCGTTGTCAAAGAGCGCGTCCACGGCTTCCTGCAGCATGCGCTTTTCGTTGCGGACGATCACGTCGGGAGCGTGCAACTCCATGAGTTTCTTGAGGCGATTGTTGCGGTTGATGACGCGGCGATAAAGGTCGTTCAAGTCGGAAGTGGCGAAACGGCCGCCGTCGAGCGGCACGAGCGGACGCAGCTCGGGAGGAATGACCGGGATAACGTCCAGAATCATGTTCTCCGGCCGGTTGCCGCTCTTGCGGAAAGCCTCGACCACCTTCAAGCGCTTGGCGTACTTCACTCGTTTCTGCAGCGAGGCGTCGGACTTCATTTTCTCGCGCAGCTCATCCGATAGCACATCCACGTCGACGCGCTTCAGAAGTTCCTTGATAGCTTCCGCGCCCATGGCGGCCCGGAACTTTCCCGGATACTGCTGCTGGAGCTCGCGGTAGCGCTCCTCGCCGAGCAGTTCCTTTTCCTTGAGCGGCGCTTCACCGGGGTCGATGACGACGTAGCTCTCGAAGTAGAGGATGCGCTCGAGGTCGCGCAGCGAGATGTCCAGCAGGTGGCCGATGCGGCTCGGCAGTCCCTTGAAGAACCAGACGTGAGAGCAGGGGGAGGCGAGCTCGATATGCCCCAGCCGCTCGCGGCGCACCTTGGACAACGTCACCTCGACGCCGCACTTGTCGCAGATGACGCCGCGGTGCTTCATGCGCTTGTATTTGCCGCACAGGCATTCCCAGTCGGTGACCGGCCCGAAAATCCTGGCGCAAAACAAGCCGTCACGTTCCGGTTTGAAGGTGCGGTAGTTAATGGTTTCCGGCTTGGTCACCTCGCCGTGCGACCACGAGCGAATTTTTTCCGGTGACGCCAGACTGATGCGGATACTGTCGAATTCGGCAATGAGACTTACTCGGTCATAAGGGCTGCTACGAAACAAGGGTTGTCCTCCTCGGTGGGAGTAAATGATCCCAACAATTTCTTGCCGGCGCGGCGTTGGACTGCATGCGCCGCCTTACTCGACGGCGACCGGCGCGAGCTGCTCCTCTTTCGGCTTCTTCAGCAGCTCGACGTCGAGGCACAGGCTCTGCAGTTCGCGTACCAGCACGTTGAAGGACTCAGGCACGCCAGGCTCGATGGCGGCCTCGCCCTTCACGATCGCTTCATAAATCTTGGCTCGTCCGTAAACATCGTCGGATTTCGCCGTCAACAGTTCCTGGAGGATGTAGGCTGCTCCGTACGCTTCCAGCGCCCAAACCTCCATTTCGCCGAACCGCTGGCCGCCGAATTGCGCCTTGCCTCCCAGCGGTTGTTGGGTGATGAGCGAGTACGGGCCGATTGAACGGGCGTGGATCTTGTCGTCGACCAGGTGCGAGAGTTTGAGCACGTAGATGTAACCCACCGTGACCTTCTGTTCGAAGGCCTCGCCGGTCATACCGTCGTAAAGTGTTTCTTTGCCGGAGCTGGGGAGGCCCGCCTTTTCCAGGTATTCCTTGATCTCCCGCTCCGTCGCCCCGTCGAAAACCGGAGTCGAGAAGGTGATTCCCTGGCGATAAGTGCGCGCGAAGTCCAGGACGTCTTCGTCGCCCATGCCGTCGATCGAGGCGGCCAGCGAGCTGTTGCGGAAGATACCCTTGAGCTCCTTGCGGACGACTTCGGCCTGGTTCTCGACCGCGAGCAAGCTCTGCAGCTTCACGCCGAGCTCCTTGGCTGCCCAGCCGAGGTGCGTCTCCAGAATCTGCCCGACGTTCATGCGTGAAGGCACGCCGAGGGGATTGAGCACGATCTCGACCGGCGTACCATCGGGCAAGTAGGGCATGTCCTCTTCCGGCAGGATGCGCGCGATCACGCCCTTGTTGCCGTGCCGCCCCGCCATCTTGTCGCCCACCGACAGCTTGCGCTTCATGGCGATGTAAACCTTGACCAGCTTGATGACGCCAGGCGGCAGCTCGTCACCTTTCTTGAGCTTCTGTTCCCTGTCCTCCGTGATTTTTTGCAGGATATCGATCTGCCGGGAGGTCATCTCCTCGATTTCATCGATCTTCTCGTGCAGAGTCGGATCCTTCTTGGCAATCTTGATGCGCTTGAGGTTGCGCGTCGTGACCCGCGAGAGAACGTCGGGCGTGAGATCGGTTCCTTTGGTGAGCAGTCGCTTGTTGGTTTTCTCGTCGTGCAGGTCGGCCAGCAGCTTCTCGCCTTCGAGGAGCGCCGACAGGCGCTTCAGACGTTCGTCCTTCAGGATACGGATCTCATCCGTGAGGTTCTTTTCCAGGCGCGCCACCTGAGCGGCTTCAATTGACTTGGCCCGCTCATCCTTCTCCGCGCCTTTGCGGGAGAAGATCTTCACGTCGACAACAATACCCTCGATGCCGGGAGGGCAGGTG
This sequence comes from Terriglobia bacterium, assembly GCA_035945295.1. Lineage (GTDB taxonomy): Bacteria > Acidobacteriota > Terriglobia > UBA7540 > UBA7540 > QHZK01. The sequence goes on along the minus strand of DASZAI010000060.1, from coordinate 7,086 downwards.
AGCGAGGCGTCCCGAACGTCTCCCGCTTTCTCGCCGAAGATGGCGCGCAGCAGTTTCTCCTCAGGCGTCAACTGGGTCTCGCCCTTGGGAGTCACTTTGCCGACCAGGATGTCGCCCGGCTTGACATAGGCGCCGATGCGGATGATGCCGCTTTCGTCGAGATCTTTGAGCAGGGACTCGGCGACGTTGGGAATGTCGCGGGTGATTTCCTCCGGCCCGAGCTTGGTGTCCCGGGCCTCAATCTCGAATTCCTCGATGTGGATCGACGTATACGAGTCTTCCTTGACCAGCTTCTCGCTGACCAGGATGGCGTCCTCAAAGTTGTAACCGCGCCACGGCATGAAGGCCACGAGCACGTTGCGTCCCAGGGCCAGTTCGCCGTGATCCGTGCAGGGACCGTCGGCGAGCACCATGCTCGCCGTGACGCGCTGTCCTTTGCGCACGACGGGTTTTTGATTGATGCAAGTGTTCTGGTTGGAGCGCCGGAACTTGATAAGCTGGTAGATGTCGGCGCCGACCTCGCGAGAAAGCTGCCCGCCGTGGCCGTCCCCTTCCACCCGCACGATGATGCGCTCGCTGTCGACGCTGTCGATCACGCCGCTGCGCTTGGCAATCACCACGGCACCCGAGTCGCGCGCTGTCACTTCTTCCATTCCCGTGCCGACCAGCGGGGTCTGGGCGCGCAGCAACGGCACCGACTGCCGCTGCATGTTGGACCCCATCAACGCCCGGTTGGCGTCGTCGTTTTCGAGGAAGGGAATGAGAGATGCCGCCACGCTCACGAGTTGTTTGGGGCTGACGTCGATATAGTCAATCTCGTCGCGGTGCTTGAGTACGAAGTTGCCGGCCTGGCGGGCATTGCCGAGTTCGGGGACGAGGCGTCCCTTCTCGTCCACCGGCACGTTGGCCTGGGCGATAATGTACTGATCCTCTTCCCAGGCGGAAAGGTAGAACGAGAAAGGCTCGTGTTCCACGAGCTTGCGCCTCTTTTCCCGAAGCTCGTCGTTCTCCTTCTCTACTTCGTTAAGCTCGACGTGCTCGCCCACTTTCCACGGTCCGTCACCGCCGTGGGTGATCGTGACGTAGTCGACGATCCGCCCGTTGCGCACCCGGCGATACGGGCTCTCGATGAAGCCGTACTCGTTGATGCGCGCATAACAAGAGAGCGAAGAGATGAGACCGATGTTCGGTCCCTCGGGTGTCTCGATGGGGCAGATGCGCCCATAGTGAGTGGGGTGAACGTCGCGGACTTCGAATCCCGCGCGCTCGCGCGACAGGCCGCCCGGTCCAAGCGCTGACAGCCGGCGTTTGTGCGTGATTTCCGAGAGCGGATTCGTCTGATCCATGAACTGCGAAAGCTGCGAGGAGCCGAAGAACTCGCGGATGGCGGCCATGACGGGCTTGGCGTTGATAAGGTCGTGCGGCATCGCCGTCGACATTTCCTGATAGACCGACATCTTCTCCTTGATGGCCCGCTCCATGCGAACCAGACCGATGCGGAACTGGTTTTCGAGCAGTTCGCCCACGGCACGCACCCTGCGGTTGCCGAGGTGGTCGATGTCGTCGACGGTGTAGCCGGGTTGCGGGTTCTTACGCAGTTTCAGAAGGTAGCGAATGGCGGCGTAGAAGTCCGCTGGATCGAGCGCCCGTTTGTCGAGGGGCAACTGCACCGCGGCATTCTCGGAATGATCGGTGGCCAGCGTCCCTTCGCAGCCGCGAACCGCTTCCTGGCACACGTTCCCGTCCCGCTTCCCCACGAAGATCTTTTCCTGATCAACGATCACGTAAAAGTTCTCGCGGGGCAGGTTCTTCGCGTCCTCGAGCGTGAAACTGGTCTCACGCTCGTCCAAGCGCGATTTCAGCTTGGCGTAGTAACCGAGTTTGATGTTGAATTTCAGGCGGCCGACGCGCGAGAAGTCGTACTTGCGCGGGTCGAAGAACATGCCGTTGAAGAGCGCGGTGGCCGTATCGAGGGTCGGCGGGTCGCCGGGCCGCATCTTCCTGTACATCTCGATCAGAGCTTCCTGGGGCGTCTTCAGCGTGTCGCGGTTGAGCGTCTGGCTGATGACCACGCCCACGTCGTCGTGCTCGGGGAAGAATATGCTAAGGTCGCTGACGCGCGAATCGAGGACCGCGTTGAGCACGGTCGGAGTGACCGGGCCATTGGCCTCGAGCAGAACTTCACCGGTCGCCGTGTCCACCACGTCGGCGGCGGCACAGGCGCCCTCGAGATCGTGGGAGGCGATTTCGACGCTTGTGATATGCGCCTTCTGCATCTCGCGCAGCACCGATGCGGTGATCTTGCGCCCCGCTCCCACGATGGTCTCGTGAGTCCGGGGATGCTCGATTTCCTTCGAGATCTTGGCGCCCACGAGGCTCTCCGACACTTCCCAGTAGAACTTCCGGTCGCGGATCGAGATCTTCTCCACGTTGTAAAACGTCTTGATGATCTCCGCGTTGTCCTTCAGCCCCAGAGCGCGCAGGAATATCGTGGCGAGAAACTTCCGCTTCCGATCGATCCTGACGTAGAGGATGTTCTTGGTGTCGTACTCGAACTCGACCCAGGAGCCGCGGTAGGGAATGATCTTGCCGAGGAAGTAGGTTTTCTGGGCGCTCGATTCAAAAAAGACGCCAGGCGAACGGTGGAGTTGGCTGACGATCACGCGCTCCGTCCCGTTGATCACGAAGGTCCCGTTCTCCGTCATCAGAGGAATTTCACCAAAGTAGACTTCCTGCTCCTTGATGTCACGGATGCTCTTGTGCCCGGCCTCACTGTCCTTCTCATAGAGCGTCAGCCGGATGGTTACCTTGAGGGGCGCGGCGAACGTCATCCCGCGCTCCTGGCATTCCGTGACGTCGTACTTGAGCTGCAGCGCCACGGGGTCGCCGCACTTGTTACAGAAGGTCACCACGTTCTTGTTGAACGTTCCGCACTTGGTGCACAGGACGTCGCCTAGCTTGAAGGGGTCGGTGATGACGGTGTGACCGCAATGCTTGCAGGTCGAGCGCAAGTGGTGCAAACCACGGAGGTTTCCGCACTTGCATTCCCAGTTGCCGATCGAGTAGTCGACGAAATCCAGTTGCGAGATGCCGCGGAAATCGGTGATGGGAAAGACCGAGTTGAAGACCGCCTGCAGGCCGATGTCCTCGCGCTCCGAGGGCAGCAGGTTCATCTGCAGAAAGCGCTCGTAGGACCGCCTCTGCACCTCGATCAGGTTGGGAATCTGGATGACGGTCGGAATTTTGGAGAAATTAATGCGCTGGCGCATGGCGCCATTCCCGCCGGTGGGCATTACCTTCACTCCTTACTCAAGATTTCGGAAGTTTGCCGGGTAGCGACACGAACTCCATGATCTAATAGATGCGTCATGGGAGCGTGAGGATGCATTAGGCTCTCCGCACGGCCCGGCAGCGCCCACGATGGTGAGTGCTGCCCCGCTATCGCGGTAACAAAAGGAGCACCCCATCGGACTGCACTTCCGTGGGAGGACGCGCCAAGGTCCGGCTCCCGGGCCCCGGCTGAACGAAGGACTATTTCACTTCGACCGTTGCGCCGGCTTCGGTGAACTTCTTCTTGATGTTCTCGGCCTCTTCCTTGTTGATGCCCTCTTTGATGGGCTTGGGCGCATTGTCGACCAAATCCTTGGCTTCCTTCAGGCCCAGGCTGGTGACTTCACGCACTGCCTTGATGACGTTGATCTTGTTGGCGCCAACGGCCGTCAAAACGACGCTGAATTCGGTCTTTTCCTCAACGGGTGCGGCGGCGGCGCCGCCTCCTCCACCCGCGACGACTACCGGAGCCGCGGCGGCTGCCGAGACGCCTAGAACTTCCTCGAGTTTCTTGACCAGTTCGGCGGCCTCAAGCAGGCTCAGGCCTCGGATTTCTTCCACGATTTTATCGATACGTTCCGACATCGGTTTTCCTCCCAGAAATTGCCGGCCTGTTTCGGGGCCGGCGCAAAAGCTGGCGGATAGCCTCAGCTATCCGGCTGTTTCCTTGAACTTCTTTTCCTGCACTCCTTGCTGGATCACGTAAACAAGGTTGCGCGCTACGCCGGCGACGGACGACGCAACCCGCTGCGCCGGCGCATTGATAAGAAAAAGCACCTTCGAAAACAACGTCTCGCGCGAGGGAAGGCTGGCGAGCGACGCCAAGTCAGCCAGGGATATCACCCGGCCTTCGACCACGCCGGTCTTGAAGACCAGCGCCGGGTGTTCCTTGGCGTAAGCAGTGATGATCTTGGCCAGCGCCACGGCATCGCCTTCCGTGTACGTCAGCGACGTCGTGCCACGCAGCTTCTCGGCCGCCGGCGCGACCGGAGTACCCAGAGCAGCCCGCTCAATCAGCGAGTTCTTGACCACGCGATGCTTTCCGCCTGCCTTGGCAATCCTGGTGCGCAGCTCGGTGTCTTGCGCGACGGTCAGTCCTTCGAAGCCGGACAGCAGTACGCCCTTCGCTTTCTCCAGCTCTTCATGAAGCGCTTCCGCTTTCTCTTGTTTCTCTTCCTTCTTCATCTTCGTTAGCCTCTGAGTCTGGCTGGGTTTGATGGCTACGCCGCCTCCACCGAAGCGACGTCGATGTGGATGCCTGGTCCCATGGTCGAGGACACCACGATGCTCTTGACGTAGCGCCCCTTGGCGGTTGCTGGCTTGGCTTTCATAATGCTCGAAATAAGGGTCTGCGTGTTCTCCGTCAGCTTCTCCGCATCGAAGGAGACCTTCCCGACGGGGCAGTGAATGATTCCAGTCTTGTCGACGCGAAATTCGACCTTGCCAGCTTTGACTTCCTTCACCGCCTTGGCGACGTCCATGGTCACCGTACCCGTCTTGGGATTCGGCATCAGCCCGCGCGGACCCAGCACCTTGCCGAGCCGTCCAACCGACTTCATCATGTCGGGTGTGGCAACCACCGCGTCGAAGTCCAGCCAGCCTCCTTGGATTTTCTGCACCACGTCGTCGCCGCCCGCTTCGTCCGCTCCCGCCTCCCGTGCCTCACGAACCTTTTCGCCGGAAGCGATGACGATCACCCGCTTGCTCTTACCCAGGCCGTGAGGGAGGACGACCGTACCACGCACCATCTGGTCGGCGTGCTTGGGGTCGACGCCCAAGCGCATCGCCAGCTCCACGGTCTCATCGAATTTGGCGAAAGCCGCCTTCTTAACGAGCGGCATCGCTTCGGCCACGGTATAAGTCGGCTTTTCTACGAGCTTCGCTGATGTTTCGTATTTCTTGCCCATCTTGATACCCTCGAATGACTTCGTCTCCAGACCGTCGAATCTGTCCTCTGAGGATTCCCGTCTAAGGAACGACCTCGATTCCCATGCTACGCGCCGTCCCTTTGACAGTAGCGACGGCGGCGGCGAGGTCGCGCGCGTTCAAGTCCGGAAGTTTTGTCTTGGCGATCTCTTCCACCTGCTTTTGCGTAACCTTGCCCACCAGATTCTTGTTGGGCTCGCCTGACCCTTTAGCGATATTCGCGGCGCGCTTCAACAGCACCGAAGCGGGCGGCGTCTTGGTCACAAAGGTGAAACTCCGGTCGTGGTAGACGGTGATGACCACGGGGATGATCAGGCCTTCCTGATCTTTGGCGGAGGTCTTGGCGTTGAACGCCTTGCAGAACTCCATGATGTTCACTCCGTGCTGGCCCAGCGCCGGCCCCACGGGCGGCGCGGGAGTCGCCTTGCCTGCCGGGATCTGTAGCTTGATCATCGCCGTAATTCTTTTCGCCATGTTCCTATCCCTTCTCGACTTGGTAGAAATCCAGCTCAACCGGCGTGGATCGGCCGAAGATGGTCACCATGACGCGCAATGTCGAGCGGTCGTCGTTCACTTCGTCGACGATGCCGGTGAAGTCCTTGAACGGTCCATCGGTGATTTTCACCGACTCCCCGCGGTCAAACTTGAGCTTAGGCTTGGGATGCTCAGCGGCGACTTCTACCTTGTGCACGATGCGGTCGACTTCCTCGGCCGTCAGCGGGCTGGGCATCTGTCCCGACCCGACGAAGCCGGTAACGCGTGGCGTCGAGTGCACCAGATGCCAGGTGTCGTTGTCCATGTCCATCTCGACCAGCACATAGCCCGGGTAGAAGAGCTTGGGCGTCACCACCTTCTTCCCCTGGCGCATCTCGATAACGTCTTCGGTGGGCACCATAATCTCGCCGAACTTGTCGGCCAGGCCCTCGGCCGCGACTCGGCTCTTCAAGGTTTCCGCCACTTTCTTTTCGAAACCTGAGTAGGTGTGAATGATGTACCAGTTTTTCGGCATGTCGATGTTCACTGTCTGAATGCTCCGTCGAGCGTTACTGCTCAACGTGCCCTCCTAACGGCGGTGCAGGAAGAAGTTCAAAACCCTGCGGCTCAAAACGCTAAAGATGCCGTCACAAATATAGAAGTAAAAGCCAAAGAGAAAAGTCGTGAGGATCACCATGACCGTGGTGCCGTAAATTTCCTGGCGGCTCGGCCAAGTGACCCGTTTCATCTCGACGCGCACGTCTGAGACATACTCGCGCAGCCGCTGCCAGGCGTTTTTTTGAAGTGTCAGCTCATCCGCCATCTTGTTTCGTTATTCCTCTCAGACCCGCCTGTTTCCGGACCCCGCAGCCACCGAGTTCTCTGGCAGGGGCGGAGGGACTCGAACCCCCATGACCGGTTTTGGAGACCGGCAGATTAGCCGTTGATCTGACGCCCCTGAACCGGCTGCCCCAGCGGTCCTCGACTCACCGCGTTCGACGACCGGCCGAGTTATTTCACTTCCTTGTGCACCGTGTGGTGCCGGCAAGTCGGGCAGAACTTCTTCAGCTCGAGCCTGTCCTGGTGCTTGCGCTTGTTCCGCGTCGTCGTGTAATTGCGATTCTTGCAATCGCCGCACTGCATGGTAATGATTTCGCGCATTGCCTATTCCTTTTGGACGCCCTCGACCGCACACCGCGCTCTTACTTCAGGACTTCGGTGACGGTCCCGGCGCCCACCGTGTGGCCGCCTTCGCGGATCGCGAACCGGAGGCCCTTCTCCATCGCGATGGGCGTGATCAGCTCGATCTCCAGCGACACGTTGTCCCCCGGCATCACCATCTCTGTCCCTGCCGGC
>DASZAI010000059.1:0-48273 GCA_035945295.1 Terriglobia bacterium | reverse complement strand
ACCGAGCGGGGGCAGGCGAAGGTGCTGGATTTTGGACTCGCCAAGCTGACGCTCGGCCGGCGAGGGACAGGGGAAACACTGGGGGTGAGCGCCCAGCCGACGCTGGCGAATGCGGGGGAGATGCTGACCAGCCCGGGGTCGGCGATGGGGACGGTGGCGTACATGTCGCCGGAGCAGGCGCGCGGGGAAGAGGTGGATGCGCGCACCGACCTATTCAGTTTCGGGGCGGTGCTGTACGAGATGGCGACGGGGCGACAGGCATTCTTGGGTAACACGCCGGCGGTGATCTTCGAGGCTATCCTGCGTGACGCTGCGGTTCCGCCCTCACGACTGAATCCGCACATTCCGCCTAAGCTCGAAGAAATCATTAACAAGTCTCTGGAGAAAGACAAGCGGCTGCGCTACCAGACTGCATCCGGTCCGCGCGCCGACTTGCGGCGCTTGAAGCGCGATCTGGATTCCGGGCGGGCACCGGCCACACCGGCCGACAAAGCGGCGGCGGAGAAATCGGTCGCGGTGCTCTATTTCGAGAACCTCAGCGCTTCCAAAGAGGATGAGTACTTCCGCGACGGGATGACGGAAGACATCATCACGGAGCTCTTGAAGATCAAAGGGATGAACGTGTTCCTGCGTCCCGCCGTGCTGCCCTACCGCGACAAGCCGGTGACCGCTGCTGAGGTCGGTCAGCAACTGGGCGCCGCCCACGTCCTGACGGGGAGCCTGCGGCGCGCCGGCAATCGGCTGCGCATCACGGCGCAACTGGTCGAGATGCGCACCAGCTTCCCCATCTGGGCGGAGCGGTACGACCGCGAGATGAAGGATGTCTTTGAGGTGCAGGACGAGATCGCCCGCAGTATCACCCAGGCCCTGCGAACCGCTCTTTCGCCCCAAGAAGAAAAGGCCATCGCGCGCAAGCCGACCGAGAACACTCAAGCCTACGACTATTATTTGCGCGGACGCAGCTACGCCCGGCGACTCACTCGTCAGGATCTGATATTTGCCATTCAGATGTTCGAGCAGGCGATTGTCCTCGACCCGGACTTTGCTCTCGCCCACGCCAGCATCGCGCGCGCCTGCGGATTGTTCTACGAGTGGCATGAGAAGGACGCCCAGTGGCTCGAGAAAGGGCTGGCAGCTTGCGAGCGGGCCTTGGCACTCGATCCTCAGCTCCCTGAGGGCCTGACGGCACGCGCCGGCATTTATGTGGCGCAGGGCAAGTACGATACAGCCGTCCAGATGGCGCGCCGGGCTATCGAGCGTAAACCCGACTGCGAAGGCGCCTATTGGACTTTGGGACGAGCCTGCTTTGCCTCAGACCGCTGGCAGGAGGCGGCCGACGTGGCAGCGCGCGCCATCGAGGTGAGTGGTGATGATTACAATGTATTCGTTCCGTATGTGATGGCCCTCGAGCGGCTGGGACAGAGAGAGACGGCCAGCGGCCTCCGCGACCAGATGACACGAGTGATGGAGCGGCAGATTGCGACGGTTCCGGATGATGTTCGGGCGCGAATTCTGCTGGCCGGCAACTATGCTTTTCTCGGAGACGAGGCGGCGGCTATCCGCGAGCTTCAAAAGGCGGTGGCGCTCCGCCCCAGCGACGCCAACGTTCTCTACAATGCGGCCTGCACGTACGGCGTCCTCCAACGAAAGGCAGAGGCCCTGGCGATGCTGAAAAGGGCCAAGGACGTCGGGTACCGTTATTTCGACTGGGTAGCGCGCGACCCCGACCTTGCCTGTCTGCGCGACGAACCGGAGTTCCAACAGTTGCTGAAAGAGGGCGGGTACAAAGCATCGTCCTCGTAGTGTCGTCGGGCATCGGAGCCGGTCTCAAGCGAACGGCTGTTCGTGTGAGTCTTGATCTATCGCGAAGTCGCACCCAACGAACAATTGAAGGTCATCCTGACCCGCGGGATCTGTAGGGTGTCATTAAATCCCTACCCGGGATCTACAATGCCTCCTCACATCGGGTATACTGAACGAAAGCGCAAGAGCAGGGAGCTCGGGAGTCGGCCCTGCGCGTCAGGCGGTTCATGAGGCAAGTGGACGAAGTACGGGCGGCTGCGGACATCGTCAGGATCGTCGGCGACTACGTCAAGCTGCAGAAGCGGGGCGTAAACTTAGTCGGCCTGTGCCCCTTTCATCAGGAAAAGACCGCGTCGTTCGCTGTGCACCCCACCAAGCAGATCTTCCATTGCTTCGGCTGCGGCGTGGGCGGCGACGTGTTCAAGTTCGTGATGCTGATCGAGCACCTGACCTTTCCGGAGGCGCTCGAGCGCGTCGCCGAGAAGGTGGGCGTTACGTTGCGCGAGCGGGTGAACAGCGAGACGTATGACGCCCAGACGAAGGAGCGCGCTCTGCTCTTCAAGATCCATGAGCTGGCGGCCAAGTTTTTCGCGTCGCAGCTCGGGGGTACGGCGGAAGGACGGGCGGCGCGCGGATACCTGGCCGATCGCGGCTTGAGTGACGAGGCGGTGGGACGGTTCCGGCTAGGCTACGCCCCAGCGGGAGGACAAGCGCTGACCCGGCATCTGTTCGAGTTGGACTTCGAGCCTGCCATCCTCGAGAAGAGTGGACTCGTACTCCGGAACCAGGAGGAGAACCGGCATTTCGACCGCTTCCGCCGGCGGGTGATCTTTCCTATCGCCAACGAGTCCGGCAAAGTGGTGGCCTTCGGCGGGCGCGCTCTGGGCGACGACCAACCCAAGTACGTCAACTCGCCGGAAACGCCGATTTACAGCAAGAGCCGCGTACTCTACCATCTCGACCGCGCCACGGCGGCCATTCGCCAGTCTGGCCAGGTTGTCCTGGTCGAGGGCTACATGGACTGTATCGCGGTGGCTTCAGCGGGCGTGGGCCGAGTGGTGGCAAGTTGCGGCACCAGCCTCACCGAAAGCCAGATCCGCCTGCTGGGCCGCTACGCGCGGCGTGTGGTGGTGAACTACGATCCGGACTCGGCGGGGGTCGCGGCAACCGAGCGGTCGTTGACGGGGCTGCTCGAGGAAGGCTTTGAGGTGAAGGTGCTGGCGCTGCCCGCGGGCCTCGACCCGGATGCGTTCATCCGCAAGCACGGGGCTGCCGATTATGAAAAGAGGCTAGCACTGGCGCAGAGTTATGTGGATTACCTGACGGAGCGCGCGGCGGCACAGCACGACCTGGCGAGGCCGGAGGGTCGCGTCGCGGCGGCCAATGCCGTACTGCCGCATCTCGCCAAGGTGCCGGATGGGATGCTGCGCGCGCAACTCGCGCACAGTGTGGCGCTGCGGTTGCGCGTCGACGACCGGTCGGTCGAGGAGGAACTGAAGCGGGCGGCGGCGCACCGGGAGAGTCAACTGCGGCCCCAGGCGACCGTGACCCAGGTCAATCACGCGGTCAAGCAGTTGCTGCGGGCCTGCCTCCAGAGCGAGGAGTTGGCAGACGAATTCGTCGTTGAACTGGTTGAAAGCGGTGACTGCGAAGGGTTGGCTGGCGAGGACGTGTTCAAGCGCATTGCCGAGTTGCGGCGGCAGGGTGAGGCTCTGGAGGTGGCGCTGATCGAGGAATCGCTGCGCGCCGAGGAACGGAACGTGCTTTACGAAAGTCTATTCTGGCCGGGTGAGGCACCCCGGCCTGAGCTGGTCCAGGGCTTCCGGCAGGCGCTACGATTAAGGCGGGCGCAGCGGGAGCACGAGAAGCTGCAAGCTGAGATCGAGCGTGCCGAGCAGGAGAAGGATGTTGGCAGGCTGGCTGAGCTCTACGCTGCTAAGGTCAAATCAGCCAAGAGATTACAGGAGCTCGGGCGTTCTCAAAAAATGTTGGCTGAAAACCGAACGAACTAGTGTAGGATGACATCTAAGTACATGAAGGCGGGCCCGGAGACGCGGTATTCCTTGCTCAGCTTCGAATGTAAGGGAGGGCGGCACCGGCGAGGTGGCGACGTGGTGTCGCCATTTTGCTTTTGGGGCCCTTGACACCGGGTGGTCTGCCTATTGGGGGTTTTAACGGTTGGCTTTCGAGGACAAGTACGATCAGGTCACTAAGCTCATCACTCTGGGCAAGGAGAAAGGGTATCTCCTCTACGACGAGGTGAACGACCTTCTTCCCTCCGACGTCCATTCACCCGAGGATCTGGATGACCTGCTGTCGGTGTTTGACAGCGAGGGCATCGAGGTGCTCGAGGCCCCGCGGGTGAAGTCCGCGGAAAAGCTCACACTCGACAAGCCTGAGGAAGCGAAGCCGGAAGAAACTCCTGAGGACGTCGAGCTCGACCTCACTCCGGGAGCGCTCGACAAGACCAACGACCCGGTGCGCATGTATCTGCGCGAGATGGGGACGGTTCCGCTCTTGACGCGCGAGGGCGAAGTGGAGATTGCCAAGCGCATCGAGCGCGGGCAGCTCAACGTCTTCAAGGCGCTTTCCCGCTCTCCCATTGTCATCCAGGAGATGTTCGCGCTGCGCGGAAAACTGGCGAAGGCGGAGCGTTCGATCAAGGAAGTCGTCGTCTTCAACGACGATGAGCTGACGGAAGACAAAGTGGCAGAGCGCCTGCGCGAGGTGATCGCCGCCGTCGACGAGATCGAGCGGCTGAACAAGAAGCTCATCCAGATCAAAGCGAAGCGCGAGTCCATTCCGCGCACCAAGCGTCCGCGCGACTATCGTCGCTACAGCATGGGGGAGGCCCGGCACCGCATCCTGATTTCCAAGCTTTTCCGCTCCATCGAGTTTACTCACGCCGAGCGCAAGCGGCTGATCGAGCGCATCCGCGAGGCCGTGGAGGAAATCAAGCCGGTGGAGCGCGAGGTGAACCGGCTGGAGAAGCGCGTGGAGGGCGCGCGCAGTAACGGCAACAAAGACCTTAAGAAGGAGCTGCGGCAACACCGCATCCGCCTGGGCGAGATCGAGGAGCAGAACCAGTCCTCGGCCGGCGACTTGAGGCGTACGCTGCAGACCATCATCAGCGGCGAGCGCGAAGCCGAGGCGGCGAAGCGCGAGCTGATCGAGGCGAACCTCCGGCTCGTGGTCTCCATCGCCAAGAAGTACACCAACCGCGGACTCCAGTTCCTCGACCTGATTCAGGAGGGCAACATCGGCCTGATGAAGGCGGTGGACAAGTTCGAGTACCGGCGCGGCTATAAGTTCTCGACTTACGCCACCTGGTGGATCCGGCAGGCCATCACACGCGCCATCGCCGATCAAGCGCGGACCATCCGCATTCCCGTCCACATGATCGAGACGATCAACAAGCTGATTCGTACCTCGCGTCAGCTCGTACAGGAGTACGGCCGCGAGCCGACCTCGGAAGAGATCGCCAAGCGCATGGATATTCCGGTGGTGAAGGTGCGGAAAGTCCTGAAGATTGCGCAGGAGCCCATCTCGCTCGAGACGCCGATCGGAGAGGAGGAGGATTCCCACCTCGGCGATTTCATCGAGGACCGCGGGGTGATCTCGCCCGCCGAGGCCGTGATCAACATCAACCTCAAAGAACAGACGGACTCGGTGCTGAAGACGCTCACGCCCCGCGAGGAGAAGGTCATCAAGATGCGCTTTGGGCTGGATGATGGCAGCGAGCACACGCTCGAGGAGGTCGGGCAGAGTTTCGCGGTCACGCGCGAGCGTATCCGCCAGATCGAAGCCAAGGCCTTGCGGAAGCTGCGTCACCCGTCGCGCAGCCGGAAACTGCGCGCCTTCCTGGATGCCACGCTTCGCGAATAACAAGCTGTCCGGGAAGCGTCCCCTACCGAATCGACCTAGCGATTAAACAACCTGATCGCCGAGCGGGAACAAGACCTCGGTGGCGGACAGGACCTTGGGGATGCTGAACCGCAAGATGCGGACCGCCAGGCCTGTTTCCCCGGTTCGCGGATAGCCGGGTTCGACGCGAACCACCTCTGTCTCACACTCAATCTCCAGAGTCCAATTGCGTCCTTGATCGGGCGGCACTTCGAGAGTCAGATGGAGAGTCTCACCTGTCGCGAAGCGTTGAGCTGACCATAGGTACGCCCCATGGTTGCTGATGTCGCGGAGGTGGCCGATCACTCGGCGGGAGATAGCAGGACGTACGCCGGGGATAGAGGCGCCGCTGACGGCAGTCGAGATCGGCTCGATGCGCGCGATAAGCGCCAACGGCAGGCGTCGCCGCTTCCGCCGATCGGGTGTTACCGGCACTTGCGGCACGTCCTTACTCGCGGCGAAGTCTGCAGGCGGACTGGCAGTTGGTTGACGCTCTCTCATGATTGCACTGGCGAGCATCGTCGCATCGCGCGGCTCGCGACGCAATAGCCATCGCGGCCAATGTCCAGGCGTGCAAGGTTCCGGTACCGGTTCGAACCAGTACTAAAGTCCGCGGCCGGTTGCGTATGGCCGGTCTTCCTGCTATCTTGCTGGGCGTTTCGACGGAAGATTCCAGATCAAACGGTTCGATAAAACTCTGGCCAGGAGGAGACGATTATGGGTACGACGGCCGCACCGGCGCAAATCTCCGAATCCCCCAAGTCGTTGGGCGCCCGCTTGGTGGGCGTCTTTTTCTCACCGGGTGAAACGTTTGCCGACATCACGCGCAAGCCCGATTTCATCGCGCCGCTCGTCATCCTCACCCTTGCCAGCATCGCGGTGACGGAGACGATGCTGGCGAAGATTGGCATCGAGCGGATCGTGCGACAGCAGATTGAACACAGCAGCCGCGCCTCCAGCATGTCACCCGATCAGATGCAGCAGGCCGTCGAGCAGGGGGCGCGGATCGGAGGCATTATTGCCCATATCTCCGGAGTGCTGGCGGTCCCGATCATTCTGCTGATCATCGCCGCTGTGGGAATGCTGATTATGAGCGCTATCTTCGGCTCGCCCGTGAGTTTCAAGACGGCATTTTCGGTCACCTGCTACGCGAGTATGGTGTCGCTTCTGGGATCGGTCATGGCGATCGCCTTGATCTTCTTCGGGGATCCTGAGCACTTCAACCCGCAGAGCCCAATGCCCACGAATCCCGGGTTCTTCTTGGATCCGAGCACGTCAAAGCCTCTGCTTGCTCTGGCGGGTTCGCTCGACATTTTCAGTTTTTGGATGATGGCGCTGCTCGGCATTGGCTTTTCCGCCGCAAGCGCGAAGAAGGCGAAAACCACCTCGGTCTTTCTGGCCTTCTTCGCGCTTTGGGCTGTCGTAGTCCTGATCAAAGTAGGTATTGCGGCACTCTGATCAGCAACGGAGCTCAAGGCTTACGCGGTGGCCGGCCCTGCAGTTCGATTCCTCGTTTGTTCGCGGGATCTCAGCGGAGTTGGTTTCGAACCTTCCTCAGTCAACCGGAGTGATGGAAAGCGCTTGGAAATTTGATCTCGTGGCGCTCGATCCCAGTACGCGGGCGCGCGCCGGGCTCCTTCATACCGCCCACGGCACGGTCGAGACGCCCGCCTTCATGCCGGTAGGGACGGCGGGCAGCGTCAAGGGAATTGCCCAGGAAGAACTCGAGCGGCTGGGCGTCCAGATTCTTCTTTCCAACACCTATCACCTCTATCTGCGGCCGGGACACGAGGTCATTCGCCAGGCGGGTGGCCTGCATCGCTTCATGGCCTGGCGCCGGCCCATCCTTACTGACAGCGGCGGATATCAGGTGATGAGCCTCAAAGGTCTGGGACGCGTTACCGAAGACGGCGTCACGTTCCGTTCGCACCTCGACGGCTCGTCGCACTTCCTTTCGCCGGAGCGCGCGGTCGAGATCCAGCTCGCGCTCGGCTCGGACATTGGCATGATTCTCGACGAGTGCGTGGAGTATCCCTCGAGCTACGAGACCACGCGCCGGGCTATGGAGCTCACGGGACGCTGGGCGCGTCGCGCTCGAGACTATTACGAGCAGGTTTGCGCATCCAGGCTCGGACCCCGGACCTCAGCTCTCTTCGGGATCGTGCAAGGTGGCATCGACAAGGCTCTGCGGCGTCAGAGCGCCGAACAGATGCTCGAGATCGGCTTTGACGGCTACGCGGTCGGCGGACTCTCGGTCGGGGAGCCCAAAGGCGACACCTACGACGTTACGGAATACACCGCCGAGTTGTTGCCCGCCGATCGTCCGCGGTACCTGATGGGCGTGGGGACGCCGGCGGACCTGGTCGAGTGCGTGGCGCGCGGCATCGACCTCTTCGACTGCGTCCTGCCGACCCGCAACGCCCGCAACGCCTGCGTCTTCACCTCGGAGGGCCGGTTGGTGATCAAGAGCGCGCGCTACGCGAGCGACGAGCGCCCGCTCGATCCTGCCTGCGCGTGCGACGTCTGCCAGCGCTATTCGCGGGCCTATATCCGCCACTTGTTTCAGGCAGGTGAGACGCTGGCGGGCATCCTTGCCACGCGCCATAACCTCCACTTTTACCTTGACACCATGCGCAGAATCAGGCAGGCTGTGATTTCCGGAGACTTCGAAGATCTCTTGCGCAGGGTTCGTACTGGATATTTACCAACCAGTTAGGGCTGAGATGAATCGCCAAAGCCGGACTGGCCCTGCGGGGCGACCTCGACCGAGGCGCTCCTAGTCTCACGCTGTCTCTGATCGGCCCAACCTTGATTGTGAGTGCTGGTTCTTCATTCCTGTCATCGTGGCCTATTGTCCTGGCCGCTGATCCCGGTGCGGGCAGCGGGCTGGCGCAGTTTCTTTTTCTCTTTGCTCCCCTTTTCCTCATCTGGTATCTCCTGGTCATCCGTCCGCAGCAGAGCCAGCGTCGCAAGACCCAGGAAATGCTCACCAACCTGAAAACCGGCGATCGGGTGATCACCACCGGCGGTGTTTACGGGACGGTCACCGCCTTCCGCGACGGTGTGGTCCAGTTGCAGGTCGCCTCTCAGGTGAAAATCGACGTGGCGCGGTCGGCGATCAGCGGGCTGCAGCCGGCGGAGGGCGGGGAAGCGGACTCGAAGTCCAAGAAGGTGTAGAACGAGGACAGAAAGGTTCGGGAATCAGGATTTATGAGTGAAAAGATTCAAACTCGCTCCCTGATGATCGTAGCGGTGATTCTTCTGTGCGTTTTCGGAATCGTCGGACTTCCGAAGAACGTCCAGCAGCTCAAGGCGAACATGGCGGACCGCATCCAACTGGGATTGGACTTGAAGGGCGGCACGCACCTCATCCTGCGGGTACACGTGGACGACGCGGTCAAAATCACCACCGACCAGGACCTCGAGCGCCTCAAGGACGAGCTCAAGGCCAGAAACATCCCTTACGCCGATGCGGTGAAGGCAGACGACACCCACATCGTGATCAAGGGCGTCCCTCAGAACAAGGCCGCCGACGTTCAAGCGGTGGTCAACGAAGCGTTGTCACGCTGGGACTTGGCGCGCGGGCCGGTCGATTCGGCAACCGGGACGCTCTCCTTTAATCTGGGCTTCAAGACCAGTGAGCTCGCGACGCTGCGCAGCCAAACGCTCGAGCAGGCGAGGGAGACCATTACCAACCGGATCGACCAGTTTGGCGTAAATGAGGCGGTGATAGCCGACTACGGCGCGCCCGAAGATCACGAACTGGTGGTCGAGCTTCCGGGCGTCACGGACACGACTCGGGTTAAGGACCTGATTCAGGCGCAGGCCTTGCTCGAGCTCAAGATCGTTCAGGACGGCCCTTATCCGACGCAGGAGGCTGCGCTGGGCGCTCACGGAGGGGTGCTTCCGCCCGATGCTGAACTTGCCCAGGCACAGCATGGCGCCGACGGTGGCGAACCTCCCTGGTACATCCTGAATCGCGTCGCGGCCATCACTGGGCGCGACCTGACGGGGGCACAACCCGGCACCGATAGCAACGGGCGTCCCGATGTTGTCTTTACCCTGAACCGCGATGGAGCCACCCGATTCGGGCGCATCACCGGACAGAGCATCGGCAAGCTGTTGGCCATCGTGCTCGACAACCGGGTGGTGGACGCGCCCGTGATTAAAGGTCAAATCAACGATCGAGGAGATATCGAAGGAAATTTCACTCTGCAGCAAGCCTCGGACCTCGCCTTGGTGCTACGCACCGGCGCGCTGCCGGCGTCGGTCGAATACGAGGATGAGGAGACGGTCGGGCCTTCGCTCGGGGCCGACTCCATCCGCCACGGCGTCATCGCTTCGATTGTCGGCTTCGTGGCGATCATGACCTTCATGTTGATTTATTACCGCGGAGCCGGAGTCAATGCTGACGTGGCGCTGATCCTCAACCTGCTGATTCTAATCGCTGCCCTGGGTTATTTCGGCGCGACGCTCACCTTGCCGGGCATTGCCGGGGTGATCCTGACGGTCGGTATGGGTGTGGACTCGAACGTCCTTATTTTTGAGCGCATTCGCGAGGAGTTGCGGGCAGGCAAGGCGGTGGGCGCCGCCGTGGCGGGCGGTTTCGAGCATGCATTCAAGACCATTATTGATACCCACGTCACCACGGTGGCGTCGGCGGCGATTCTTTTTACCTTTGGCACCGGGCCGATCAAGGGTTTCGCCGTCACTCTGACGATCGGCTTGGTGGCGAACCTCTTCACTTCGGTATTTGTGTCGCGCGTCATTTTCGATTACGTTCTTTCGCACCGAGAAAAGGGCGCGGCACTCAGTGTGTAAGTGATTGTGGCCGCGTGAGGTTTTGGGAACTTCCGGACTCCGTCCGGTGTCTCTTTAATTGTCAAGGAAAGGTCTGGCTCAATGGAATTTTTCCACGAACCCAAGATTGACTGGATGGGTAAGAAGTGGCTTTTCATCGGGGTTTCCATCCCGTTGCTGCTGGCCGGTTTGATTTCCATGGCGGTCAAGCGCGGGCTGGCCTACGGTATTGACTTCCGCGGCGGGACGTTGGTTTATGTGAAGTTCGCCGGACCTCCCAACCTCGACCGCATCCGCGCGGAACTCGACCGGCAAAATCTGAAAGGCGCAACGCTCCAACAGTTCGGTCCCGCGGCGGACCACGCAGTGATCGTCGGCTTGGACTTGAAGACGACGGCTTCTGCCTCCGCTCTTGACGCGGGCAAGCGCACGATCGGTACGGCCCTCGCGGGACTTTACGGAGAGGCCCCCGCGGGAAAGACTGACTTCAACAATGTGAGCCCGCAGGCGCTTGGCGACAGTCTCGCGGCCGCCGACCCGCTGCAAGTGGCCTCCAAGGGCGGCGACATCCAGGCCCAGTACAAGGATTTGGCGAACGCCTTGTACGACTTTCTCAACAGCCCGCAGCAGGGCGGCCTGATTACCGACTTCCAGCAGTTGAGCGGGGTCAGAGGCGTGACGCCCGCCGTAGTCTCGTTCTTGAAGGATAACTACTACCTATCCAACTACGCTATCTCTAGAGTCAGGATTGTTGGACCCAAGGTGGGGGCGGATCTGCGCCGCCAGGCGGTCTACGTGACCCTGGCTGGACTAGGCGCAATGCTTATTTACATTTGGTATCGCTTTGAGCTAATCTACGGCGTCGCGGCGGTCATCGCCACGTTTCACGACGTTCTCATAACGCTTGGTATCTTTTCCCTGTTCAATAAAGAAATCACTCTGACGGTGATTGCGGCCCTGCTGACGCTGGTGGGCTATTCCATGAACGACACCATTGTGGTGTTCGACCGGATTCGGGAGAATGTCCGCCTCAACAAGCGTGAGAGCATGTTGCCGCTGGTCAACCGCAGCATCAACCAGACGCTGAGCCGGACCATCCTGACCTCCGGGCTCACCTTTCTTGCCGTGCTGTCGCTGTACCTGTTCGGCGGCGAGGTGATTCACGGATTCGCAACGGTACTGGTGGTCGGAGTGATCATAGGCACCTATTCGTCGATTGCGATTGCCAGTCCGGTTCTGGTCTACTGGCAGCAGCGGACGGGCGGAGGCACACGGGCGCAGTCGGTTGGAACCTCGAAGGGTTCTGTGTCTGCGCCGCCGGCGAAGAGCCGCGCCGAGCGCCAGACCGCGGGCGCGCGCCGCTAGCTTGGCGCCGGGTACGACAGGAAATGGGGACGCCGATTCGAACGAAACGGGGTGGAGGTATCAACCATGTTTGACGAGACCTTGCTGGATTCCGCACCGTCGCATGCGCCGGTCCTCACGAACGTTCACTGGATTATCGCGCTGGCGGCGGCGGTCGCGGGCTATTTCGCTGGTAACTATGGACTGCCACTGCTGACCGCGGCTGAAGGGAAGGTGATCGTCACCCAGTCGATTATCCTGGCGGCCCTGGTTGGCTCTTACGCGCTGATGCTTTGCTACGTCTATGCCGACGCGAAGCACTACGGCTTCGGCGTGGCGAAATGGTTCCTCCTGACGCTGGTGCTTTACCTGGTGGGTTTTGTACTCTACCTGATTTACTCGGCCTCGAAGACGGGCAACTGGAAGCGCGCCACGATGCCCATCGCCTACATCTTCGAGGTCATCCTGGTGGGCGTACTGGTTCTGCTGCCGTTGATCAACTACGGCGAGTTGCCCGCGTCGACGTTGACGGTTTCGCTGACCGCTCCGCCGCCCCCACCGCCCCCGCCTCCACCCCCCGCTGCGGCTCCGCCGAAGGTTATTGTCCATCGGGTGACGGTGGAAGACATCATGAAAGCGCCCACCGTTATCCCCAAGACCATCAAGCAACTCAAGGAGGAGCCCGAGCCACCGCCTCAAATGGCCGCGGTGGGCGTTGTGGGAGGAGTCCCGGGCGGCGTGCCGGGAGGCAGCGCGGGTGGAGTGATTGGCGGCATCATCGGGGGAGTGGGTACAGCCCCTCCGCCGCCTCCGCCACCCAAGGCCGCGACCCCGAAGCGGATTCGCGTCGGCGGACAAGTGGAGTCTGCCAAACTGATTTTCCAGCCCAAGCCCGAATATCCTCCGCTGGCCAAGATGGCGCGCATTCAGGGGACGGTGCGCCTCGAGGCGGTCATCAGCAAGGATGGCACCATCCAGGACCTGAAGGTGGTGAGTGGGCACCCGCTTCTCGTCAAGGCGGCCCTCGAAGCGGTGCAGCGCTGGCGCTACCAACCGACGCTGCTCAATGGCGAACCGGTGGAAGTGGTGACCGAGATTGACGTGAACTTCACGCTGGCAGAATAGCCGGCGGACCGAAAACTCAGAAGGAGGAGACAGAACATGATGATAGCGGCAAACCTGATTACCTTTGGCTTCTTGTTGTTTCAGGAGGAAGGGGGTGCCGTCGGCTTTGACATCATCAGCATGTGGCGTTCGATGGGTTGGCCTGCCCGCTCCGTCGTCATCGTGCTTTTGATCATGTCGGCATGGTCGATTGGCGTGATGATTGATCGTTGGATCGCCTACCAGGGCGCGCGGAAGCAATCGCGGGTGTTTGCCCCGGCAGTGGCAGGCGCCCTGAAAGACGGAAAGATGGACGAGGCTATCCAGATTGCCGAGCAGAATCAACGCAGTCATCTCGCCAAGGTCGTGACTGCGGGCTTGCAGGAATTTCAGGCGCATCAAGTGTCGAGCGAGATTCCCGGGGAAGAGATTGAGGCGTCGAAGAGAGCTCTCGAGCGGGCGGCGGCGATTGTCCACGCTGAGCTGAAGCGCGGAGTCTCAAGCCTGGCAACCATTGGATCGACCGCACCCTTCGTCGGGCTGTTCGGAACCGTGCTCGGCATCATCCATGCGTTCCAGGGCATCTCGACGGAAAAAACAACCGGTCTGGCGGCCGTGGCGGGCGGTATTTCCGAAGCCCTCGTCACCACCGCCTTCGGTCTGTTCGTGGCCATCCCGGCGGTGTGGGTGTATAACTACTTCACCGGGAAAATCGAAGCCTTTGACGTCGAGATGGACAACTCAGCTTCTGAACTGATCGACTACTTCATCAAGCGAAGCGGTCGGGGGAAGAAATAATGGCTCACAAACCCAAAGCGCCGCCCACCGTGGCGGATATCAACGTCACCCCGCTGGTCGACGTCATGCTGGTGCTGTTGATCATCTTCATGGTGATCACGCCCATGCTGCAACACGGGTTCAGCGTGGATATGGCGAAGGCCGCCAACCCACGCCTGATGCCCGACGCCGATAAAGAGGACGCCGTGGAGCTGGCCATCACTCGAGACGGTAAAGTGTATTTGGGGACGAGTCAGATCAGCCTCGATGAGATTACGACGAAAGTCAAGGACCGGATCTCGAGTAAGCTGGACAAGACTGTTTACGTTAAGAGTGACGCACGGGCCAAGTACGGCGACGTGGTGAAGGTGGTCGACAATGTTCGGGCGGCGGGCGTCGATTCGTTAGGCTTGGAGACGGAACGAATCGAACGCCGACCGGGGGCTGTTGCTCCCGTAGTAACGCCTTAAGCTTGGCTCACCACGGACTACCGCGCTCGTGTCGTTGCGCGGCGGAGTGTAAAGCTTGGTTTGGCCACGGGGTGCTGGTTCGGCATTCTGCCAGGATGATTCAAGTCCCCGGTGGTCCAGCCGCAAGGCGTCTTGAGCCGATGAAAGTACGAGTGTTGGAGATTTGAGGGGTTCTTGAAAGCAAGAGGAGGGTAAGACTATGGCAATGGCCGTTGGCAAGAAGGGCGGGACGATGGGTGACATCAACGTCACTCCTTTGATTGACGTCCTGCTGGTTCTGATTATCATTTTTATGGTGATCACGCCGTTGACACCTCAAGGTCTCGACGCGATGGTACCCCAACCGAACCCTAACGCTAAACCCAACGAAGATGTTCTTGAGCATACGATTGTGGTTTCTATCGATGCCGAAAGACGAGTTAAGATCAATCAGGATCAGGTCGACATCCGCAATCTGGGCTCGCGCTTGGAGGACATCTTCAAGACGCGCAACGAACGGGTGATTTTCGTCAAGGGCGATTCCAGTCTGCCGTTCGCTGCGGTGGCGCAGATCATCGACATCGCGAAGGGTGCTGGCATCGACAAGATCGGCTTGATCACCCAGAAACTGGAAGAGGCGAGCCAGTAACCTAACTCAAGGCTTGGGTCAAGGGAGGAACCCAGATGAAATCCTGCAAGCTCGCCCCGTTGTGTGGGGTGCTGCTGTTGGCCATCGCAACGAGCGGGTGCGATAAACTCAAAGCCCGCGATCAGCTTAACAAGGGTGTGGCCGCTTACCGCAATGCTCAGTTCCAGGCTGCCATCGATCACTTCAAGCAGGCAGTGACCTACGATCCGTCGCTGCTCAACGCCCGCCTTTACCTCGCCACGGCGATGAGGCAACTCTATATCCCCGGCGGCGACTCTCCGGAAAATATCAAGATCGGCAAGGACGCGATTACCGCGTTTGAGGACGTACTGAAGCAGGATCCCAATAATACGAACGCGCTCGCGACCATCGCGCAGACTTACTATGAAATGCGCGACTTTGACAAGGCTAAGGAATACCAGAGGCGGCGCCTCCAAGCCGACCCTAATAATCCCGAGCCTTACTACTGGATTGGAGTGATCGACTGGGCCTTGTGTCAGCGGGAGAACGGCCAGATTCGCGCCGACCTGAAGCTTAATGTGCCGAACATCAACGGCGATTTCCCACCCCTGCCGGCGAAAGCCCGGGATGAGCTAACTCAGAAAAACGGCGCCTTGGTCGACGAGGGAATCAAGGCGCTTCAGAAAGACCTCGAAATGAAGCCCAACGACTCTGACGCCATGGCTTACCTGAACTTGCTCTACCGTCAAAAGGCCGATCTGGAGGCTGATCCCAGCGCTCGTGAGGCCGATATCAAACAGGCCAACCAGCTCATGGAGAAATCGATTGCTGTTAGGAAACAAGCGGGCGAGAAAGCGTCCAAATAACGCCTGTCAGACTCCGCATTTGGGTGATTCCGAATCAAGCAAAAAAGGGCTCCGGTCGCTGGGATCGGAGCCCTTTTCGGTTTGGTGCGTCCTTCGCGGGAACACTCGGTCCTCGTCCGAGCGGCGTAGGAGTGACGCCGCCGTGCACGCTACTGACTAGGGACCGGCCCGCCCAGCGATTTGATCGTGTTGGTCTCGGCCTCATGGAACGCGGCGACATTCGCCTTATCGACCCACGCCGTTCCGGTGTCCACTCGAGTGGGTAGCGGCGAAGCAGGAGCATTTCGCCAGTCCTTAAACTCATGAACGATGTTGTGGTGAAGGTCGTCCAGGAACTTCAAGCCGTAATAGCTCATGGTGTACGGTTTCTGCGCGATGGTGCCCGTGATGACGCCGCTCGAGATCCAGTCAAGAGTTTCGGGGTTCTTGTCAAAGGCCACGACGACGATCTTACCTTCCAGGCTGAGCCGGTGAAGGGCCTCAGCCGTACCGGGTCCTCCGGAGGCCTCGAGACACAAGATGCCGTCGATCTTCTCCTTCTTGTCGAGTAGCTCTGAAATCTGGTCGTTGGCGCTGCGCGGATCACCCTTATCGTCGAGCACGTGTGTGATTTTGATTTTGCCATAGCCTGCCAAGGCCTCTTTGGCTCCCGCGATCCGCTGGTCCTGATTGAGCTGGCCGGGAATCGCGATGATGACGACGTTGCCCTGGCCGTGCAGCAGCTCCGCCATGTGCGCACCGCTCTCCACACCGGCGCGGTGGTTGTCAGTGCCGATAAAGAGGACGCGACGGGTGTCAGGCGCATCGGTGTCCACGGTGATGACCGGAATCCCCTGTTGGATGGCGTCGTTGATGGCGGCGGTGAAAATGTCGGGGCGTGCGGGCGCGACGAGGATCCCCGAGGGGTGCTGGGCGACGGCTTTCTGGAAGGCAGCCAACTCGTCACTTGGGTTATAGGTATCCGGGCCTGTGAAGTCAGCTTTGACGCTGAGCGCCCGAGCGGCATCCTTGAAGCCCACTTGCGCTTCCTGCCAATAAGGCAGCGTAATGTTGGAAGACACGAAGACGTAACGCTCGGTCTCCTCGTGGAAAGGTTTCTCGCAGGAAGCAAGAAACGCAATGGCAAGAGCGAGAGCGACCAGCCTTGCGGAGTGGTTCTTCATGGTTTCCTCCTCCTTTCAGGCGGGGATCCCGGGTCGAGATAACCACTAGATGCGCCAGAGAGCGGTCTCAAACATGCGTTGGATTGGGAAGCGAAGGCTACCACAATTCTGAGGAAAGCAACAGGCCTTAGTGCACGCGGGCAGTCCGCTAAATTAGCGCTCTACCTGGGCGCGCGGCGTCTGGCTATTCACACCGTGCGTGACTTGAACCAGCCTCGGCGGCTAACCTAGAATGCAAGCAGGCATGTTGGAATTCGACGAAATCGTCCGCAAGGTCCAGGCCTATCGTCCTGGCAACGACCTCGCCTTGCTGCGCCGCGCCTACGAGTTCAGCGCAGCTCAGCACCAAGAGCAGAAACGAGTCTCCGGTGAGCCTTTCGTTTCCCACCCCCTGGAAGTGGCCAACGTGCTGGCTGACATGAAGCTGGACGTGGTGTGTCTGATGGCCGGCATGCTCCACGACGTGGTCGAAGATACGCCGACTACGATCGAGCGGATCCGCCAGGAGTTCGGGCCCGACGTGGCCCGCATCGTCGAAGGCGTCACCAAGATCAGCCGGTTGGAGTTCGTGTCGCCCCAGGATCAGCAGGCCGAGAACCTGCGCAAGATGGTCCTGGCCATGGTGGACGACATCCGCGTGGTGCTGGTCAAACTGGCCGACCGGCTGCACAACATGAGGACGCTCGAGTGTCTGCCGCCGGAAAAGCGCGAACGGATTGCGGCGGAGACGCTGGAGATTTACGCGCCCATCGCCCATCGCCTGGGTATGGGCAAGATCCGTGGCGAGCTCGAGGACCTGGCGTTCCGCTACCTCGAGCCGGAAGCCTTCGAGGAGGTGCAGAAGGCCGTCGAAAGCCGGCGCAAGGTGAGCGAGGATTTCTTGACCGAGGTGTGTGCCCAGGTCGAGGCCAAGATGAAAGAACACTCCATCCCGGCGCACATCGAGGGGCGCATCAAACGCCGCTTCAGCATCTGGCAAAAGCTCAAGCGCCAACAGATCACGATCGACCAGGTCTACGATCTCCTGGCCATCCGCATTATCACGGATAACGTCAAGAACTGCTATGCCGCGCTTGGTGTCATCCATAACACCTGGCGTCCCGTTCCGGGGCGTATCAAAGACTTCATCGCCATCCCGCGTCCCAACTTGTACCAGTCGTTGCACACCTCGGTGATCGGCCCGCACGGCCAGCCTTTCGAGGTGCAGATTCGCACCGAGGAGATGCATCGCGTCGCCGAGGAGGGTATCGCCTCGCACTGGAAGTACAAAGACGGCCGCCCGCTCGCCCAGCAGGACGAGGAGCGTTTTGCCTGGCTTCGTCACTTGGTGGAGTGGCAGCAGGAGATGCGCGATCCCGGTGAGTTTCTGTCCACGTTGCGCATCGACCTCTACCCGGAAGAGGTTTATACGTTCACTCCGAAGGGCAAGGTGATTGTCCTGCCGCGCGACGCCACGCCGATTGATTTCGCGTACGCGATCCATACGGAGGTCGGCCATCGGTGCGTCGGCGCGAAGGTCAACGGCAGGATCGTTCCCCTGAAGTCCCGGCTGAAGAACGGCGATATCGTGGACATTCAGACGCAGATGAATCACACGCCCAGCCGCGACTGGCTGGCTCTGGTGAAGACTTCGCGGGCGCGAAACAAAATCAAGCATTGGATCAACGTCGCGCAGCGGCAGCGGGCGGTCGAAATCGGCAAGAAGCTGCTGGAGAAGGAGGCGCGGAAGTACGACGTGATCCTGAAGAAGATTGCGGAAGAGGAGTATCAGCGCGCGGCGCGCGAGTACGGCTGCAGCCAAATCGACGACCTTTATGCCGACATCGGTTACGGTAAATTCGCCGCGCGCCAGGTGCTGGCGAAACTCGCCCCTTCGGTACCCGTCGAAACCGGTCATCGGTCTCGCATCAGCACCCTCAAGCGGGCGCTCGGCCTCGAACGCGATGTCGCCATCCAGGTACACGGGCACGACGACCTGCTCGTCTACCGTGCCAAGTGTTGCAATCCCATCCGCGGCGAGGAGATTGTAGGCTACGTTACACGTGGCAAGGGCATCGCCGTACATTCCAAGTCCTGCCCCAACGTCCAGAACCTCATGTACGATTCCGACCGGCGGATCAACGTGGAGTGGGTCGGGCCGAAGTACAGTCTTTACCCCGTCAAGCTGACGCTCCAAACGGCCGACCGCCAGGGATTGCTGGCGGACGTGACCTCCGCCATCAGCGGTGTTCGATCGAATATCGAGAATATCGAAGCTCAGACGCGGGACGGCGGCGCCTCCATCGACATCACGCTCGATATCGTGGACCTCCACCACCTGGACCAGATTGTGTCGTCGCTCAAGAAGATCAACGGCGTCTATCAGGTCGAGCGAGTAATGCACGTCTGACAGGCGGAGTTCGTTGGCTTGGTACTGACGCCGGAAGGTCAGCAAAAACCCGCATCCTGGGCCCCAGGTCGCTTCATCCAATAAGCGGATTGAAAAGCCGAGGGATGAATCGTGAAGGATGGGCGTCGTTCCCAGGGTGAGTTCGAGGCAAGCGATCCGGCAAATGGCTTGAATCGCGGGCGGACAGCGTCTATTCTGATCGCCGAGTGCCCGGCCAACGGCATAGCGCGTCGCGCGGCTGGGAGCCCCAGACTAGAGAGTTCCAGGGCGGGACAGTCGCGAGGAGTGGATGCCGACGCATCTCGAAAACGAGGCGACGCTGGTCGCCGACGCGCGAGCGGGGAAGACCGAGGCTTTCACGACGCTCGTCAGGCAGTACGACCGCTACATCTACCGCTTGGCCCTCAACATCACCGGCAACCCGCAGGACGCCGAGGACGTCCTGCAGGAATCCTTGCTCAAAGCCTACACCAAGCTGGGGCAATTTCACGGCGAGTCGCGCTTCTACACGTGGCTGGTCCGCATTGCGGTGAACGAGGCGCTGATGAAATTGCGCAAGCGGGCCTCCGAGAAGTCCGTTTCCTTGGACGACCCCATCGAAAGCGACGACCGCAGCGTGATGCCGCGGGAAATCGAGGACTGGGCGGACAATCCCGAGCAACGCTATGCCAAAGTAGAGCTCGGACAAATCCTGAACGATGTGGTTCGAAAGCTCGAGCCACAATTCCGCACCGTCTTTGTCTTGCGCGACATCGAGAACCTCTCGACCGAGGAGACGGCTGAGATCATGGGGCTATCGGTTCCCGCCGTCAAATCGCGGTTGCTGCGAGCGCGGCTAAGGGTTCGCGACTTGTTGAGCCCGTACTTCAAGAAAGGAAAAGGATAAGAGCTTGGTCTGCAAGGAAGTGATTCGGAAACTCTCGGAGTTCCTCGACCACGAGCTGGCGCCCGAGCTCGCCGAGGAATTGTCGCGTCATCTCGCACGCTGCGACGACTGCAACATCGTCGTCGATACCTGCCGGAAGACCGTTGAGATCTACTGTAATATGGAGCCCTTACCGCTTCCCGAGGATGTCCGCGCACGCCTGGATCGCGCACTGGCCGGGAAGCTCGGCAAGAAGAACGCCTGAATCTCTACGCGAAGCCTGCCACCTACGCGCCACCGCTCACCGGTTGGCGACTCGCCGCTATCAGGGAGGTTCCCATGCCTGAAGTCACCACCCTGTTCTCGGATGTCGGCGGTGTCCTGCTGACCAACGGTTGGGACCGCAATTCGCGCCACCAGGCGGTTGAGCGCTTCCAGCTTGACTGGGAGGAGTTCCAAGACCGGCACGAACTGGTCGCATCTGCGTTCGACAAAGGCCAGTTGGGGCTGGAGGAGTATCTCAACCGCACGGTCTTCTATCGTCCCCGCGAGTTCACCCCCCAGCAGTTCAAGGACTTCATGCTGGCACAGTCCGAAGCCTACCCGGAGTCTCTGGCGGTGATGGATCGCTTGGCGCGCACCCGGAACTACCTGCTAGCCACGCTGAACAATGAGTCTCTTGAGCTCAATCGGTATCGCATCGAGCGCTTCGGCCTCCGAAACTACTTCACCGTGTTCTTCAGTTCTTGCTTCCTGGGTGTCAAGAAACCCGACGAGGCCATCTATCGGCTGGCGCTGCAGTTGACTCAACGCGTCCCGGAAGAGTGCGTCTTTGTGGACGACCGGCCACTTAACCTGGAGTGTGCTCGCGCGCTGGGGATCCGCACCATCCTTTTTCAGAGTACCGGCCAGCTCGAGCACGAATTGCGCGCGCTGGGCATGGTTCTTGCCTGATCGGCCGCGCGGTATCGGATCGTCGGAACGCCGGGTGAGCGGTCGTTGTATGATGGACTGCGCCGAAGGCTGAAAGAATTCGCGCGCCCAATGACTCGTCGTCGCAATATCCTCACCGTGTCCGCCATCCGGTTGCATTGGGTCCAAATTCCGCTCCATGAGCCGTTTCGAATTTCGAGCGGTGAAGTCTCGACCAAGGATGCCATCCTGGTTGAGCTCGAGGCGAGAGGTCAGGGCGTCTCGGCGTCGTTTTCGACGATAACGGGCTGGGGTGAAGCCTCGCCCATGGCCGGTGGTTTCTATTCAGCGGAGACTCCTGAGACCACTTGGGACGCTCTCCGGTGCCGGCTGGTGCCAAGCTTTCTGAAGCAACCCGAGCTTGATCCGCGCCGATGCTCAGAGCGGCTGGCGGAATTCCCGGGCGAGCCGTTTGCCAAAGCGGGACTGGAAGGCGCCGTCTGGGACCTCTGGGCCCAACTGAACTCGAGACCCCTGTGGGCGGAGCTAGGCGATTCGGAACATCGCAGCAACCCTGGCGCCAACCAACGCCCATTGGCGTCGGGTGCGGCCATCGGCCTGATGCCCACCGTCGATCTGCTGCTCGAGCGGGTCGCGCAATTCCTCGACGAAGGCTACCGGCGCATCAAGATCAAGATCGAGCCGGGACATGACGTGGAGCTTGTACGAACGATTCGCCAGCGCTTCGGCAATATTCCCCTCATGGTCGACGCCAACGCCGCCTACTGTCCCGAGGACCGGCAGGTGTTCGACGAACTGGACGGTCTCGGCCTCATGATGATCGAACAACCACTCGCCCGCGAGGCTCTGGCCGAGCACGCGGAACTTCAGCGCTGCCTTCGTACGCCCATCTGCCTCGACGAGTCTGCCGATACGATCGATTCGATTCGCGAGATCATTCGACTGCGCAGCGCCCGCGTCCTCAACATCAAAGTGCAGCGCATGGGAGGATTGTGGCCGGCGCGCCAGGCTCACAACCTCGCGCTTTCTGCCGGGATCCCGTGCTGGCTGGGCACCATGCCCGAGCTCGGGATTGCCTCGGCGCAGGGATTGCACCTGTCGACGTTACCCAATTTCAGGTTTCCGACGGATGTCGAAGCTTCTGAACGTTGGTACGTCGATGATATCATCGCCCCGCCCATCGAAGTGTCGCGGGAAGGTTTCATTAAGCTTCCGGAAGGACCCGGCATGGGCTACCGAGTGGACTTGGAAAAGGTCTCACGCTACCGTGTAAGCCTTGAGGAGTTGCGCCCATGAGCCGTATCACGCCGGAACAGGTTCGACGCCGCCTGGACAAGGGCTTGGTTCCCGCCGTCCCAGTTCCGTTTAGCGCCGAAGCCGTGATCGACCTCGCCGCCCAGGAACGGTACATCGCTTACATGAAAGCCCAGCCGATTGCGGGCGTCGCCGTGTGGGCGCACACGGGACGTGGCCTGCGCCTCACTCGCGAACAGCGTCTCGGTGTGCTGCAAGCTTGGTCTGAAGGACTCCAGGGCGGCCGAAGGTCCGGCGGCCGGATCATCGTCGCAGGAGTAGGAGGTTCGTCGAGCGACGGAAGCGACTCCCAGACGTTCATTCAGTCTGCACTCGAGATGGCGCGCGATGCTCTCGCTGGCGGCGCTCACTGTTTGTTGGTGCATCCGCCGGCGCGCTTTCGGAGCTTGCCGCAGGCGGACGATCTGGTCTTCGATTACCATCGTCAGCTTGCCTCGCTCCGGGTGCCGCTTATTCTCTTCTATCTCTACGAGGATGCCGGCGGCATCGCTTACTCACCCGGTCTGCTCCGCCGCCTGTTGGCGATACCCGAAGTCGTCGGCGTCAAGCTTGCCACTCTTGATTCCGTGATGACTTTCCAGTTTGTTGCCAACCTGGTGGCGCGCGAGTTCCGGAGCAAACTGGTGATCACGGGCGAGGATCGCTTTTTGCCTTACAGCTTCATGTGCGGCGCGCACGCAGCCTTGATTGGCATGGGATCCGCTTGCACCGCTGTGCAGGTCGAACTGATGCGCGCGTGGTTTGGGCGCCGACCGAGCGACTTCCTGAAGCTCGCCGGCCAGGTGGAACGGCTGGCGCAGGTAACCTTCGTCGAGCCGATGGAAGGATATATCCGGCGCATGCTGTGGGTTCTCGTGCATTCCGGCGTGATCGATCGCGAGTCCGCGTCTGATCCATGGGGACCGGAACTGGACGAGAGCGAGTTCGTTGCGATTGGAAAGATGGTGCGCGCCTTGGGAGGGCTGCCGTCCCGAAGGCGCCCTGGGCGTCGCTAGCCGGCTATGTGGGAACACCTTCCTCCAAGAATCCGTCTGCGCGGGACACCCCGCACGCCTGAGCCGCAACGGCGGCAACTGAGCGCGGACTTCGAGCGGTTTCGTGCTGGGCTGCCCAGGCCCCTTGAATCGTATGTCCTCTCGACTTACGGCATCGACCTCGCGAGCGAATACGGCGGGATGCGCATCAAGAATCCCTTTGGCAAGGCGTCCGGACAACTGTCGCTCGCGACGCATCAGGTGGAACGCGATGCCCAGGCGGGACTGGGTTTCGTCGTACTCAAGACAGTGATCGCTCAGAACGAGCGCGGCGAGCAGACCATGGCGGCCTGGGCGATTCCCGAGACCCGGATGCTCGTCGAGCGCATTGAGGGCCGCAGCGGCGATTGCGGTTGGACGGTTACTTGGAAGGGTCGCGGCTGGTTCGACTCCTTTGACGCCTACCTCAAGCTGTTTGACGCGTCGCTCACGATCGCTCGCGAAACCGGCCTCGTCGTCGCGCCGTCGGTGAAGTATCACTTGCCGACGCCGGCAGAGACCTTCTGGAAGGAGGACGAGTACACTTTCACCACGCAAGCGCTGGTCGAGATTTGGCGCCGGCATTACGAGAGAGGACCGATGCCGCTCGAGAAAGACTTCAGTCCAACACTCGCGGGGTCGGAGCGCGCTACCCAGCAGGCGAAGATCCTTGATTGGCTTCTGACGGTGCCACGCTTGACTCATCGGGCCGCATCCGGCCAAGTGCACGTCGGCCTGAAGGCCTTCAATGCGCTTTTCGAGGATGACTTCCAGCTTCGGATGCTCGACGCCGTCGAAGCGAGTCAACCGGGAGAAGAGCGGGCCGACTTCATTGTCTATGCCAATCGCCTTTTTGATCCGCAAAAAGTGTTCGAGGGTAAAGCTGGCGTCGCTTATGGCGGGCCCGACCTGAGCGAACGCAACCTCGCGGTCCTGGAACGATTTCTGACTGCAAAGTCCCGCAGCCCTCAGTCGGCGGCGAACACCTTGCCGCTCTCGGCGACCGGCGATATCCACTCTGGACGGACTGCTGTCGAGTATCTTTTGCGAGGCGCGTCGAGCTTTCAGATGCACACCATCTTTCAGCTCCCGGACGGGGAATTCGCGATGCAGGCCGGCAGCAAGACGGAGAGGGCCCTGCACTACTTGATCTTTCACCCGCAAGATGGATTCCTGGCGTGGCTGCTCGATCTGCGCGCGCGCCTCGCCTGGAACGCCGGGTGGAACGTCGCGACCCTGGCGGATTGGTCGCGTCAGCACTGGGAGATCGTGGCCGATGAGTTGAGTCAATGAACCTCCGCTTGATGACCAGCGACGATATCCCGGCCGCCATGCGCCTGAAGGATCTGGCGGGTTGGAATCAGACCGCTGCGGATTGGGAACGTTTCCTCGCGGCCAGCCCCGCAGGATGCTTTGTCGCTGAGCTCGAGGGGCGCGTCTGCGGGACGGTGACGACGATTGTCTACGAAGGGCGCTTCGCCTGGATTGGCATGGTCCTCGTTGACCCTGACTACCGCGGCCGTGGGATCGGTACGCGGCTGCTCGAGGGAGCGATTGAACATCTTGACGGGCTGGGCGTGCCCACGCTCAAGCTCGACGCGACGCCTCAAGGTAAGCCGCTCTATTCGAAGCTGGGATTCGTGAGCGAATACGAGATCGAGCGCTGGACATTGAAGCGTCCGCCGCCCAAGGATCCATCGGCACCGCAGATGGTTCGTGGGCAGGCCATGGCGGAGGTGCCCGACCTTGGTGCGATTGCGAAGCTCGATCGCCATGTCTTCGGCGCCGATCGGAGTGCGGCGCTCAATTCGCTGGATGACGAGGCGCCGGAGTTCACTTTGGCAATCGATGCGGCCGGCGAACTCGCGGCGTACGCACTGGGCCGGCACGGCTCGCGAGCGGACCATCTCGGTCCGTGGGTCGCCAAGGACGAAGCAAGTGCCCGGAGCCTGCTCGCCGAATTCGTTCACCGGTCGAAGAGGGAGCACATCTTCGTCGACTGCATGAAGTCCAGCTCGTTTGCCTGCGAATTCGTGCGGGCGATGGGCTTCGAGTTCTCGCGCCTGCTCACGCGGATGTATCGCGGAGCGAACCATTATCCCGGCACGCCTGAAGTTGTCGGCGCGATTTTGGGACCGGAATTCGGATGAACTGCGCGTATTGAACAACGCCAAACCAAGTCGCGTCTTCTACGGTTGGTGGATCGTCGTCGCCGCCTTCCTCAACTTGTTCTTCTCGGTTGGAATCATCTACTACGGCTTTCCCGTCTTCTACCCTTCACTGGTCCAGTCGCTTGGATTCACTCGGGCGCAGTTGATCCAAGGATTCTTCATCGGATTCGCGGTGGCGGCGCTGCTCCTCGGAGTATTGGCCGGCGTGATGATCGATCGCTGGGGCGCGCGCCCGGTGATCCTGGCGGGTATCTGGCTGGTCGGTCTGCCGCTGATCCTGATGGGTTTCATGGCGCGTCTGTGGCACTACTACGTTCTTTGCATCGCCGAAGTCGCTGGCTACGTCTTGACGGGGCCGATTCCTAACCAGGTGCTGATCTCGAACTGGTTTCGCGCCAAGCGCGGTCGCGCTATGGGCTACGCGTACCTCGGACTGGGTGTCGGCGGCGTGGTCGCACCTCTGCTGATCAACGGCCTCATCGCGCGATACGGCTGGCGTCGCGCCTTCGAGGTGATCGGAGCCCTGATTCTCGTCGTGCTCTTTCCAGTGGCGCAATGGGTCACGCGCTCGACTCCTGAAGAAATGGGGCTGTCTCCTGACGGCGTGCCCGCAGCGTCGAGCCAGGATCGCGGCGCAGCGCTTTCCACGCCCGATGCCCAATCCGCAGACGTCCGCCGCGCCGTGCGCAGTCCGAACTTTTGGCTGATTCTGGCGGGCTGCACGCTGACGATCGGCGCCATCGGAACGGTGATCCAGCATTTCATTCTTTTCCTGAGGGACGTCGGTTACTCCGCCGCGGCGGCAGCGCGTATCTCGAGTGGACTGCTCATGGCCAGCCTCGCCGGCCGCGTCGTCGTGGGATACATAGCTGACCGCTACCGCAAGAAGAACGTGATGGCGCTGTTCTACTTCGTGTTGGGCCTTGCGATTCCGCTGTTGTTCCTGGCCGGGCGGCCCGCTGCCGCCTGGGGATTCGCCGCCGTCTTCGGCTTCGCCATGGGCGCCGACTACATGCTGATTCCCCTGGTGACGGCAGAATGTTTCGGACTCGAGGCGCTCGGCAAGCTGCTTGCCTTGCTGATCATGGGCTATTCGCTCGGCCAGTGGTTCGGACCGTGGCTCGCCGGCCGAATCTTTGATGCCACGCACAGCTACCATTCGGCTTGGCTGATCATGGCCGCTGCCGGAATCATCGGGGGCGCGACGATCTATGCAGTCTCGCCCGAGCGGGGGGCCGCCAGGTTGGCCGGCGCAAAGACCGAGCGCAAGAAATGATACCTTCATCGTTCTAAGAAGTGGCGGCTGGAAGATCACAAGAACGGTAAGGAGGCTTATGCTGGACCGGTGTTTTCGTCGTGCCTCACTGGCAATGGTTCTCACGATCGTTACACTCACCGCGTCGGGGATGGCGCAGACGGCCGAAACATCCACGCTCGCTGACCAGAATGACCTCGCGGTCACGGTGTACAACTCGAACATCGCATTGGTGCGCGACGTGCGCCAACTCCGGCTGCCCGCGGGAACGTTCGACCTGCGATTCATGGACATCGCCGCGCAGGTGAATCCTGCCACGGTGCATATCGTCTCACTCACCGCGCCCAAAGAGTTGACGGTGCTCGAGCAGAACTACGAATACGACCTGCTGAATCCGCAGAAACTGCTGGAGAAGTATATCGGCAAGGAAGTGACGCTGGTGCGCCTGCGAACTCAGAACAACTCGACGGTGGAAGAAAGCGTCAAGGCGACGCTGCTCTCGAACAACGAAGGTCCCGTCTGGAAGGTCGGCAACGAGATCATCACCGGCATGGGTGCTGACCGCTACGTCTTTCCCGACCTGCCCGAGAACCTTTACAGTAAGCCCACGCTCATCTGGTTACTTGACAACCGGCGGGCCGGCGAGCAGACCGTCGAGGCCTCCTACCTCACGAACGAAATGAATTGGAATGCCGACTATGTTCTCACCGTGGGCCAAGAGCAGAAGGCGGCCGATCTGAACGGCTGGGTGACCATCAATAATCACAGCGGAACGGCGTTCAAGAACGCGCAGCTTCAGCTCGTGGCGGGAGCCGTGCACCGTGCTGCGGCTCCAGCGCCCATGAACGGTGCCATGCGAGAGATGGCTATGGCGAAGGCGGCGCCGCAGTTTGCCCAGGAGGCGATTTCCGAGTATCACCTCTATACGCTCGAGCGTCGGACCACTTTGCAGAACAACGAGACCAAGCAGATCAGCCTGCTCGCGTCGACCGGCGTCCACATCGAGAAACACTTTGTGGTGAACGGGCAGTACTACTATTACCGCAGCCAGCAGAATCCGGGCGCGCCTTTCAAGGATCCCGTGCAGGTACACCTGAAGTTCAAGAACTCGGAGGCGAACTCGCTTGGGCAGCCCCTGCCGGCGGGTACGGTGCGCGTCTACCAGGGGGACTCCAAAGGCCGCGTGCAGTTCATCGGCGAGGACCAGATCGACCATACGCCCAAGGACGAGACGCTGGACCTGCACATCGGCGACGCCTTCGACGTGGTCGAGGAGCGCAAGCAGACTGACTTCCGCGCCTTCGGCAGTAACACCTACGAGATGGCGTATCAGATTACCCTGCGCAACCACAAGCCCGACGCGATCACGGTGGAGGTGAACGAGCCGATCGGCGGCGACTGGACGATGCTCGACTCGAACTACAAGTACGAGAAGACAGCAGCCTTCGCGGCGCAGTTCAAGGTCCCGGTCGCGGCCAACGGAGAGTCCGTGCTGAAGTATCGGGTACGTGTGCACTGGTAGGGATTACGCGGCGAACAGGTCGCGGACGAGGATTTTCCAGTCAGGCAGCAGCGGTGTTGCGAGTGTCTGATCGCCCGTGAGGCTTTCCTTGAGGTCGTAAGTCGATCCCGCCAGGCGATAAACATCCACAATCTCGGCCACAGGATCGATGATCCAGTATTCTCCGACGCCGTGCCGAGCGTACTGCTCGAACTTTGTCACCCGGTCGTAGGGCACTCGGTAAGGCGAAAGAATCTCCACCACCAAATCCGGCGCGCCCAGGACGTACTCCGGCCCGATGATGCCGAGGCGTGCCGACGACACGAACAGCAGGTCAGGCTGCAATGCCGTCTTCTCTCCGAAGACCACGTCGAATGGCGCGGCATATACCTTGCCGAGTCCACGCGCCTTCGCGTGAACGTGCATGTTCGCAAGGAGGTTCACCAGGATTCTTTGATGTTTCTCGCTGGGAGACGGCGTCACAAATACCCCCCCCTCGATCAGCTCATAACGCTTGCCGTCGTCCGGCATCATGCGGAGCTCAGGATAGGTCAGGCGCGGCAGGACAGCGCTCATACCGCGATCATACCACTCTTTCGCGCCGTTCATCGATTGTCCCCGCCAGGGCGTGACGTCGGTAGGACGCGCATTCACACGATAAGCATGCAGTCGCCGTAGCTATAGAAGCGATAGCGCTCGACGACGGCATGTCGGTAGGCGCCGAGGATTAGCTCGTGGCCCGCGAACGCCGAGACGAGCATCAGCAGGGTCGAGCGGGGCAAATGAAAATTGGTGATCAGGGCGCGTGTCGCCTGAAAGTTGAATCCCGGGTGGATGAAGAGGCTGGTCTCGCCGCGGCCTGACGCGATGCGTCCACCGTGCATGAGGGCGACGTGCTCGAGCGTGCGGACGCTGGTAGTCCCGACGGCGACGACGCGCCGGCCGTCGTCAAGGGCGGCGTTGACGGCCTCGGCCGCTGAAGGTGGGATCTCGAAACGCTCGGGCTCCATCTTGTGGTCCTCAATCCGCTCGGCATGCACGGGCTGGAACGTGCCAAGTCCTACGTGAAGGGTGATCTCCGTCGTCTCCACATCGCGCGCGCGCAGCCGGTGTAAGACTGACTCGGTGAAATGCAAGCCGGCAGTAGGAGCGGCCACGGCGCCACGCGCCTTGGCATACACGGTCTGGTAAGCTTCTCGATCGCTGGCTTCGTCGGGACGGCCGATGTAAGGCGGCAGCGGCACGTGTCCGAGACGATCGATGGCCTCTTCGATCGTGCCGGACGCGGCCGCCAAGCGGACGCGTCGCAGCCCGTAGGCTCCACGGCCCAGTACCTCGGCTTCGAGTTGGCCCTCGCCGAAAATCAGAATCTCACCCGTACGAATCTTGCGCCCCGGCCGCACCAGCGCCTGCCAGGTGTCTTCGTTTTCCTGACGCGTGAGGAACAATTCGACTTCGGCGGTTAGAAACTCCCGCCGCGCCGGATTGCACTTGCCGATGGATTGCGCGGTCACTCCGCGTCGCCGTCCCAGGAGCCGCGCCGGGAAGACCTTGGTGTTGTTGAACACCAGCAGGTCGCCGGCGCGGAGAATCTCGGGCAGCTCACGAAAGACATGATCCTCGAACTGTTGCCCGGCGCGGTCGACGACGAGCAGGCGCGAAGCGTCGCGTTCGGCGAGTGGATGCTGGGCAATCAACTCGCTCGGTAGGTGGTAGTCGAACTCCTCAAGCAACATCGTTGGTTGGCATGACCGATGGTAATCGGCGCGGCGCCGGCCCCCTGACAGCTTACAACGGACAGCGAGCCGCCCACAAAGACGAAGCGAAATGCGGCTGTGATAAGGTGGGTGCGTGGTGCAACCGACCGTGACCATCGCGCAGCACGGCGTGGACCGCATCCTCTCCGGCCATCTCTGGATTTATCGTACCGACGTCGCAGAGGCGTCGAAGGTCGAACCGGGCGCGGTGGTTACGGTGTTCGATCGTCGAAAGCGCTTCTGGGGGCAGGCACTCTACAGCAGCAAGTCGCAGATCGCATTGCGCCTGCTGACGCGCGAGAAGCGGCCGTTCGATCGCGCCTTCCTTGCCGAGCGGATCGCGGCGGCGGCATCATATCGTAACGCGATTGTCGAGGGAGCGCAGGCTTATCGCATGGTGGCGTCCGAAGGCGATCTCCTGCCGAGCTTGATCGTCGACCGGTACGGCGGACACTTTGTGGTGCAGACACTGAGCCAGGGGATGGAATGCCTGAAGCCCGAGGTGGTTGACATCCTGCGCGAACAGTTCGCTCCGCTTTCCATCCTCGAACGCAACGACGCCGCCGTTCGCGCATTGGAAGGACTTCCCGAGCAGAAGGGCGTGCTCTTCGGCGAGGGTGCGAGCGACGTGGTGATTGAAGAAGACGGCGTGACGCTTCGCTACAATCTGATGGGCGGACAGAAGACGGGCGGCTTCCTCGACCAGCGTGAGAATCGCGCTGCGGCGGCAAGGTACGCGCGCGGCCGCGCGCTCGACTGCTTTTGCTACACCGGAGCGTTCGCCTTGGCGCTGGCCCGGCATTGCGAGTCCGTACTGGGCGTCGAGATCTCGCATGATGCGCTGGAGGCGGCGCGCTCGAACCAGGAGCTGAACGGCTTCGGTAATATCGAATGGAAAGAGGCGAATTGCTTTGACTATCTGAAAGCCGCGGACCAGGCGGGCGAGCGCTGGGACACCATCGTGCTCGACCCGCCGGCCTTCGCGCGGCAAAAATCGGCGGTTGAGCCGGCGCTCCGCGGGTACAAGGAGTTGAATCTGCGGGCGCTGAAGATGCTCAGGCCGGGCGGGTATCTGGTCACCTGCTCGTGCTCGTTCCACGTGAGCGAGGCCGACTTGCTCGAGGCCGTCGCCAGCGCCGCGCTCGACGCACATCGTACTGTAGTGGTGGTCGAGCGGCGCACCCAGTCGCGCGATCATCCCATACTGTTGACCGTTCCGGAGACGCATTATCTGAAATGCCTGATCCTGCGGGTGCTGTGAAGAGGCGGAGTCAGGAACCGCGGGTTGGTGGACAAGCGCGGGTGGGGTTAAACTAGAGCGAGTTGGGAGGCCGACGATGAAGTCCTACGTCTTCAGGGTCGTGGTCGAACCGGATGACGAGAAATGGCACGCTCGTGTCCCTGAGTTGGAGAGTAAAGGCGCCGCCACCTGGGGCAAGACGCGCGAAGAAGCGTTCAAGAACATTGAAGAAGTCACTCGCATGGTCATCGAGGACATGTTGGAAGACGGCGAGCCAATCCCGGAGGGCGTCATGGTCTACGATGAGCCGCTTGTCTCGGTTACAGTATGACGGCCATCGACTATGGCCGGCTGCGATCCGTCACCGCACGCCGTCTCGTTAACGCCCTCGAGAAAGATGGGTTCAGGCTCAACCGCCAGTCGGGCAGCCACAGGCAGTACAAGCATGCGGATCGCAGGCGCGTCACTGTTTCCTTTCATCACTCCTCTGATACGTTTCCGCCGAAGACTCTTCGCAGCATGATCGAGATACAGGCTAGATGGACATGGGAAGATTTAGTTCGCTTGGGACTGCTCTGAGCGATTTGCTTTTGCTATCGGTGATGTCTGCCGCGCCGCTCGTCGCCCAGACATCCGTGGGCGAGGCGCCGAAGCTGCTCATCTCCGTTGAACAGCCGAGGATCACCGCGCCGTTCCCGGTGCGCGTCACGCTTCACCTGCATAACTCCGGGCAAACTCCTTTGTGGTTGTATCGCCACGCGCGCGATCCGAACGCGGCCGGGGTCAGTCCCGCGCAGCGGATTGAGCCTGAGGAGAATGGCTCGAG
This sequence comes from Terriglobia bacterium, assembly GCA_035945295.1. GTDB lineage: Bacteria > Acidobacteriota > Terriglobia > UBA7540 > UBA7540 > QHZK01. The sequence continues at coordinate 16,190 of DASZAI010000059.1, read as the reverse complement.
CACCACCACCGGGGGGTCGACGTTGACGATTCGGCTTGATCCCGTTGAGGCGGGTGGGAACGCGACACCCGCTCAGGGCCGGGCGCTCGAAAGCGTCGGGATGCCGCATCCCAAGCTCGTGAAGCTGGCGCCGGGTGATGACTACGAAGAGAAGGCGGTGATCCACGTCGCGCCTGCACTGGCTGGAACTGGGACAAGCGCCAAGCCGGTGTGGGGCCGCTATCGGCTGTCGATCACGTACGGTGCGACGTTCTCGAATGGGGACGAGTTTGCGCGGGACCTCAGCCTGACGGTCTGGCAGGGCGAGGTAACGAGCAACACGATTGAAGTTGAACTCGCGCCCCCGCAGGGCACCGGATCGGTGGCGGGCGCGACGGTTTCACCCGACATGCGTCCAATCAGCGGCATCCTGGTTTCGCTGAGCGACAACGACGAGCGGCTGATCGACCAAGTGTTCTCGGACACCGAGGGCCGCTTCTCATTCACCCAGCTTCCCCTCGGCCTTTATTGGGCGACCGCGCGGCGCCCCGACGCCCAGGAGGACACGGTGGTGTTCCGGCATGTGGAGCTGACGTCCGCGGCGCCGGCGGGCACGGTTGAACTCCCGCTCCTGCCGACCGAGGTCTATGAGCCCAAGCAGATGCTCCACAAGCCGGTGCTGATAAGGGTCACGGGCAGCGCGGGCGGTCCCGTGGACAAGGTGGAGCTCGAACTCACCTGGTCGAGCGGCACGGTGCTCGACAACGTCAAAGCCGAGACCGATGCGGACGGCGCGGCGGCGGTCGAGCTCATTCCGGGGCGCAGCTATGTCAGCCTGAAGCGGCGCGGCTGCGCCAAGCTGGACCAGTGGATCGATGTGGCGCCCGGAGACGGGATCGACGACGGCAAGCTGACCTTCGACTGCGCGCGGAAGTGAGGGGCGCGGCGGCACTCCAGCCCCTCGGGGTTTTCCTGAACAAATAGTAAGCTAGATAGATAGCCTCGACTACTGTAGCCCGGCCATCACTTCGTCGAGGGCGCTTTTGGGCGGACGTACGCGCGACTCGGGCAGCGTGGCCAGCGGCTCATCCACGAGGTTCAGCAGCTCGATGAAGTTCTGCCGCCCGGTATCCACGTAGAAAAGGCCGGTGACCACTTCGCCCTTGTCGTGCGACTCGGTGAGGGCGCGCAGCGCTTCCCCCTTGTTCGTCGGATCGTAGCCCGAGTCGAGCTTCTTGAGCAGGAGATGCGAGCCGTCGTGCAGGGTGATGTCCTTGGTGGTGCCGGGATCGTATTCGATCGAGATGTCCTCGAAGAAGGGGACGAAGCTCACCTCTTCGAGCGGCTCGTCGTGGTCGCGGACGTAGCTGTAGCTCTTGGTCGAGCCCTCGTGGTCGTTGAAGGTCACGCAGGGCGAGATGACGTCGAGCATGGCGGTACCGTTGTGGGCGATGGCGCCTTCGATCAGCGCCAGCAACTGGCGCTTGTCGCCCGAGAAGGACCGCGCGACGTAAGTTGCGCCCAGCTCGATGGCCAGCGCGCAGGTATCGATGGGCGGAAGGTCGTTGACCACGCCGGTCTTCAGCACTGATCCCAAGTCAGCAGTAGCGGAGAACTGGCCCTTGGTGAGGCCGTAGCAGCCGTTGTCCTCGATGATGTAAATGATGGGCAAGTTGCGCCGCATGAGGTGGACGAACTGGCCGATGCCGATGGAGGCGGTGTCGCCGTCGCCGCTCACTCCGATAGGGAGCAGGTTGCGGTTGGCGAGCAGGGCGCCGGTCGCCACCGACGGCATGCGTCCGTGGACGGCGTTGAAGCCGTGGGCGCTGCGCAGAAAATACGCCGGGCTTTTCGATGAGCAGCCGATGCCCGAAAGCTTGGCGACGCGGTAGGGCTCGACGCCCATTTCGTAGAACGCCTCGATGATGCGCTCGGTGATGGCGTTGTGTCCGCAGCCCGCGCACAAAGTAGTCTTGTTGCCCTTATAGGCGACGACCTCGAGACCGATGCGATTGACCTTCTGGGGCGGCGAGGGAAGTGTGGTGGTTGCCATTTTATCTTTCAGCCTCCTGCGCAAGGATGGAATCGGTTACGCTGCGCGCGTCGATTGGCAGTCCGTCGTAGTGAAGGACGCTGCGCAGCTTTTTCACCAGGTCGTCCGAGAGGTCGAGCCGCAGCAGGCCCGCCAGTTGCGCGTCGCGGTTCTGCTCGACCACATAGACCCGCTGGTGCCGCCGGATGAAGTCGGCTACCTGGTCGTTGAAAGGATAGCCGCGGATGCGGCAATAGCCGGCTTCGAGGCCGTGCTCGCGCTTCAACTGATCGAGCGTCTCGACGATGGCCCAGTGGCTGGTGCCGTAAGCGATGATGCCCACGTCGCTGCCGTCGTCGCGCTCGATGACGGGACGGGGCACGCGATTCCGCGCCGTTTCAAACTTGCGGCGCAGGCGGTCCATGTTGTTGACGTAGACTTCGGGCCGCTCGCTGTAGATGGCCCGCTCGTCGTGGCCGCTGCCCCGCGCGAGATATCCCGCCGCCGGATGCTTGGTGCCGGGAAGCGTGCGGTAGGGGACCCCGTCGCCGTCCACGTCGCGATAACGCTGGAAGCCGCCCAGGCGGTCGAGGTCTTCAGAGGTCAGCACTTTGCCCCGCACAATGGGCTTGTCCGGGTAGGGAAACGCATTAGACATCCAGGTGTTCATGCCCAGGTCGAGGTCGCTCATCACGAAGACAGGCGTCTGAAACTCCTCGGCGAGGTCGAACGCCTCGATGGCCAGCGTGTAGCACTCTTCGACGGAACTCGGGAAGAGCAGGATGTGCTTGGTATCGCCGTGCGAGAGGAGCGCCGTCGAGAGGATGTCGCCCTGCGCGGTGCGAGTGGGGAGGCCGGTGGAAGGTCCGACGCGCTGGATGTCAAAGATCACGCCGGGAACTTCCGCGTAGTAGCCGAGGCCGACGAATTCCGACATCAGTGAAATGCCCGGCCCGGCCGTCGATGTCATGGCGCGCGCTCCCGCCCATCCCGCGCCAATCACCATGCCGATGGCCGCCAGTTCGTCTTCCGCCTGAACGATGGCAAACGTCGCCTTCTTGGTTTCCGGGTCGATGCGATAGCGCTTCATGTAGGCGATCAAGGTTTCGCAGAGTGACGAAGAAGGCGTGATGGGATACCAGGTGACCACGGTGACTCCGGCGAACATGCAGCCGAGGGCCGCGGCAGAGTTGCCGTCGATGAGAATTTTGCCTGCCGTCAGATCCATCGGCTCGAGCCAGTAGCGGTCGGCCTTCTCCAGATTCTTTTCGGCGTAGTCGTAACCGGCGAGCACGGCCTTGAAATTCAGGTCGGCCGCCTTGACCTTCTTCTTGAACTGCTTGCGTAGCGCCTTCTCCACTTCCGCCATGTCGACGCCCAGCAGCCTGGCGAGGACGCCGACGTAAATCATGTTGCGGACCAACTTGCGCAGCTTGGCATCCGGACAGACCGGGGTAACGATCTTGTCAAACGGCACAGGATAGAAGGTGAGGTCGTGGCGGATCTGGTTCAGGTTGAGCCGCTCGTCGTAGACGACGGCCGCGCCCGGTTCGAGGGTCCGCACATCCTCCTCAGCGGTCTCGGGATTCATCGCCACCAGGAAGTCATTCTCCTTGCGACGCGCGATGTAGCCGTGTTTGGAGGCGCGGATCGTGAACCAGGTGGGCAGGCCCGCGATGTTCGAGGGAAAGAGGTTCTTGCCCGAAACCGGGATCCCCATCTGGAAAATCGCTCTCAGCAGGACCAGGTTGGAGCTCTGACTCCCTGAACCGTTCACCGTCGCCACCTGGATGCTCAGGTCGTTGACGATGCGCTGTTGCCCTTGTGCGGCCTCGATCTCACTTACTGCAACGTGTGTGGTTGCCATCATGCTCCTCGAAACGTTTTGCTGATTCTAAAAGACTTCTTCGGTTCGTTCCTTAATTCTTGCAACTTTCATCCTGCCCCTGGCGTCGGCAGCAAACATTCATCGCTCGCGGTCTTTCCGAAACAGCCAGATTCCATAACCGACCAGAAAAACCGCGAGGCCTATGGGTACCACCGGGTTGAGACGCATGAACATTGTAGCGGCAATACCGAAGAGGCCGAAGAACGCGACAAGGCCGTGGTAGCTGCGAAGAATTATGATTGCCAACTGTCCCCTCTACTGGAAAACTACGCATGGATCTCATCGCTCGAAACGGTTTTGTTGATTCTAAAGTACTTCTTCGGTTCGTTCCTCGAGATCTTCATTTCTGCGCACCTGCGTCCCCCTTCGCTATCCCAGGAACCAAGTTGGGCCATCCAGCCGCACGGTCTCGCTGTTCTAGGGGAGGCCGATTCGGGAGAGTGCTCAACAGCAGCGGCAGGCAAGGGAGCGGCGAGCGCTGCCAGCCCATCGAGCCGAGCGGACGCGTGGTACCCTCTGCTCACCCAGCCCGCTCGCTCAACCTGAGACATTATATCAAATTGCACAACTGTGTAGCGCGCCGTCTGTGACCTGCATCACGTTGGGCCTAAAAATGTCAGGTATCCCGGCGGTGTGCCGGCGACACGTGTTGGGCGACTCGCTCTCGACTTGACGGGCAGCCTGTGCCACTCTGGTACGTTCCCGATGGAGTCGATGGTTCCGGCCGCTGTACACTTGGAACCTGCAAGGAGGGGGATGTGGAACCGAAGAAAACCTACCGCTCTTTTCGCTACAAGGCTGACCTGGCCTGGACTTCCGCACGCCGGGGTCTGATCAAGTCGCTCAGCAAACATGATGTGGAAGTGGGCAGCCCGCCGGAGTTCAAAGGCGAGCCGGGCGTGTGGAGTCCCGAAGAGTTGCTCGTCGGAGCGGTGAACACCTGCATGATGCTGACGTTCCTGGCGTTCGCGGTCCGAAAGGAGATTGAACCGGTGTCCTACGAAAGCAGCGCGGAAGGGATGCTCGAGAATGTCGACGGTCAGTATCGCATTACCCAGGTGACGGTCCAGCCGAGCATCGTACTCAAGTCGGAGGCGGATCTCGCGGTCGCCGAGGAGATTATGAAGAGCGTGAAAGAGAACTGCTTCATCTCGAACTCGCTTTCCGGCCGGGTGACTCTCTCGCCCCAGCTTCGAGTAGGCGCCTGAATCGGTGCCGGGTCCGCCGAGGTGTTCGCGGTCACACCCTGGGAATCTTCGGCCACCGCCCTTCCGGTAGTGGCGGAATCAGACACTACATTGTTTCTTACGTTTGCCTTTTCTCAGAGCCGAAGCCGCGCTATGATACCCGAACTCAGCGTCCCAGGACGGAGGTTCACATGGACGGCAGGCGACCTCATCGCGTGTTTCGCTTCCGCAACAACGCAACTTGGAAATCCGGCCGTACAGGAGTGATTTCGGCGAGCGGCAAGCCGGACCTCGCTACGTCGAGTCCACCCGAGTTCGGAGGCCGGCCGGAGTACTGGTCGCCCGAGGACCTGTTCGCGGCGACCGTCAACGTCTGTCTCATGCAGACATTCATGGCTTTTGCGGCACGTTCTAACGTGGGTGTAGTTTCCTATGAGAGCGAAGTCGAGGGCGTACTCGAGCGCGCCGAGGGCCGCTATCGCTTCACCGAGTTTACTGTGCGGCCTGTGCTGGTGCTGCAGACCGCAGCAGACCTCGAGCGAGCGCGCACTCTCATGGAGAGCGCTGAGTCCTCCTGCCTGATTTCAGAGTCCGTGCGGGCCAACGTCCGGTTGGTTCCTGAGTTCCGCCTGGCCGCGATGGGCCAGCGGACCGTGGCGTAATGTAAGAGGAAGGGCGGAGCGCTCGGAGCGTCAAGCTACACCGCCGCGGGCTCCGCCGACGAGAGCGGCCGGGTACGCGGTGGGGGACCTTGGGGCTTGGAGCGCGGCTCGACTTTCCAGAAATCGAGCAGACTTTCCGACCAGGTTTCAAGAATCTGCCGGGCCCGCAGGCTGCCTGTCTTCTCCGCGTGGGAAAAAACAAGCTGGCGCAGAAACTGCAAGTCCTCGGGCTCGATGATGCGCTCGAGGCGTACCAGTTCCGGATTGTAGCGATGCTCGAACTTGTGCGCCGCATCGTAGACGAACGCCACGCCGTTGGTCATGCCGGCCCCGAAGTTGCGTCCCGTCTCGCCTAGAATCACCGCCACGCCGCCCGTCATGTACTCGCAAGCGTGGTCCCCGGCGCCTTCCACGACTGCCGTCGCGCCGCTGTTGCGCACGCAAAAACGCTCGCCGGCGCGGCCCGCGGCGAACAGGCGTCCGGCGGTTGCGCCGTAGAGCACCGCGTTGCCCAGGATCGTGTTTTCGTGGCTCAGGAACGCGCTATTCCTGGGAGGCCGGATGACGATTTCACCGCCCCCCATGCCTTTGCCCACGTAGTCGTTCGCCTCGCCTTCAAGCACCATGCGGATTCCACCAGTCAGGAAAGCGCCAAAGCTTTGCCCGGCGCTGCCCGTGAAGCGGAACTCCGCCGTGTAAGGCTGCCGCTCGCCGCCGGGACCGAGCGGCGCCTCGAGCCCCTTGTTCCCATGGACGCGCGCAATCTCTCCCGAGACGCGTGCGCCGATGGTGCGGTTCACGTTGCGGATGGGGTATTCGCGCACGATGGGCACGCCAAGGTTGATCGCGAATTTAACGTCCTCGCAGGTCTTCAGCGTCAACGGATCAACCGGGCGGACCGCGCGGCGTGGCTCGCGGTTGCTGCGCGTCTCCGGGTCATCGCGCAAGCTGGGCCGAACCAGCAGCGGGGCGAGGTTCAGGCGTCCCTCGCGGCCGGGGACAGCGTAATCGACGGCTTCGAGCAGATCGGTGCGGCCGGTGATTTCGTCGAGCGCGCGGAACCCGAGGTGCGCGAGCAGCGTTCGCACGTGTTCCGCGATGTAGCGGAAGTAGTTCACCAGCCGGTCAGGCTCGGCCGGGAAGCGCAGGCGCAGGTCCTCGCGCTGCGTTGCCACGCCCACCGGACAGGTGTTCAGGTGGCACTGGCGCGCCATCACGCAGGCGAGCGCGACGAGCGCCGCGGAGCCGAATCCAAACTCGTTGGCGCCCAGGATCGCTGCCATCACGACGTGTTGGCCGGTCTTGAGTCCACCGTCGGTGCGCAGCCGTACACGCTGGCGCAATCCGTTCGCGACCAGGGCCTGATGCGCTTCCGCCAAGCCCAGCTCCCAGGGCGAGGCAGTGTTCTTGATGGAGCCGAGGGGACTCGCGCCCGTGCCGCCGTCGTGGCCGCTGATGAGCACCACGTCGGCATTGGCTTTCGCCACGCCGCACGCTACCGTCCCCACGCCTGCCTGCGAGACGAGTTTCACGCCGATGCGCGCCCGCGGGTTGATTTCGCGCAGGTCGTAGATCAACTGCGCCAGGTCTTCGATCGAGTAGATGTCGTGGTGCGGGGGCGGGGAAATCAGCGCGATGCCTTCCACGGCGCGGCGCACGCGCGCGATCAACGGTGTCACCTTGTGGCCCGGCAATTGACCGCCTTCGCCGGGCTTCGAGCCCTGGGCCATCTTGATCTCGAGTTCTTCAGCCTGCACCAGGTATTCGGGCGTCACGCCGAAACGCGCCGAGGCCACTTGCTTGATCTTGTGCGCCGCTGATTCGCCGTTCACGAGTTCGACGTAGACCTCGGGACCCTCGCCGCCTTCGCCGGTGTTCGATCTCCCGCCGATGCGGTTCATGGCGACAGCCAGCGTACGCTGGGTCTCCGGGCTCAGCGAGCCGAGCGACATGGCCTGGGTCGAGAAGCGCTTCAGGATCGACTCGACGGATTCGACTTCGGCGAGCGGGATAGGCGCCGCCGGGCGGAATCGCAACAGGTCGCGCAGGGTCATGGGTTCGCGATCGTCGACCTCGCGCGCGAAGTTCTGGTAAGCGGCCCGGTCGGCGTCCTTCGCCGCGTGCTGCAGGTTGCGGATCACCTCCGGGCTATAAGCGTGGCGCTCGAAGCCGCGGCGGAAGCGATAGAATCCGGCGAACTCGAGTTTGTCCCCGGGCGTTCCAAACGCGTTCCGATGCCGATCGAGGACATCGTGAGCGAGATCCGCCCAGGTGCGCCCGCCGATGAGCGACCGGGTATCCGGGAAGCATCTTTCGACCACGCTGTCGTCAAGCCCGATGATCTCGAAGAATTTTCCACCCAGGTAACTTGCCAGCGTCGAGATCCCCATCTTCGACATGATCTTCTTGATTCCAGCTTCCATGCCGGCGCGGAAATTCGCCAGCGCCTCGGGCAGAGAGACCTCCCCGAGCTCGCGCTGGCCAGCAAGGTCGGCGACGATTTCGAGCGCCAGATAGGGATTCACCGCTGCCGCGCCGTAGCCGATGAGGCACGCGAAGTGATGGGCCTCCCACGCTTCCGCAGTTTCGAGTACCAGGTCCGCTTTGTTGCCGACACCGGCCGCGATCAGCCCCTCGACCACCGCACCAACGGCCAACAGCATCGGTACAGCGGCGTGCCGGGCGTCAACGCCGCGGTCGCTGAGGATCAGAATCGAACTGCCTCGTTCGACGGCCTCGCGGCATTCGTCCACGATGCGGTCCAGCGTCCCGAGCATGGGGTTCGAGGACTCGCCATTGCCGGACGCCGCCGTGACCGGGACTTCGAACAAGGTTGAGATGGTGGCGGGTTTGAAATCGTCGCGCGCGACGCGCTTGAGTTCTTCGAGCTCCTCGTTGAACAGGAATGGTGACTCCAGGCGAATCATGCGAGCGTGGTCCGGCGTTTCGACCAGCACCGAATGCCGCGGGCCGAGATACAGGTCGAGCGCCATCACCAGCGACTCGCGCAGCGGGTCGATCGGAGGATTGGTCACCTGCGCGAACATCTGCCGGAAGTAGTGGTAGATCGGCCGCGGACGGTGCGAGAGCGCGGCGAGCGGCGTATCATCGCCCATTGAGCCGATGGGCTCCTTCTTCGCGCCCGCCAGCGGCTTGAGGAGAAGCTCGACGTCTTCTTCAGTGTAGCCGGCAGCGCGTTGGGTTGAAACGAACGGCCCGCGCTCGCGCCTCGCGTCACCGCCGCCGTTCGCGCTGTTGTCATGATGGTCGCTGGATTGGGAGAGCGCCGCCTCGCGCGGCTCGACCCGGGGCAGGAACGTCATGTTGCGGGTAATCCACCGGCGATACTTGCGGCCGTGCGAGACCTGTCGCTTCACCTGCTCATTCTTGAATATCTTCTGGTGGGCGAGGTCGACGAGGAAGATCTGCCCAGGACCCAGGCGTCCCTTCTCTTTGACGCGCTCGGGCTCGATCGCGAGGATTCCAACCTCCGAGCCCATGATCACCAAGCCGTCATGCGTGATGGTGTAGCGAGCGGGCCGCAGTCCGTTGCGGTCAAGCGCCGCGCCCACCACGTAGCCGTCGAGAAAGGCCATGGCCGCCGGGCCGTCCCACGGTTCCATCAGGCAGGAGTGGTAATGGTAGAACGCCTTGACGTCGGAGGGGATCTCGACCGAGCTTTCCCACGCCTCGGGAATCATCATCAGCAGCGCGTGATGGACGGTGCGGCCGGAGCGCGTCAGCAGTTCGAGGGCGTTGTCGAAGCTCGCCGAGTCGCTGCCCGCCGGCTGAATGACCGGCTTCAACCACTCGACGTCCGCACCCCAGGTGGGATGTTCGAGCACCGCCTCGCGCGCGCGCATCCAGTTGCGATTGCCGAGCAGCGTGTTGATCTCCCCGTTGTGCGCCACCAGACGGAACGGTTGCGCCAGAGACCAACTGGGCGAAGTGTTGGTGCTGAATCGCTGATGGAAAAGCGCCGCCGAAGCGACGAAGTCCGGCTGCTGGAGGTCCTGGTAGAAGACACCGAGTTGCGAGGGCGAAAGCAGTCCCTTGTAGGCGATGTTGCGCGAGGAAAACGACGGGATGTAGCTGCTCCGGACGCCCTCCTCCATCCAGCGGCGCTCGATTTCCTTGCGCACCACGTACAAGTGCTGTTCAAATTCGCGCTCGCTTTGGGTGGAGCTTGCTGCGTCAGACGGCTTGTCCGGGCCAGCATGGTCATGGTGGCCAGCCGGAGGACGAGCGCCAGTCCGGGGTTGCGCGATGAGCAGATGCCAGATGGCTGGTAGCGTCTCGCGCGCCTGCCGGCCGAGGACGCTGGTTTCCAAGGGTACAGGCCGCCAGCCGACGAATTCGAGGCCACGCTGGCGGACCACCGTCTCCGCGACGGACATCGCGGCGTCGCGCTCGGAGTCGTCCGCCGGCAGGAAGAACACGCCAACCGCAAGCTTCGGTGGAGTCTTGCCTTCGAACCTGAAGTGGGGATTTACTCTTGAAACTTGGCGCGCGAAGAAGGCAGTCGGCAACTGAACCATGATGCCCGCGCCGTCGCCGCTCGCGCCGTCGGCATCAACGGCGCCGCGATGGGTAAGGCACGCCAGACATTCCAGCGCCTGCTCGACCACGCGGTGCGAGGCCGGCTCGCCGAGTTGAGCCACGAACCCCACACCGCACGCGTCGTGCTCCTCGCGCCGGTATAGCCCGTAGTTACACCAGTTGCCATCCGATTGGGTCGCCATTCGGTCCAGTCCCTGTCAAAAAGAGGCATCTGCCATTGTGATGGGGGGTAGGGGGCTTGTGAAATGAATAGTTTTTATTCCGTGGATAATTTTTTTTGTGGAGCGAGTACAGTCCTAATTTCGGGAGGCCGAGCCCTCGCAGACGATGGCATTCTGAGGAGCCGTAGGAGATCCTGAGCGGAGCGAAGGAAGAATCTGCTGTTGATTCAAAAGCGGATCCTTCGCTTCGCTCGGGATGACACCGAGTACGCGGGACTGGGACCGAGTTGGCTGGCTACCTATCAAGATCCGGCATGCTCTCCCTTCATCGAATAGATGAACTGCCGGATCTTCGTGCGTTGCTCGTCGATTTTCACCAAATGCTTTTCGTACAACTCCTTGTGGGCCTGAAATTCTTTCTGCGCCAGCTCCTTCTGATCCAAGTGAACATAAGCCTGGCCCAGCCGGTAGTGAGCGTCCGGAACATTGGGGTCAAGCGCTAGAGCCCGCTGATATTCGGGCACGGCCTCGGCGTACTTGCGCTCTTGGGAGTAGAGATTCCCGAGCTGAAGATGAGCGTCGGCGAGGGAAGGATCGAGCGAGACGGCTCTTTTCAAGAGAGACTCCACCTGGTCCACCCACGCACCAGAGCTCTGGGCCTGCTTGCCTTTCCAAAGGCTCATCGCGTAATAGAAGTCGGCTCTGGCGTTCTGCGGTTGAAGTTGCGAAAAACGCTGAAAATGCTGAATCACGTCATCGGCCTGGCCCGGCGCCATATCATAAGCTTTGCTCAAGAAGTAGTAGGCGCGCGCGTCCGAAGGGGTGAGGTCGGTCGCGCGGAGAAGGGCTTTCACAGCGTCGTCATAGCTCCCGCGCAAGAAGAACGCCAACCCAAGGCCAACCGCCAGGCGGGACGAATCCGGATAATGTTCCACTCCTTGCGAAAAGACTTGAATGGCGGGGTCCAGGGTGTGGTGCAGGAGAAGTTCGCTGCCCCAATCGAAGAGGTTAGATTCGCTGGGGTCCATGTGTGCGGCCCGCTCGTACTCGTTCGCGGCCGTCACAAAGTCGCCCGTCCTCTCGTCCGCCTCGGCAAGCAGGTTGTGCAGTTCCGCGGTGTCTTTTCTTTCAAGCATTTGCTGAATCAGCCGCTGAGCGGACTTCATCTGGTTCGTTTGCTCGTAGGCTAGAGCCAAGTCGTAGCCGTTTTCGTAAGCTGAAGGATCCTGCCGCTCGGCTTCTTCGAGATAAGGGATAGCCGCCCGCAGATTCCCCGCCCGCACGTAGAATTCGCCGAAATCGTGGTTCGCTTCGTAGTTGTGCGGCTCGAGCGCGACCGCTCTCTTGAACTGTAGTTCGGCCGGGCCGTTCTCCCCGAGCTTCGAAAGATTGACCGCCAGGTTAGCTCGCGCCGCCCCGGAATCCGGCTTCAGTTGAACGGCTTTTTCGAAGTGCGGCCGCGCCGCCTGTTCCTTGCCTTGGGCGGAGTAAACGAGCCCCAGGAGTTCCTGAACGTCGAAGCTCGCGGGCTGGCTCTTCACCAGAGTCTCGAGCTCCCGAGCGGCGTCCTGGTATCGCCCCGAGTTGTAATGCTCCACGGCGGACTGGAACTGGCGGTCGAGGACGTCATGTGCTTGCACTCCGTGCGCGGCGGAGCTCATCCCTGCCCATAACGCCACACCGGAAAAAAGAGCCACCGCGAGCCGCGGCATTCGCGACATAACTTTCATCTTACACCGCCTCGGAGCAGCGAGGGGAACCAACGGCAGGGAGAGGAACTAAACGCAAGGAGAAGAAGATGCTTGAACGACTCCCGAGGAGTCCTGGGGGCCGGACATCGCGCCGGGGAGCCGGAATCGTACCTTTTCACAGCGACTGAAAAAAATCAAAGGGCGCCTCCCGCGGGAAGCGCCCTTGGTGTGGAGTTTCGTTGTCAATTAGAAATAAAGCTTCAAAGCAAACTGGATCTGGCGCGGGTCGTTAAACGGGAATCGCGTCGAGCCAATCTTGCCGAAGTTCGAGTTGGTGTAATCGGTTGATCCTCCGATGGCGACTACTCCGTTGCCGCCGAACCCTGGGGCATTGAAGGTTGGATGGTTGAGGATGTTAAAGAACTCGCTGCGGAGTTCCATCCGGTAGCGTTCGGTGATCTGAAAGTTCTTGAACAACGAGAAGTCGAGCCGGCCAATAGCAGGGCCCGACACCTGGCTGTTCGCCCCGCCCAGCAATCCGATTCCCGAAATGCCAGGAACACAACGGGTTGGCTGGGTAAACCCCGCTGGCGGGCACGGCTGCGTAAAGGCGGCGGCGTTCAGGAAATGATCGGGAGCTCCCGAACCATGCCGGTCGACGCCGGGAATGATGAAATCGTTGCAGCCAACGCTGGCGGCAGTTCCCTGCGCGCAGCCGAGGGTCATCGGCTGGCCGCCCTCGAGCGTTACGATCCCCTGCGTGCTCCACCCACCGAGGATTTGGTTCACCGCCCCGCTGCTGCTAGACAGGTAGCGTTTGCCCTTGCCGAGGGGAAGCTCGTATCCGCCGCTGAAGTGAACGACGTGGCGAATGTCGAAGTCGCAGTCCCCGTAATCATGCTGGATCCCGAAGCCCGGGATGTAGGGAGCGCGATACCCGATCGATCCCCCATTGAGCAGGTCTCCGGAGTCGCTCCGGCACCTTGAATACGTGTAGGTGCCGAGGAAATTCATGCCGTTCGAATAGTGCTTCTCCAGAGACGTTTGCAGACTATGGTAATAACTGTCTCCCTCCGTCGCGGCGTAGCTGCCCCCGGATCCGAAGTCCGGGTACGGAATGTATAAACCCTTTCCCGGCGCCGAGGTCGCGAAGATGTTCGTGTTGGGGAGCAGTACCTGTGACACTTCGTTGGCCCCGGGGAACACCTCCAGGTGGCGAGCCGTATTCCCAACATAGCCCAGCGACAAGGTCGTGCTCGGCGCTATTTCATATTGAAACGTCAAGTTGTAGCCCATGGTGTAGGGCGTTTGATAGTTGTACTGGATGCCCCGAAGCGAGAGGCCTGACGCCTGCACCAAGGAGGTCTGGAGCGGTGTACAGTCGAACCCGCTTTCAAAACTAAACGCATTGGCGCAAGGTGTTCCGGCGAAGCTGGGAAATGTCGCTGCCGAGATGGGCGTTTCTCCATTCGGGTTGAAGAACGAAAAATTGAACTGGAAGGGATAGTTTTCGCCGATATTGGGCGAGAACCCCCGGTTCTCAAACCCGCCGTAGAAAATGCCATAGCCTCCGCGCGCTACCAGCTTTGGGCTAATCTGATAAGCGAACCCAACGCGTGGCGAAAAATTCGTCTTCTGGGAGACGCCTAAACTGGGATTATCAATGTACTTGACGGCGATGCCGTCCTGTGCCATGAGCTGGATGAAGCTCGGAGACAGGACATCGCCCTTGCGCTTGGAGGGAATCAGGTATTGGGCTCCGGTGCCGAGCGCCGTGCCCGTGCCCGGCGCGCCCGGAACCCAGTTAGCCTGGGCGCCGAAATGCTCATAGGTCTGGCCGAAATAGTCCCAGCGCACTCCGAGGTTCAGGGTCAGTTTGGAGGTTATCTTCCAATCGTCCTCGAAATAGGTGCCCCAATAGTTCTTTCCATCGTCCGTCAGCGAAATATTCGAAGTAAAGACCGCGTCCGTTCCGCCGACGTTGGGGACGGCATTCGGTATGCTAGGGCAGCCTGAAGGAGTGCCTGCCGGCGTCGGTCCAGGGCAAGGAAGAAGCACAAACTGAGCAGGGCCCGTGTTGTCGGTCGGGCCATCGGGGATGTTGGTGTAGACGCCATCGTAATTGTACTGACCGTGTGACCAGGGCGGTTGGAGGGTTGAGTATTTGACGTGCTGGTATTCCATGCCCGCCTTGAAACTGTGCTTGCCATAGATCTTGGTGAAGTTGTCGGTGACCTGGGTCGTCTGGCTGACCTCATCGGAAGGCAGGAAGGCGTTGCTTCCCAGCGTGTTTAGTCCACTGATGCCGAAAGCCGGCAGGCCGCCATTTTCACAACATTGTGGGATGCTGGAGGAGATGCCGTACTGGGCGGGAATCCCGAACTGGGTGGCGACAGGGCCGAAACGCGAGGTACGGATGCGGTTTTCCCCGAGCCGCGCCTCGTTGATGGTACTTCCCGAAAATGTGTGGGTCCAGCTCAGTGCCCCCTGAATCGAGATGGCGCCCTGATCGCCCTGCTGGAACGCTCCGCCGTCCGCAATCCCCGTGAAGGGGCCTGGAATGAATTGTGGATCGTTCACATAGCTGAAGCGCCCGAAAATCTGGTCTTTCTCGCTCTTGTTAAAGTCAAGACGGGTGTCGAACGCGTCGCGCTTTTCTCGAAGAACCGGAGACACCGTATAGTTGCCGAAAAGACTCGACCCGTTCGCAGCGGGAAACAGTCCTAAAAGCTTGAGCGCGTTCGGATCGAGCCGACCGGCCGGGATCATGTTCAAGCCGCAAGCCGCGAGAGTGAAGTTCAGAGTGCTGGGCGCGCAAGTGCCAAACGGGTCGCGGACGTAGCCTGTTCCCGTCGCCACGAGGCCCGAGACCGGGTCGACCTGACCTGCGGTGACTGCTCTAGTGGTCGCGGGATCGAAAACCGTTCCAAAGGGCACGGTCCGGCCCAAGTCGTCCGTGTGCGTACCGCTGCCCGCCTGCCCCGTGATGAGGTCTGAAAGATTCGTAAACCCACTGCTTCTCTCGAGGGGTGTGGGAACGGATGTGGTGAAAACGCCGCCTTGCCGCCTGCGCGTTCCTTCGTAGTCTCCGAAGAAGAAAAGCTTGTTGTGGCCGTCATAGACGTGCGGAATCACCACCGGTCCGCCGACGGTGAAGCCAAACTGGTTCAACCGGAACTCACCCTTCTGCACGCCTCCTGAGTCCTCAAAGAAGTCTGCGGCATCGAGCTTATCGTTGCGGAAGAATTCAAAGAGGTCGCCGTGAAGGTCATTCGTCCCCGATTTGATGGTGGCGTTCAGAATGGCGGCCCCCGAGCGGCCGTATTGCGCGCTGTAATCGGATGTTTGGACCTTGAACTCCTGGATGGCATCCACCGGAGGCAGCACGACGTAATTCGTGCCGTTCAGGAAGTCGACGGTGTCCTCGTTGTTGTCAATCCCGTCGAGCAAGTAGTTGTTTTGAGCGGGCCTCAACCCGTTGGCCGCGAAGGCGCCGGTTGCCGCATTGCCCCGCGTATCCGCCTGGGGAGTATTGACGCCCACGACAAGCTGGGCGAGGAAGGTGAAATTGCGTCCGTTCAAAGGCAGGTCATTGACTTCTCGGCTCCCAACCACTTGACCCACGGAAGAGCTTTGCGTCTGCAACACCGGCGGAGCGGCGGTCACTTCGACCGTCTGCGTCACGGCGCCCGGCTTGAGCGTGAGATTCACCACCAACTGTTGGTCAATATTCAGCGTCAGGTGGACTTGGGTGACCTTTTGGAATCCGGTCGCCTCGGCTGCCACGGCGTAGGTCCCGATTCTTACAGGGGTGAAAAGGTAGCTGCCGTCAGCCCCCGATGTGGTTGAAATCGTCAGGTTCGTTCCTTCATTGGTCAGGCTGACCTTCGCGCTGATTGAATGACGACGCTGGCTCCGTCCCGAACCCGAGTAAGCTTGGGTTGTCCGAAGGCCAAGACTCGGGGAGAAAGGAGCCAGCGATGAAGATTATCGCATGCGATTATCACCCAAGCTTTCAGCAAATCGCCAT
>DASZAI010000058.1:0-5661 GCA_035945295.1 Terriglobia bacterium | reverse complement strand
AGATGTTCGTTTTCCACCATTACGGCGTTGAATCCCATCCCGATCGCCCGTTCAATCTGGGCGAAATCGTCGGTTTCGTTCAGCATGAATGCCGCACGAATGGGAGAATCGCGCAAGGCAAGTCCCATGCCCGCATAGTAGCCGATATCCTCAGGTTCTGACCTGCCCGGATGGCTCAGAAAGGCGCCATTAAAACCCGTTACGACCGGCGCGTCAAGTTCTTCGGCCGCTTGCGCCACGCCGACCAAAGACTCCAAGTTCCACGACTCGCAATAGCAGACCGCGTAGCCACCCGCGCGCGCCTCCATCAGCAGTTGGGTCATCGAAACCAGGGCCATGAAGTTTCCCGCGTCAGCGCTGAAAGAAACTGATCGATATCGGCAACGTGGAGGCCGCTACTGAACACGCACGGTCAGCACCTCGTTCGGTTGGAAAGCCAGCTTGACCGAGTTGTCCTCAACTTTCAACGGTTGGACGTCGTCTTCGAGGCCGTTGCAAAGGGTCGCTGACTTGATGCTCGTGCGTGGGAACTTCAGCTCCGTCGTCGTGGCGTTGCCGGATGTCTCCTGAAGGCGGAGGACCGTACCCCGGCCGTCCTCGCTGATTTTCCAATCAACGAGAACGACATCCGGTTGATTCATTTCGAGAAAACTCGCGCCCTCGGCGGGAAGCCGCCGCGGCGGATTGCCGACTTTGTCCTGGCCTACGACGTAGTCCACCTCGACGGGACGCATACTCTCCCAGCCGAGCCGCGTGAGCGCTGCCGGATCCAGGTTGGCAGTGCTCGTCATGGAATATCGAAAGGTGAATTCGCCGCCTTGTGCGGCACGATAGTTCGTGTCCCAGTAATTGTTCATGACGTAGGAAAAGAGGGTGGAGCTCTTGGGTTGAAATTCGGAGGGCCATATGCCGCGATTGATGTCCCCTAGACTCGCGAGCGGCGCATCCGGCGCGCTGATTCCCACCGTAAGATCACGATCACGCGACGCCATCCATTTCTGGACACTAAACCACTCGAGGCTCGCGCCCTTCATCAAGTCGCGGGCGGGATCAATCCATTCTTGTTGAGTGGCGTAAGCGAACTGGGGCGACCTGGTCGCGACGGGAAATGCGAAATACACGCCCTCCTTCGCGGTCACAGACTCTTTGGTCACGCGGTTGATGAACTCGATCTTCTTCGCGTAGTCGAACAACAGTATTTCGGTTTCGATCCGCGGTGTATTGGGCGCCCGGCTGCGCAGGCGAATCGATTGCCCGAACGGAATCCTGGTTACGCCGGCCAACTCGCCCTCGGCGGCAGAATGGACGGTCAACTGCGCTTTGGGCCAGGTGCTGATCGGGCGCATGATCTGCGTGTTCCCGTCTCCGCCCGTTACGTAGAGGTACTGGTCGAACTTGTACGGACTCTTGTTATCCACAATCTCGCGATTCAGTTGTTTGTCAAAGATACTCGCGACTGCTCCGCTCGCCGGGTCCAGAGTAACCCGGTAGAAGGAGTTCTCAACCGCCCGGTCATGCTTCACTTCTGTCGCGGGCGGTGCAATCGGATCGGATTCGTTGTAGCTGATCGCGTAGCATTTGTACCCCACCGAAGGCAGGTCTTTGGCGAGAAAGCGCACGTGCAGGAACCCCTGCTTTGCCCAAAGCACCTCGAACGGAACGTTCTCGCCCATCGTGAGGTCTTTAAGTTTCGCGTGGTCAAACAGGTCAGCCTCGACGACGGCGTCGCGCTGCCAACTGAGAGAATTGAACACAATCAGGGTGTCTGCCGGCACGTGTACTTGATCCCCCAACTGACTGAGAGATCGGTTCATCAGATCATTGATCTCCAATCTTGCCGTGGTGGCTCGGCTGTCCTTCACATCAAGCTGCTTGATGGTTTCGGCGTGGTCGGGCTGGGTCAAAGAATTCCACGAGGCCCAGGTATGCTCCGCAAATAGCACGATATTGCGCCAGATATCGTCGGTGAGTTCTTTGGGCGGGTGCAGGTCGGGATTGAGGATGTGCGTCAAGCTCGAGAGGGTCTCGGCCGAAAGCGCCCGCTCCTGGTTCTCGCGATCCTCCGCGGCATAGAATGCATCACTGCCGACGCCGTCTTCCCAATAGGGGCCTCCATCGCCTTGGTAGGTTGGCAAATTGTTGCCGTAATGGCCGCTGATGTACTTGAAGAAATCGGGGAAGGTGGCATATTGCAGCTTGGGGTAGGCGTAATCGCGGTCCCAAGCCTGAACGAACGTTGCGGCGCCCGGAACCAGATCGGTGTTCTCGGCCTGAGTCCCGTAGACCAGCACCGCGTCCGGTTTGTATTCAGGCCGATCATAGGCTTGCAAAAAGACCGGCAGGGAGTCGCGGACGGCCGGAAGTACCGGAGGAAGAGCAAACAGACTCTCGATCTGCATGTAATGGCGCGAATACCAGAAGAGCACCTTCTTGCCGTCGGGCCCTTTCCACCAGAATGGAGACTTCTCATTCCATCTGCCGTAAATCAGAAACGGTGCACGCCAGTTGTTTCCCGCCGCGATCCAGTATTTCACACCCGCGCTGGCCAGCACCGACGGGTAGGAGCCTGTGTAGGAGGGGACATCGGTGATGTTCGCGTATTCGAAAGGAAGCCCCTCGCGGCGCGCCAGCGACTTCGAGAAGTAGAGCGAACGGTAGAGCGTCTCGAGGGAAGCGTATCCCGTCAGCATGTTGCAATACTGCACCGGCATCATGACCTGGTCGCGTCGAATCAGGTCCAGGATCTCATCCTGTTTCGCTTTCGAGCGCGTATCCAGGAGTTGCTCCATGTTCCAGGAAGCGTCCATCGAAAAG
This sequence comes from Terriglobia bacterium, assembly GCA_035945295.1. Lineage (GTDB taxonomy): Bacteria > Acidobacteriota > Terriglobia > UBA7540 > UBA7540 > QHZK01. The sequence continues at coordinate 2,847 of DASZAI010000058.1, read as the reverse complement.
CGGAACTCGGGGTGCTGCCGGATCAGTTCGGCAGCCTGATCAAGAACCCGCGGCTGGGCTTCGGTCACTTTACCCTGATAATCCGTGTAACCGATATCGAGATGGGTGTGGGGCACGACGTAGACCGTCCACTTGCGCTGCGCTTGCAAGCTCACTTCAAAAGTGCGCGTCCCGCCTGCTTGGATCCGTAGACGGGCGTTGGCCGTTGCGCTCCACTCCGGGACCTCGAAGGCGATGAGTTGCTCGCCGAAATCGGGTTGCGAAGACAAGCTGATTGACTGGTGCCAATTGTTGCAATCGAGCTCAACCCGACCCTGGGAAATCTTCCGGTTCAGTCGAACGATGGCTTCCACCACCTCGGTGAGCCCTTTGCCAGTCTGCTTATAGAAGACCGTGGGAGTGGTGGATCCCTGGATCTCGGCTGGCGAGAACTTGCCACTGGGGTCTTGAGAGAGCTTCAAGGCATCGTAGAAAATGCCTGAATCACCGATCCCGACTGTTCCATAACTGTTCTCCGGCATCGCGGGATCATCCAAGCACGTCAAGACCAGCTTGTTTTCGCCTGGCTGGAGGAAGGCCGGCGGGATCTCAATGGTCAATCGCTGGTAAGAGTACTGGGGGATGAAGGCGGTGGGGAAATTGCCCAGGTCATAACTGAGGCGAGGCCGTAGATAATACATACCCCGCTTTCCGTTCACGTCGACGCGAAGATTAGGCCGGCGGGGCATGTACGGCAGGACCCCAACCGTCAACTTGTAAAGGCCTTTGGGGTGACCCTCCAGCGGAAATAACACGGTAAAGGGGTGTTCGCGCCCGCCGGCCAATCCATTGGCTGAGCCCGGCTGGAAACCGGACCAATCCTTCTTCCAGTCGCTGGCGCCGACATGATACACAGGATCAGGTTGGGCTGATGACAGTGAGCCGAAACCAAAGCTCACTCCGAACTCTTCGGAGGACTGGTCAAACTCCCCGATATGCCAGAGCGTCTTCTCCTGGCCGTAAAGAGCTCGAGGGCTTAGCCAACACCAACATCCAACGGCCAGCAGAATGCCCAGCGCGTTCAAGGAACGAAGTTGACTCACGCTATCTCCTCGTCAGAACTCATTCGGGCTCGCGAACATCCGTCTCGAGAGGCGTCATCGTCACATTTCGCCATCAAGCCGTTGTAGAAGAGCCCGGATGTACCCGAGGGCGTAAGCCATGCCTGCATGCCACGGGGCCCGGCATGCCATCTGCGGAGTGTGGTCTGGGATGACCACTCCATCGAAGCCGTTTTTCTTCAGAATGCTCAGCACCCGGAACATATCGACATCACCATCGTCCACGAACGTCTCACGGTAGTGGGGAGCCTTGCCGTGCACGTTGCGCAGGTGAACATACGCGATCTTCCCCTGCCGGCTGTAGCAATCAACCACGTCGTATATATTTCCCTCGGTCATCTCGGCCAGGGAGCCAACGCAAAACTCCAGCGCGTTTCGCGGGCTTGGTTTCAGATCAAGCAATTTCTGGTAAAGCCGCGGTTGGTAAAGGAGCCTCGGCTGGCCTCGAAGCACTGGCACCGGCGGATCGTCAGGATGAGCTGCCAGCGTCACGCCCGCCTCTTCGGCCACCGGCATCACCACCTCGAGAAAGTCCCCCAGTCGCTGCCACAATGTTTCCGACGTCACGGGCTCGACGGTCCCCGGCGGTGAGTGTGGGTCGTACACCATGTTCCATACCATACCTCTGGGAATTGGAGTTTCGTCCAAACCCTCCATACCCACCGAAATTGCGCCGCCACGGGCAAAGCGTCCTTTCATTCTTCCCGCGACACCGGCGAGAGAGAAGTTATAGCCAATGACTGGAATGCCGGCATGCCCGACATTGCGGATTATGGTTTTGATATTCTGCAAGTGCTGCTCTTTCTTGGGACCGTCGAGCAGGACATCATGCCAGTGCGCTGGGTCAAAGTTCTCGACAGCCGCGAGCTCCAAACCTGCTACTTTGACCTGTTCCTTCAACTCCACCAACTCCTGGACCGCCCATAGCCTGTTCGGATCGCCGGCCCGTCCCCAGCCACCCCGGCTACCTGTAGGCTGGTTCTCTCGATCGTTGTCCTCGCCCTGATCGAAGTAATCGACGAGGTGCGCGATCACATGCGTGCATCCACACTGCCGGGCGAAGCGATAGTTTTCCGCGGTGAGCATGTGGCGGTAGAAACCCAAGCCTAGTTTCATCGGGACTTCCTCCCCTCCGCGCTGCAAAGCCGTCTCCTCGAAGGGAGCTTTCGAGCGCAAACGATGTGATCGGGCTTCCCCGTCTCGAAGGTTAACCGCATCTCCAGCGCTGGAGTCATATCGCCCAGATGCCGCACCAAATCGCTAAGGCAATTTTGGCGCGAGGATCCGCAGAGTTAAGGTTTCGTGGGGCTTCAAGTTCACTTCCACTGAATGACCGTTGACCTTGAGCTCCTCCTGGTTTTCCTCGGCGGCATTGGTCAGCCACACCCGCTTCATACTGAAGAGCGGCAGAGTCAGATGCGCTGTTGTCGCGACGCCTCCGGCTTCGAGCAGGCGTACCACTGTTCCGTTACTGTCCTCGGCCACTTTCCAGTTCTCGACGGCCACATTCGCGGCATCCACGTAGAGGAAGCGGGTCGGCGCCGTGGTGAGCGGTCGCTCGGGATCTCCAAATTTGTCATTGCTGACCAGTTGCCCAAGCTCCAGAGGAGTCATGGCCGAACGTCCTATCCTCGCGAGGTCCGCGGGCGCGAGGTCACGTCCGCTCGTCAACGTGTACCGAAAGACGAAGTCGCCACTCTGCACTCGGCGGAAATTGGTATGCCAGTAATTGTTCATCGCGTAGGAG
>DASZAI010000057.1:0-5112 GCA_035945295.1 Terriglobia bacterium | reverse complement strand
GAGTGGCGCGGGGTGAGGGGTGACGGTGTTGGGCGGCTAACCTCCGTCGCCCTACGGGCTCCTCCGGTTAGCCGCCCGACACCGCAAAGCGGAACTTTCTACTTTGCTCAGATTAGGAACTTTCTACTTTGCCTTGACAGCCTCTTCGCCGGGGCGGTCACGATGACCGGCCCCGGCGAAGAGGCGCAAGTCGATTTCGGCACGGGCCCCATGGTACGCGATCCCCAAAGTGGCAAGTACCGGCGCACCCGGCTCTTCGTGATGACCCTGGGATACAGTCGCAAGGCGGTCCGCCTGCCGGTGTTCCGCTCCAGCTCGCGCACCTGGGCGGAACTGCACGAGAAGGCCTTTCGGCGGTTAGGCGGCGCGACGAGAGTCGTGGTCCTTGACAACCTGCGCGAGGGCGTCCTGATCCCCGACATCTACGATCCCACTCTAAATCCGCTCTACCGTGACGTGCTCGCCCACTATGGCGCGGTCGCTCTGCCTTGCCGTGTTCAGGATCCGAACCGCAAAGGGAAGGTGGAATCGGGCATCGGCCACACCCAAAGAACTCCCCTGAAGGGCCTGCGCTTCGAGAGCTTGGAGGAAGCCCAGACTTACCTGGATCGTTGGGAAGCTCATTGGGCCGACACGCGCATCCACGGCACCACGAAGCGGCAAGTCGCGGCCATGTTTGCCGAGGAGAGGTCGGCTCTCCTGCCCCTGCCGATCGAGCCCTTCCGCTATTACCAGTATGGCCAGCGGACCGTGCATCTGGACGGCTGCGTGGAGGTCGAGGCGGCCTATTACGGCGCTCCGCCCGGCTGGATCGGGCGGCTGGTCAACGTGCAGTGGAACGACCTCTACGTCCGCCTCATTGATCCCCGCACCGGAGAACTCCTGCGTGAGCACATCCGCCAGAAACGCGGTGGGTATCGGATCGAGAAGGAAGATTACCCCAGGCGAACACCGCTCGGCACAGTGCAGTTGCTGGCGAGGGCGGAACGCGCCGGCGCTCACATCGGCGCCTTCTGCCAAGCCATTCATCGCCAGCAAGGAGAACGGGGCGTGCGCCGCATGCTGGGTGTACTCGCTCTGGCCAAGAAGTTCGGCTTGGCTGCGGTCGAGGAAGCTTGCACAGTGGCCCTCGAACTGGGCGTTCACGAATACCGCTTCGTACGCCGCTATCTGGAACGACGCCCCCAGGCACCGTTCACCTTGCAGCAAGTCGATCCGCTCATTCGTGAACTGACACACTACCGCGATCTCATTCAGCAGCGCATGCAGGAACAAGAGAGGCAGGGTTCGCTTTTCGAAACGATGCGCGACGTGCCGCGGGCTTCTCAGGGGGTGCAGCGGTGAGGATGAAAACTGCTGGGGCTTCGCCCCAGACCCCAGGATTTATCGCTTTCCGGCCAGGATTGATCTGGACTGGGGGAGCGAGGTTCGCTCGCTCCCCATCAATCCCGGCCCCGGGGTCGGCGCTCAGGTCGCATCCCTGCGTTGCCCTATCCTCCGCCCCGGCCGCCAGAGAGTTTAGCCCAACTTACAGAGAGGAGATGCAATGAACCTGGTCGAGTTAAATCGTGCTTTACGACAGCTACGTCTGGGGGGCATGGCGGCGGTACTGGAAACACGCCTGCGTCAGGCCCAGGCCGAATCGATGGCGCCCTTGGACCTGATCTCCTGCCTGGTCACCGATGAACTCACCCGTCGCGCCGACCGGCTACTGGAGCGCCGGCGCAAGCAGGCCCAGTTCCGCGATCCGCTCAAGACCCTCGACAACTTTGACTTCGCCTTCAACAAGAAAATGAATCGCAGCTTGGTCTTTGAACTGGCCAGCGGCACCTTTATTGCCCGGCGTGAGGATGCACTCTTTCTCGGTCCACCCGGCAGCGGGAAAAGCCACCTGGCGCAGGCCATCGGCCAAGCCGTCATCCAGCAGGGGTATCGCGTCCTGTACCATGAAACTCATACCCTGCTCGATGAGCTTGCCGAAGCGACCCTCGACGGCACCCGCAAAGAATGTCTGGAGTCGCTGGTGACTGTACCGCTGTTGATCCTCGACGATTTCGGAATGCGCAAGCTGCCCCTGACGGCGGCCGAGGAACTCCTGGAGCTGATCATGCGGCGTTACGAGCGGACGAGTACGCTGGTGACTTCGAACCGGCCCGTGGAAGACTGGGGCAAGTTGTTGGGCGACGCCGCTGCGGTGAGCGCCATGCTCGACCGCCTCCTTCACCACGGACACCTGCTAAAATGCGGCCCACGAAGCTGGCGAACGTAAACAAGCTTGCCTGAGGCCGGGCAGGTGGGATAAAAACATTGGATCTGACAGGATATTCAGGCCGGGGTACCGATCAGTGAGCGTGCTCCTGAGCAACACGTGGCGGGTATCCGTGCTGGGTATAGTTCTCTCTCTTGTCGCCGTATCTTTCGGCGCCAGTGATCAGACGCCAAAGCAATCGACTCGGCATGTCCCGGTCGTCGAGGACCTGGTCCAACTGCTGCACACGCGACCAGACTTGCGGGCGGCGCTCGAAGGCGCGATCCGGACGGCGGACCTCAAGGGCATCGAGAACACCGAAGCGTTCCTGGACCATTTGGACGGTCTTGTCTCGGCGGTCCCGACCTACCCCGAGACGGGTCCCAAGTCCCTCAAGGTCCCCTACATCATCAACCAGGTGCCGGAGGATCGGTTGAATCGTGACGAGAGCTTCAACGCCTGGATGAAGAAATACGTGAAGGCGCGAGGCGAGTTCCTGGACACGCCCGCGTCGGCAGCGGGAATCCCCTCCTACTCGGCGCTCCCCAATTACCACATGGACGACTACGTCGTCGAACCGAGCGGCTGGCTGACCTTCAACCAGTTCTTTGCACGTGAGGTGAAGCCCGGCAAGCGGCCGATCGCGGAGTCCCGCGACGACAAGGTGATCGTGTCGCCGGCCGATTCGGTCTTCGCCGGTAAGTGGGACATCGACGCGAACTCGAAGGTCACGGTCAAGGGCGTTACGTGGCCGATCGCGAAGCTACTGGATGGCAGCCCGTACCAGGACGCCTTCAAGAACGGCATCTACACCCACAGTTTCCTGAACGTCGACGACTATCACCGCTACCACGTACCTGTCGCCGGGGAGATCAAGGAAGTCCGCAAAATCCAGGGCCGGGTCTACTTGAACTTGATCCGCAGGGCAGACGGCAGACTCCAGATTATCGACGGGGACACCTACCAGTACGACCAGGAACGCGGCCTGATCGTCATCGACTCACCCGAGATGGGGCTCGTGGCCGTGCTGCCGGTCGGGATGGGCGCCGTTTCCTCAGTCAACCTGACGCCCGAGGTTGGCGCCAAGCTGCAGAAGGGCGACGAGTTCGGCTACTTTCTCTTCGGCGGCTCTGACATTGTGATGCTGTTCCAGAACAAGAGGATCGTGATCGACGCTGAGGTTGGGAGGAAGTATCTGCAGGGGCAGCGCATCGGCGAGATCCGCTAACCCTCGCAGAAGCTTCTAAAATTGATTTGCCTGAACGGAAACAAACAGGGTAAAACAACTCAGTCTCGGACCAACTCCGTTGGCCGGTTTTCAGGTGACCATCAATGGCCGCTTTTGAGGTGACCACCGAGGATGCCATAGATGGGCGGGCTGATCCGCCGTATTTCATTCAAGGATATCTCTTCATTCGGCACCAAACTTAATGGTCCGCTGTGGATATTGATTCTGCGCTTCAACTCAGCGGCGGCTTCGCCCAGCGCTTTGAAGCAGCGTCAGTTGGCAGCCTGTAGGATCTGCCTTGCTCGTCTTGACGTGATCCGACTACGCACATGAGGCGGGCGTCCTGAGTGCCACCTTTCCGAACCTTGAGCTGTTCGCGGACTCGCGTAACAGGAGTTGTGTAGCCGCAGCAAGGGCATGTAGCGGAGCCTCGCTTGACGGTGCCTTCAAACTTCGGGTCTTCGATTCGCATCTCAGGGTCGTCCTGATCTATCCATCCGCCACGTTGTTTGACGATGATCCGGAAATCAACACATTTCGCCCTGGGTCTGGGCACAAGTTTGAGAGCAACGAAGCGGGTTGCTTTCTTGGCAAGCCATAGCAATCGGATGAGGGGCACCTCAGCGCCACATCCAGGCCCCTCGCATTGAATTGTCCGCGCCCAGAGGTAGGCCATTGGAGTAGACTGATCGGAGCCTTGCGGATATAAGCCAGCCAGCTCCTTCTCGGCCTCCTTCTTCATCCACTCGCCCCACTTGCGGACTTCATCAGCCAGCCGGTGGCCATACTTGGGCACGTACTCCAGCATCACCTTGTTCAGCAATACCGCAACCGGATTAGGTCGCTGGCAAAGGTATCAGCTCCCACGCGGAGTGCCTCAACTGGAATTGCGCCTCCACCCGCGAAGGGGTCGACCACTAAGGGCTTGGTGCCGGGCGCGCCGCCCAACGCCTCGTGCGCTGCCTGCGTCAGGCCCCGACTAGTCTCCAAGTATTGCGTGACCGTTGGCCTTACCATCAAGGGCAGATTCAGAAGAAGCGTCTGAAGAAGGCAGCGATCGCAGCCGGCGTTGGGCAGGAGATAGGCTGGCACACGTTCCGGCACACGTACCGTTCGTGGTTGGACGCCACGGGCGCGCCTCTCAAAGTGCAGCAAGAGCTGATGCGCCACGCGAGCATCACGACCACAATGAACGTCTACGGTAGAGCCATGCCGAACATCAAGCGAGAGGCGAACAGCAAGGTCGTGAGCATGGTGCTGAAGCAAGAAAAAAGGGAGCCGATTGCAGCGGCTCCCCTCGCGGTTTCTTCTTAATGGGGGGTTTTGGGGGTTTGTGGCCTTCCTCCAATTCCCGCCAAGCTTATGATGCCGTTGGTTGCGGGGGCTGGATTTGAACCAGCGACCTTTGGGTTATGAGCCCAACGAGCTACCTGACTGCTCCACCCCGCAGCTTGAGTATAGCCAAAGAGTGACGCCCTGCCAAGCGCTTTCTTGGTAGTGTCGCAGCAACGTGAGAAGTTCCTATTCCAGCAAAGTAGAAAGTTCCTGTTGGGAACCGTCAAACTGGCGGGATGAGAAAACAGGAGATGCTGGTGATGAGCACGCGAGACCGGGACCGGTTGAAAGTGTTGCATGC
>DASZAI010000056.1:0-2025 GCA_035945295.1 Terriglobia bacterium | reverse complement strand
AGATGTTCGTTTTCCACCATTACGGCGTTGAATCCCATCCCGATCGCCCGTTCAATCTGGGCGAAATCGTCGGTTTCGTTCAGCATGAATGCCGCACGAATGGGAGAATCGCGCAAGGCAAGTCCCATGCCCGCATAGTAGGCGATATCCTCAGGCTTTGACCTGCCAGGGTGACTCAGAAAGCCGCCATTGAAGCCCGTTACGATCGGCGCGTCCAGTTCTTCGGCGGCTTCCGCCACGCCGACAAAAGACTCCAAGTTCCACGACTCGCAATAGCAGACCGCGTAGCCACCCGCGCGCGCCTCCATCAGCAGTTGGGTCATCGAAACCAAGGCCATAAGGTGTCCCGCGTCGGCGTTGAGACAAACTGATCGATATCGGTAAGGCCGAGGCCGCTACTCAAGCCCGCGAACACCCGCCACCAGTCGCGCCATCGTCACGTGTCGCCATCAAGCCGTTGTAGAAGAGCCCGGATGTACCCGAGGGCGTAAGCCATGCCTGCATGCCACGGGGCCCGGCATGCCATCTGCGGAGTGTGGTCCGGGATGACCACTCCATCGAAGCCGTTTTTCTTCAGAATGCTCAGAACCCGGAACGTATCGACATCACCATCGTCCACGAACGTCTCACGGTAGTGGGGAGCCTTGCCGTGCACGTTGCGCAGGTGAACATACGCGATCTTCCCCTGCCGGCCGTAGCAATCAACCACGTCGTATATATTTCCCTCGGTCATCTCGGCCAGAGAGCCAACGCAAAACTCCAGCGCGTTTCGCGGGCTTGGTTTCAGATCAAGCAATTTCTGGTAGAGTCCCGGCTGATAAACGAGCCTCGGCTGGCTGCGCAGCACCGGCACCGGTGGGTCATCAGGATGGGCCGCCAGCGTCACACCCGCCTCTTCAGCAACCGGAATCACTGCTTCGAGTAAATCCCTCAGTCGCTGCCACAATGCTTCCGGCGTCACCGGCCCAACCATCCCCGGCGGTGCATGTGGGTCATACACCATGTTCCAAACCATGCCGTTGGGGATAGGTGTATCGTCCACACCTTCCATACCCACCGAGATTGCGCCGCCCCGGGCAAAGCGTCCTTTCATTCTTCCCGCGACGCCAGCGAGGGAGAAGTTATAGCCAATAACTGGAATGCCGGCGCGCCCGACGCTGCGGATGATGGTCTTGATATTCTGCAAGTGGCGCTCTTTGTTAGGACCGTCGAGCAGGACATCATACCAGTGCGCGGGATCAAAGTTTTCAATGGCCGCCAGTTCCAGGTCCGCCGCATTGACCTGTTCCTTCAACGCCACCATCTCCTCGGCCGTCCAGAGATTGTTCGGATCACCGGCCCGTCCCCAGCCGCCCCGGCCACCTGTAGGCTGGTTCTCTCGATCGTTGTCCTCGCCCTGATCGAAGTAATCGACGAGGTGCGCGATCACATGCGTGCATCCACACTGCCGGGCGAAGCGATAGTTTTCCGCGGTGAGCATGTGGCGGTAGAGACCCAAGCCGAGCTTCATCGGGACTTCCTCCGACCTGCGCTGCGTGCTAAGACAATTTGGACGCGAGGACGCGTAAGGTTAACGTTTCGTGAGGCTTCAAATTCACTTCCACCGAATGACCCGTGACTTTGAGTTCCTCCTGGTTTTCCTCGGCGGCATTGGCCAGCCATGCTCGCTGCAAACTGAAGAGCGGCAGCGTCAGGTGCGCTGCGGTCGCAATGCCTCCCGTTTCGAGCAGGCGTACCATGGTTCCGTTACCATCCTCGGCCACTTTCCAATTCTCCACTTCTACATTCGCCGCGTCCACCCGGAGAAAGCTGGTGGGTGCGGTCGTGAGCGGTCGTTCGGGATTGCCGAACTTGTCGTTGCTGACCAGTTGCCCAAGCTCCAGGGGAGTCATGGCCGAACGTCCTATCCTCGCGAGGTCCGCGGGCGCGAGGTCACGTCCGCTCGTCAACGTGTACCGAAAGACGAAGTCGCCACTCTGCACTCGGCGGAAATTGGTATGCCAGTAATTGTTCATCGCGTAGGAG